>NZ_VIOG01000004.1:0-228098 GCF_009708045.1 Corynebacterium hiratae | reverse complement strand
GACAACGCCCAGGCGACGACTGATTCTGAACGGATCCGCCAGCTAGAAAAAGAAGTCTCTAAGCTTCGTGAAGAACGTGACATCCTGCGTAAGGCCGCGAAGTATTTTGCCGAAGAGACACGCTGGTAATCCGCTTCCAGTTTGTCTATGACTACCGAACGGGCCTGACCCCCGGAAAGTAGACACGTCGGGGGTTAGCTATGCTGCTTGGGTCAGTGTAGTTGATGTGAGTGCTTCGAAGGTATCGGGGGCTAGAAGGTTGCACCAGGAGTGTCGTCTGCGCGTGTTGTAGCGCATGCACCATCGGAAGACTTCTTGGCGGCAGCTGATGGGATTGTCAAAGACTTTCCGATCACGCAGAACTTCACGCTTTAGGGTGGCGTTAAACGATTCTGCCAGGGCATTATCGGCACTCGTTCCCACCGCGCCCATGGATTGGCGCACGCCAAGCTGGGCGCAGTGGTCCCTAAATGCTTGTGAGGTGTACACACTGCCGTGATCGGAATGGAAAATTGCCCCTTTCAGGCTTCCGCGGACTTTCCTTGCATGAGATAAAGCTTCGATAACTAGTGATACCCGCATGTGATCGGCGAGTGCATGGCCGACGAGTTTGCGCGAGTAGGCGTCGATGACCGTGGCTAGGTACATGTTCTTGCCGCCCTTACACGGCAGGTAGGTGATATCGCCTACGTAGACGTGGTTTGGCCTGTCAGCTGTGAATTTGCGGCCTATTAAATCGGGCATGACTCGGTGGCCAGGCTTGCGCCTGGTGGTGATGCATCGACGCCGTTTACTAAAGCCTTTCAGTCCCATGGATTTCATAATGCGTGCGACCTTCTTGTGGTTGATCGGGGGAAAGTCCGTATCGTCGTTGAGGCTTGCAGCGATGCGTTTAGCACCATAAAGCCCGTGCTCATCATCGAAGATGGTCTTGATTCGTGCACCAATAAGGGCATCGGAACACGTCTTTAACCTGCGTTTTTCGCGGGTGTTGACCCATTTGTAGAACGAGGAGCGATTGAGCTTTAACACGTGGCACATCCGCTTGACCGAGTATTCGGTTCGGTAGTCGTAGACAAACTGGAAGCGGATTACCAGCGTGTCTCTTTAAGCAAAATACTTCGCGGCCTTGCGCAGGATGTCACGTTCTTCGCGCAGCTTAGAGACCTCTTTTTCTAGCTGGCGGATCCGTTCAGAATCAGTGGTCGCCTGGGCGTTGTCACGCAGGGTCTTCGTGCGGGCGCGTTTGCCGGTGCCGTACTGCTTGATCCAGGAATAAAGTGAGGAACGATTGACTCCAAGCTCTACTGAAGCCGCGTGAAGTGAGAGGTCCTCATTGTTTTCGTAGAGGGCCACAGCATCACGTTTGAACTGTTCGGAGTACCTAGGCATGGTGGTAGATTACCTTTCTTCCCAACCCAACCGGGCTGGATATCAGGTGTCTACCAAACAGGGGTCAGGTCCGCCCTCGGCCGCCGTTATGACGGGCCGGGGGCTAGCGCTGCAGGAAGGGGTCTTCAATCGGCGCTATCGCTCAACGTTCAACCTGGCACTCAACCGATCAATCCGAGCCCTTGTGCACTCGATGCCGCCATGTAGACTCCCACAATTGCCGCGATCCACAGCAACGTCACTTTCGCCTCATACTCCAGCCGACGGATGGCGCGCTCCAGACGAGGAAAAATAGCCGGCCCCGCTGCGCCTGCAATGGCAGCCATAAGAGTTGCCGGTAGGACCATGATGATGCAGTAACCCGCAATAAGCGCGACCTTGCCGCTAAACCCGAAAGACATAGACTGGATAATTCCCATTGCGCCCAGGTAAGGCAACATAGTCGCAGCCTCGACGACGGCAGCACCTAGCGCAAGCCCCACCATGCCGGTCGCACTCAGTGACGCGCCCCGTGCAAGGCGAGAAACCCGACTCTTCGACACCTCGCCGTTGGTAGTCTGCGTGGCCGCGGGCTTTTTGGGGTTTGGCGAGAACACACCGAAGATGAAAAGCCCCGCGCCCAGTACAAGCGTCACCCACCGGAACCAATCAGTCTCGCTTACGCCAGAAAGTCTCGATACTGCCGCATCGAACCCTAATAGAAGCGCAATACCAAGGCCGCAGTAGGCCGTGGCGATCGTAGCGAGATAGGTGCCCAATAGGCCTAAACGTACTCGTCGCCAGATAACAATCAGTGCAATAGGAATGACAAGGGTTCCTGCACTCAAACTATCTACGAGTGCAAGGCCAGCAAGGGGAAGGAAGTCTGACATGGAATTCTCCAGTAGTCGGGTGTTTGCGGGAGTTGACCTTAGATTCGCAAGAGGCTTCAATCCAGCGTCGTACGTTTGTATTAATCGCGGGCTTGGTACGATTGTACGAGGCGCAATGCGCGAGTGCAACTACACTTATGAATGGCTCATTGCATCTGAGCTACGCAAGATTGGAGCTCCATGTCCGTTGATCGCAACACACCCATCACCGGTACCGCCGCAGTGATCGCTGATGCTGCCATTCGAGTGATGGTCAGCCAGGGTCTCGATGCCCTGAGCGTGCGCAACGTCGCCACTGAGGCTGGCGTCGCGCCTGGGACTGTCCAGTACCAGATGGGTAAACGGGACGACATCATCGCGAAAGCTTTTTTCAGGTCGTTGCAGCGCCAGGAGTCGCGGGCCCTTACTCAAACCGATGCGACGGATTTTCACGTAGCGTTCCACGGTCGCCTGGCTGAACTCTTGCCAATTGGACCTGTCCAGCGCGAGGATTCCGCTGTGTGGGTCATAGTGGGAGCTGCTGCCTCGACGCGCGAATGGCTGGCTGACTTATACGACGCCGAGGTGACGAAGTTTCGGGCGCGCGTGTCTGAAGGTCTCGAAGCAGCGCAACGTTTCGGAAAGCTGGCCCGAGGACTGTCTCCTGAGCAAGGTGCTCGTCTTGTCACTGCACTGGTCAACGGGCTGACGATCGACTACCTCAATGCTCCTGTGGACTCGGCGAAGCAGTTGTTGGCAGACCTTGCTTCGGGACTCGCGCTGATTGTAGAACCCGGTTCTCCTAAAGACTAGGACGGTACTAGGGCTGGAGGTGCAGCATGCCCCTTCATTCTCAGGAAGTCCTCCAACCCATGTCAGCGCGGAGGCACTGTGCCAGTCACCGGCGTGTGGATGTTAATCGACGGGTGAAAGCTCGAGTATCTCGCAAACGGCATCCATGTGTCCGGCGTGCCTGGATACTTCGGCCAGTAGATGGGACAACACCCAGTCGACAGTGGGGTGCCTGCCGTCCTCGTCAGCTTGGGATGCAGGCTCTCCCGGTGGATACGTTGCAAGCAAAGACAAGGCATCTTCCCACTCCTGTCGAAGGGCATCGACGAAGGTCTCGACCGTGACCTCGGGATCCGCGTTCCAGTCTTCATGTGGAGAGTCGTCGGTCCACGGGACCGGAAGATCAGCGCCTACCACAACATTTGCGATCCAAAACCGGATGACGTACCGCTGATGGTTCAGAAGCCCCGCAACGGTCCAGCGACTACGAAGGGGAACGTGTGTCACGCCTGAGCGATCTACCTGAACGGCCATGTCGACGATCGAGTCGAGTTGGCGCTGGATCTGATCAGTCAGCTCGGAATAGGACTTTGGTGTGGTGGGCATGTGCAGGAGCCTGAATTCTTAGGACTCTGCAGTTAGACGCCGCACGGCCTCGCGGATGACCTCGGGGCGCTTGCAGAAGGCGAAGCGCACCTTGTGCTTCCATGGCTCGGGGTTGTCCGTGAAGGCGGCCAGCGGGATGGCGGCTACGCCCTTTGTTTCGGGCAGCTGCATGCAGAAATCGATGCCGTTTAAACCGGTAGAGGAGATATCGGCAACCACGTAGTAGGTGCCGCCGGTGTCATGCACGTGGAAGCCAAGCTGCTTGAGGCCTTCTACAAGGATGCTGCGGCACTCTGCAAGCTCAGACACCATGCCGTCCAGCCATTCCTGTTCATAGCGCAGTGCATGGGCCACGGCCGGCTGGAAGGGCGTGGTGGAGACGAAGGTGGTGAATTGCTTGGCTTTGATGACGCCGTCGAGAAGCTTTGGCTCCGCAATGGCCCAGCCGGTCTTCCACCCGGTGCAGTTGAAAGACTTGGCGGCAGATGACACCGTGACGGTGCGCTCAGCCATTCCCGGCAGGGAGGCGATGCTGACGTGGTCGGTGCCGAAGGTGAGGTTTTCGTAGACCTCGTCAGCTAATACGAGGAGGTCCTCCTCCACGCAGAGCTCGGCGAGCTCGGTGAGTGCTTCGCGGGAGAAGACCGAGCCGGTCGGGTTGTGCGGGGTGTTGATGATGACCATGGCGGTCTTATCCGTCACGGCCGCTCGAACCGCATCGACATTGATGTCCCAGCTGTTCCCGGATTCTTTCAATGGGACGGGGACGCGGGTGGCGTCGGCAAGCGCGATGGCGGCGATGTAGGCGTCGTAGTAAGGCTCGAGGACAATGACTTCGTGGCTGGGCTCCACTAGGCCAAGCACCGTGGCGGTGATGGCCTCGGTGGCACCGGCGGTGACTACGACGTGATCCTGCGGCACAGAGTAGGTCTCCGCGACGGCGCTGAGCAGCTCTGGGACCCGCGCAGGGGAGCGTACTGGTTGTTGCCGCCGGCGATGTTCTCCTGGGCAATTTCCAGCATGCGCTGCGGGCCATCGCTATCAGGAAAACCCTGTCCCAGATTTACCGCGTCATTCTCCGCGGCGAGCGCGGTCATGGTGGCGAAGATGGTTTCGCCAAATTCTTGTAGTCTCTCAACAGTCATTTAGAGCACCAGTAGATCGTATTTTGTAGCCTTCACATCGGTCAGACGCTTGCGTGCGCGCTCGAGGCGCTGCCACTGATCCTCCGGAATGGACTTGCGGGCAATCGTCACGGTTTCCGCATCCGGGGTGCCCCAGGCAATCGGCATGGGAGTGATCTGCTGCCAGTGGTCTTTATCGCTTGAGCTGCGCTGGCCGGAGACCGCGGCCACCGGGACCTTGGTGCCCACGGTGCGCTTGATACCCGGGATACTGGTGACCGTGCGCAAGCACGCGCCCCACCGCGGCGGTGCCTTCGGGTCAACATTGGTATTTACCAAAGCCATGAGGACCATGTCGCGCTCGTTGACCTCCGCGACGACCGCGGGGGCTAGCGGATAGGAGTCGTAGAGCTTCTGGGCAGAGCCAACCTTGCTCGAAGCCAAGACACCGATGACGGCGCAAAAGATGCCGAAGAGCGCCATACCGACCGCCAGCGTGATGCGCCAGACGGGGTCGATTCCAAAATAGATGGCAATCGCGCCGATAATAAGCACGAGGCCCATGACGAGGCCAGAGTTGCGCAGGCGCGAGGAATCGCGGAGGAGCTCGTTGTTCTTCTTGGCAAAGTCTTCGTTGACTTCAAACTTGAAAATCTTCATCAGCTCACAAGTCTACTTCGTCGACTAGGCGGTAGGCATAACCTTGCTCGGCCAAAAAGCGCTGGCGGTGCATGGCGTATTCCGCGTCGATCGATTCGCGCGCCACCAGAGTGTAGAAGGTGGCCTCCTGCCCGTCCTTCTTCGGGCGCAGCAGGCGGCCCAAGCGCTGCGCCTCTTCCTGGCGGGAACCAAAGGTGCCGGAGACCTGGATGGCCAGGGCAGCCTCGGGAAGGTCGATGGAAAAGTTCGCCACCTTGGACACCACGAGGGTGGGAAGCTCGCCCTCGCGGAATTGCTGGAAGAGCTTTTCGCGCTTGGCGGTGGAGGTCTTGCCGTCGATTACCGGTGCGTTGAGGTGCTCACCGAGCTCCTCCAGCTGGTCCACGTAGGCGCCGATGATCAGTGCCTGCTGGCCTGCATGTTTCTTCAGCAGCTTGTCGACGGCCCGCAGCTTCGCGCCTGCCGATGCCGCAATCCGATAGCGCTCCCGAGCTTGTGCGGTGGCATAGAGCAGGCGTTCCTCCTGCGTCATGTCCACGCGCACCTCGACGCAGTCCGCGGTGGCGATATATCCGGCGGATTCCAGTTCTTTCCACGGCGCGTCATAACGCTTGGGGCCGATGAGCGAAAAGACATCGCCCTCGCGGCCGTCCTCGCGGATGAGCGTGGCGGTCAGCCCCAAGCGGCGGCGCGATTGCAAGTCGGAGGTCATGCGGAATACGGGGGCGGGCAAGAGGTGGACTTCGTCGTAGATGATAAGGCCCCAGTCATGGGAATCGAAGAGCTCGAGTGCGCGGTATTCGCCCTTGGTCTTGCGCGTGACCACTTGGTAGGTGGCGATGGTGATGGGTTTGATCTCCTTCTTCTCACCCGAGTACTCGCCAATTTCCTCCGGCGTGAGGCTGGTGCGGCGCAGTAGTTCATCGCGCCATTGGCGCCCGGCCACGGTGTTGGTCACCAGGATGAGCGTGGTGGCCTGTGCTTTGGCCATGGCGGCAGCACCCACGATGGTTTTGCCCGCGCCACAGGGCAGGACCACGATGCCGGAGCCACCGGACCAGAAGGATTCGGCGGCATACTGCTGATAATCCCGAAGCTCCCAGTCCACCTCCTCCGTGCTCAGCGCGATGGGGTGGGATTCGCCGTCGACGTAGCCGGCGCGGTCATCGGCGGGCCAGCTGGCCTTGAGCAGCTCTTGTTTCAGCCGCCCGCGTGCGGATGGCGGTACGGCGATGGTGTTGTCGTCAATGCGCGGGCCCAGAAGCTCGCTGACTTTCTTGGTGCCCGTGAGCTCCTCCAGGATGACGGGCTCGTCCGATTCGAGGATGAGACCGTGGGCTGGGTGGGCCAGCAGGCGCACGCGGCCGTAGCGCGACATGGTCTCGGCGACGTCGATCAGCAGCGCCTGCGGCACCGGGAAGCGGGAGTAGTTCTCCAGAACGTCGACGACTTGCTCGGCATCGTGCCCGGCGGCGCGGGCATTCCACAGGGCTAGTGGGGTGATGCGGTAGGTGTGAATGTGCTCGGGCGCGCGCTCCAGCTCGGCAAAAGGCGCGAGGGCTGCGCGTGCCTCACTGGCCTGCGGGTGATCCACCTCGAGGAGGACGGTCTTGTCCGATTGGACGATGAGTGGTCCGGGCATGATGAGGCCTTTCTACTCTGGGCGTCAGGGAAAGATTTAATCCCTGTCGGCGAAGCGGACGGAGGAAATGCGGTGAACCGGGAAGCGCACGGGTTTGCCCGCTGAGCCTAGGGCATCAATGTAGCCGCCTTCCACCGACAATGGTTTCACGGTCACGGTGCGGAGATCGCCGCTTTTATCGGCATAGGAGATCACGATATCGGCGTGGAAGCGCGCGGCGGCGCGGGCGAGCGTGAGGGGATCCGGTTCTTCTTCCTTCTTTGCGCTTGGGTTCTGCGTTGATGTCCGCAGGGTCTGCACGGCGTCATCCACCGAGGCGGGCTCGCGCTTGCCGGGCTTCGTGCGGGGCGTGGGCAAAAGGTAAGGCTCGGGGGCGACGGTAAGTGAAGCGCCGGATTCATCCTCCGGGGTGGGGGATAGGCCCTTCGCTCGCAGCTTCTCCAGCAGCTCGCCCACGCGCAGCTGGGATACCGCCACGGTGGGCGCGAGCAGGCGCAGGCCGGGGACTGAGGCAACGGCGAGCTCCAAGAGTGCTGGGTCTTCGCTGCGCAGATAGGAGAGCGCAGGACCACTGCGGAGGGTGCCATGGCGCTTGGCGACGTCCCCGATGGCAAACTCCAACGCCTGCGGCACGCCCGTCGGGGAATGCTTTTCCAAGAAGTCGGTCATTTCCTGGGCGGTGAGGCCCTGGTCCATGCCGCGGCGGATGGTGGACTCACTGATGCGGTACACGCTGGCTAGGCCCGGGGATTCGAGGTCTGCTAAGGATGCGAGGGTGCGGTGTGTGTCTGGCTCAAGGGGGCCGGGCACGAGGACGGTGAGGTCCTGCTGGATAATGAACTCGCTGACCGTCTCAGGAACGAGGCTGGTGGCCGCAGCGGAATCTCCCAGCACGCGGGTGGCCTTGCCCAGTGCCACCGCGCCGATCCATTCGGCTTCGGCGCGCAGCTTCTCGATGGTCAGCGTGCGCGTGTGGCTGGCAAAAAGTGGGGAGCGAAAGCGCAGGTCTTCCCAGAACTCCTCGTCGTCCAGCGCGACTGCGGAGTGTGCATAGACGCCGAGGACGAAGACACGAAAGCGCGGCAGGCGGCGCACAATACTGTCGTCTGCGAGCACCCGGGTCTCAGCCCAACTGGCCCAAGGGGAGGTGCGCCAGGCGTCGAGAAGAATGCGCCACTTCTCCCCGAGATCGGCCTCGAGCCAGTCTTGGGACCCGGTGGTCGGGGCGAGGAAGTGTCCTTCCAGGCCATCCGGCTCGCCACGGTGGAGAAGCCTAGCGTGGTGGCCCAAACAGATGAGTCGCGCGACCTCCTCCTTCTCCAGAGCGAGATCCTTGGCCAGCTGGTTGAGGGGACGAACGCCGACCGAAGAATCCTTGAGCAGCGCTACCGGATGGCTTCCAAGCAACTCGATAAGCCGCTCCATGCCGCGCACGGCTTCCAGGCCAGCTGCGGCACCGGCGTCATCCGCCTTGGTATCCGGCTCCGGGGTTCCGGCGCGCCCCGAGGGGGTGGTGGGAATGGGCGGGGTGGTATCACCAGCCAGCAGGCGGGCAAGCGAGTGCGGCAGGCGCACCGAGTGAGCGTTGATACGCTCCAAGAAGCCCTTGGCCAGCAGGCGCTTGGCAGGATCCTCGGAGTTGATGTCTGGCTCGGTGTCGGTGGTATAGCCCATGCCGTCGCTAGTGCTTAAGGCATCGAGGACTCGGCGCTCTTCGGGAGCAAGCGTGGCTAGGTCCTTTTCATCGAACTCGACTTGGTTGCGCAGCGACCAGCCGGTGGGAAGCGAGCTCATGACGGCGGTGACGATGCGCACCTGCGGGGCATCGCCGAAGACGAGGCCGCGCTCCTTGAGCTGCCGTGTAATTTCAGGGTTGGTGTCCTCCACCATGTCGACCTCGCCGCCGCGGTGGGCGATGTCCTCCAAGGCAGCTAGCTGCTCGGCGTTACTTGCTGCCAAGGCATCCGCGACGTGCATCGGAAGTGTCAGGCGCGAGGCCAGCGCGTCGAAGTCCTTCGGTGCGGGGGAGAGAACATCGCTGCGGTTGCTCAGTAGGGCGCGCAAGTCCTCATCGGGTAAGCGGCTGAGCCAATCGCGGTAGCTCTCGGTGACGCGGGCGCGGTTGGAGGGGGTGGTCATAATGGCGATCAAGCTTAGTAGTTAGTAGGCGGGGGAGGCGTGGGGCCCTCGTTGGGTGAATAAGTTACTTTTTGCCGCGGGGTTTGGAATAATAAGGAGCATGTCGAACGAGAACAAAGGCTTCGTATCCCCGGCTTGGCCGAAGAACAGCCCCCGCGAGCACGCTATTACTGAACTTACTGCACCTTTTGCTGGTGCTTCCAGCCCGTACGGTGACGACCTGATTCTGCCGATGCCGGCAGAAAAGCTCAACTACGTTCACCCGTACACCCGCATCAACCGCTAAGTAGGCGCGCAGAAAACTGCGCTTCACTTAGCGGATGCGTTGAGCCCGACCGGCTTGCTTTCAGCCCCTCCGAGAATGTTCTCCTCGGTGGGGCTATACGTGTTTGTGCTGAATGCTTTTGTCCCGGCGTTAGTCGGCACGGGCTTGGGCTTTAAAGCCGTCGAGCAGGGTATCGATGAGTCGGGTTTGAATTTCTGAAAGACGCTCGATGTTTGCCAGTGCTCCGGGCGCCGGGCGGGTGATGAGACCGATATCGATGTGGAGTTCGAGCGGGGTGAGGGAATCGGGGCAGAGGCCCGCTTGTCGCGCGGGTTCGATAATCGGTTGGTAGATCGACTTCAGTTCAGCTGTGCGTTGAGCGGCGACCTTCTGCACGTCATTGTCTGAGAATGAGGCAGTATTCACCTCGGCTGCCGCTGCTTGAACAACCGCGGCGAAGTTAAGGCCGGCGATGCGATGAATGATATCGCGCCAGGTGCCTTCGGGATCCTCGTCGAAACCTTGTAGGTGGCTGTCCACCTCTTCTTTGATGTGTGCTACCTCCGCGCCGGTGACGGCATCGATGAGGGAGAGCCGTTCGGGGAAGTGGCGTGAGACCGTGGCAACGCCCACGCCGGCCTTCTTGGCGATGGAGCGCATGGACGCGCCCGGTCCCTCGCTGATGAGCAGCTGCCTGGCTGCTGCGACGATGGCCTGCTTGTTTTCTGCTGCATCTTGTCTCACAGCTTGCATCATATCAAACGGAACACTATGCTCCACTTTGTAAGTGAAACACCCTGTTCCGTTTGGAGGTTAGAAGTGTCAGCGGTGAAAAGTCAGGAAGGAAAGCAGCCATCGGTTGCTGTGAAATCGATAGTTGCCATTGTGGGGATCCCCGTCGTCATCGGCCTTATGCTGTGGGCGTTTTTGGCGCCCACCTTTGCGTCGGGTCCGGCTGGCGTTCCGGTTGCCATTTCGGCGCCGGAGCCCATGCTCGAAGGCATCTCGCAGAAGATTGAGAGTGCGGCGGGGGATGAGGCCCCGGAGATCGTCGTGAAGCACAGCGAGGCCGAGGTGCGCGACGCGGTGTTGCAGCGTGAAGCTGTTGGTGGACTGGTCATCTCCCCGCAGGGCGCGAGTGCGTTCACCGCTGCGGGAAATGGTGCTCCCTACGTGACGATGATTGATGGCCTCGCTGGCCAGCTTGAAGCACAAGGAATGTTCGTGGAGAAGCAGGAGCTTGCGCCGACGACGAAGGAGGACCCGCAGGCGAGCGGAATCACTCTACTTGGCCTGCCGCTGGCTTTTGGTGGCATTATTTCCGCTGTCATTGCCACCTTTGCATTCCGCGGAAAGAAGTGGGCCAAGCTAGGGGTGCTTGTCGGCATTGCGCTACTAGGCGCGCTCGTTGCCACGTGGATGCTGCACTCCGTCTATGGAACCCTCGGTGGCAGCTTCGCTGCCGAGTGGATGGCTATCGCGGCGGGCATTCTGGCAACGTCGGTGGTGACCGCTGGTCTCGCGGGTCTGATGGGTGCGGCTGGTATCGGAATCGGCGCTGTGCTGACTATCTTCTTGGCGAACCCGCTGTCGGGGCTGGCAACCGGACCGTGGCTGCTGCCTGCCGGGTGGTCGACGCTGGGGCAGTGGATGCCCATCGGTGCGACGGGGCATCTGGTCCGTTCGCTGTCCTTCTTCGACGGGCAGGGTGTAAGGAGTGCATGGTGGGCACTCGGTTTGTGGATCGTTGTCGGCCTAGCGTTGCTGGCCTGTGATCGGTCGGGCGCCAAGGAAGGCGTTGCCGTTGAGGAAAAGGCTTAGTCAAAACTAAAAGAGGCTGGATGGAGAAAACCATCCAGCCTTTTTCTATGTAGTTAAAGCTTTCCTCGATGTGCCGTGCTTGCACGGCACGGCGCGATTCTTAGCGTGCAGCCAGAACCTGTGCCACCGGGTCGATGACGTGGCGGTTAGCGGAGTAGAAGGCGTTGAAGTCGTGGCGGTTGGCCTTGTACTGCTCGGTGAAGGAAGCCGGGACGGTCAGGCCGTACTGGGTGGCGGTGTCCTCGATGAGGGTGTAGAGAGCGTCAACAGCCAGCTCGTCGGTGGGCTCCTCGGCAGCTTCCTGGACAGCCTTCGGTGCCTCAGCCGGTGCCTGCGGCGCGGTCTCTTCCTTTACCTGAGTAGCGGCCGGTGCCGGGGTAGCGTTCACGTTGCGCGGAGTCGGTGCGGAGTTCAGGCCCAGGCTAGCGGAGCAAGCCGGCCATGCGCCCCAGCCCTGCTGTGCCAGGGTGCGCTCAGCAACAGCGATCTGCTGCTCGCGGGTAGCCAGGTTAGCGGTCGGAGCGAACTCGCCGCCGCCGAAGGCCTGCCAGGTCTGAGCGCTGAACTGCAGGCCGCCGTGGTAGCCGTTGCCGGTGTTGATGGCCCAGTTGCCGCCGGACTCGCACTGTGCGAGGCGGTCCCAATCGGAATCCGGTGCAGCGGCAGCGTTCGGAGCCATGATGGCTGCGGCAGCGCCCACGGCAACGGTGGAAGCGGCAAACTTGGTGGCGATGGACTTGTTCTTAGCGGAGTGGCGTCCCATTAAAGTATTCCTTCTCTAGGTTGTTCTTGCTTTCTCGCGCCCAGATGATGCCCAGTCCGGCATGTAGTTTTGCAATTGATGTTCACGTTCATGCACATCATGTGTGGCCGCCGTGTGGAAGCCCGGACTGTGTCTGGGGCGAGACTTCCACGACCGGCGGCCGAAGTGCCTGTGGGAAAGAGTAGCGGTTTATAACGAATCAGTCACGTTAAATGGCTCAAAACGGTAACAGAAGCGGGAATTCCCCTACGTTTCCCCTGTTCGTGACGTGAATGTTAGCTATGTCACACTTGTAACGGGTGTGCTGGTTGAGGCGATACCTATTCTTGGTTTCTTTGGCGGGGTGCGTGGAGGTTAAGATGTATCTCTTTATAAGTTCCACGGATAGTTCCTCCGCGCGGCAGCTTAAGTCACAACCACGCTTCGCCGCGCTTCCTCACCCCGGATTGCCGGAGCCTATCGGCAAGCAGGTGATACGGCCTAAGCTTTGGTAGAGGAGAGACGGAAAGAAAGTGAGTGAAGAACCATGCCTATCGGCAAAGTGAAGTGGTATGACGCGGACAAGGGCTTCGGCTTTGTTAGCAACCCCGGCGATGAAGATGTCTATGTTGGCCGTAACGTGCTGCCCAAGGGCGTCGACGAATTGTTCCCCGGCCAGCGCATCGACTTCGACTTCGCAGCCGGCCGTCGCGGTCCGCAGGCTCTGCGCGTGAAGGTACTGGATGCCCCGCGCCGCCGCACCCCGGCCCGCAAGCCGGAGGAGCTATCGAGCATGCTTTCCGACGTCATGACGCTCCTCGAAACCCAAGTGCAGCCGGTGCTCAGCCAGGGTCGCTACCCGGAGCGCAAGACTGGTCGCCAGGTGGCGGAGATTCTGCGTGCTATTGCAAAGGATCTGGATAGCTAGGGGCCTACATTCTTAGGCCCATGACTGAAAAGTGCCCGACCTGCCAAACTTACGGCTGATCATTGAAGAATCAGCTGTACTTTTGGCAGGTCGGGCACTTTTTTGATTGTGGAGGCGCGCGCGCGGCGCGGCTACTTGTCCTCAGGAGCCTCTGCTGGAGCTTCGGCGTCACCGGTGGCCTTGGATTCCTTGAGCTCTTCGTCGGTCATGGTGGATAGTGACCACACCGTGTGCATCGGGGTCTCTTCACCATTGGCATCGTGGCCAATCATGAGGGTGGAGATTTCCACCACCATTAGCTGCGGACGCTCGCCGGTGGAAGCCTCAATCGGCGCGACGGAGCCGGGGATTTCCAGCGAGGTGGTTTCGTTGGCGCCGTGCGCAGTGCTGTCGTTGGCGGCCGGGTCATCGTAAATAGAGAGCACCGACCACTCGTGGTTATAGATGGCTTCGGGGATCTCCAGCTTCAGGGTGTCATCGGGCCCCACCGTGAGGTTGGGAACCTCGCCCTCCTCGCAGTCGGCGCCTGGCTCGCAGACGCTATAGGGCGCAACCTCCATCATTTCATCACCCACCGTGGCCGTGATGGTGACGTCCTGCGGGTCGGGGCCCGGGCGGTCATTCCACCACTTCTGAAACATCACCACCGCCACGACGATCACCGCCACGGCGATAATGAGCGCCAGAAACTGCAGCAGTGACTTCTTCCTTGCTTGCTTCACGGTAGCCATGGCTGAAAATCCTACTCGAAGCGCACCCTGTACAGCTCATCCCAGAGCTTGCCGGTGATCCAGAACTCGTCGGTGCCCGGGATATGGGCAATGCCGTTGAGGACCGCATTGGGATCTGCAGAGGGAACGTGGTTGAGGTTCGCGGTGTCGATCACCCCGGTGACCACGCCGGTTGCGGGGTCGATGTGCAGGATGTCCTCGCTCATCCACACGTTGGCATAGACTGCGCCATCGACGCACTCTAGTTCGTTGAGGTTATCCACCGGCGAACCGTTGAGAGTGACCTCGGTGCGCGGGCCGAGCTCCTCAAAAGTCTGTGGGTCCAGGTGGCGCAGTGTGGCGGAGCCATCGGACATGATGAGCTCAGAGCCAGCGTTGCACAGGCCCCAGCCCTCGCCGTCATAGGTTGCGCGGTCGAGTTCGTTGAAGGTCTCGGCATCTCGCAGGAAGGCCGTGCCGGACTTCCACGTCAGCTGCCAGATGCCGGCCTCGGTCTGGGTGATGCCCTCGCCGAAGAGCAAGTCTTCGAGCGCGACCTCTTTCAGCGGGGCTAGCTCGCCCGGCTGGACGCGCATAAGGCGCGATTCGCCCTTCAGCCCGGTGCCGATGAGCAGGTGTCCGTCAGCGTCGACCTCGAGGCCCTGGGTAAAGGTGTCCGGTGGCAGGGGTGCGGTGTCCAGGACGGTGACGCCGAGACGCTCTGGGGAGCGTGTGCTTGGCGACGTCCCATCGCTACCCGCCGCTGTCGCCGTCGATGAGGATGCGCGCTCGTCTACAGCTTGGGAGGAACAGGAGGACAGCGGTACGAGCAGTACAGCGGCAGATAAAGCCGTGGCGAGCGCGCGGGCGGCGCGGGGGAAGTGTGGGAAGGCCATGACAGTCATTGTGCACGATGCTCGTGCGTGTGATTAATAATGGGAGGGTGACTCGCAAGAAAAAGATGCATTCCCCGCTTCTCGATTCGACGGCTGTCGACTTGGCGCGCCGGGCCGTGGAGGAGGTAGGTGAGGGGGACGTCGGTAAGCACCGCGGCGTTGCCGGTGTGGGCCGCAACGTGGCCACCCACCGTTTTGAGGCCCACGTTCCGGGATACCCGGGGTGGGAGTGGCATGCCGTCGTCGCCTGTGCTGAAGGTTCGCGCACGCCGACCGTGAACGAGGTTGCGCTCGTCCCCGGCGGCCAGGCTCTCCAAGCCCCGGAGTGGGTGCCTTATTCCGAGCGCCTGCGCCCGGGTGACTTGGGGCCAGGTGACCTCATGCCGCCGGCGCCTGACGACGACAGACTGGACGGCGGGAAGCTCTCCGAGGCTGGTCTCAAGGAGGCCAAGGAGCGCTGGCGCAAGAAGTATGGGCCTAATACGGAGATGGCGGCGCAGGCCCAACTGCAGTGCAAAACCTGTGCTTTTTACCTCCAGCTGCTGCCCAATTTCGGCGTCTGTGCCAATGAATACTCGGCGGATGGAAAAGTGGTGCACGCCACCTACGGGTGCGGTGCACATTCCGGTACGACCGTCCGTGAAGAGGGATCGGAGCAGGAGAGGCCCTTCGATGACGAGAGACCGATCTATTAAAGAGTGTGGTTTTCTCCCCGCGCGCAGCAGCGATGTCGCGTGCGGGTTTTGCGTTTTAGTGCCCCGATGGAGCACCCTTAGCAGGTAAAACTTCATTTCTCTAGATAGAAGGGGCGCTCTCTCACGATGAACGCAGCTATCGATCGCTATTTCAAGATTTCCGAACGCGGATCCACCATTGGAACCGAAGTCCGCGCCGGCGTGGTCTCGTTCTTCGCGATGGCCTACATTATCCTCCTCAACCCTCTCATCCTGGGTACCTCCGCTGACTCGGCCGGAACCACCCTCGGAATCCCACAAGTCGCCGCCGCCACCGCACTGGTGGCCGGCGTCATGACCATCGCCTTCGGCATGATCGCCCGCTACCCATTCGCCATGGCTGCGGGCCTGGGTATGAACACCTTCGTCGCCGTGACGATGGTTTCCCTCAACGGCCTGGAATGGCGCGAGGCTATGGGCCTTGTTGTCATCGAAGGCTTCATCATTGTTCTGCTGGCCATCTCCGGTTTCCGCCAGGCCGTCTTCGATGCCATCCCCGCCTCCATGAAGGCCGCGATGGGCGTCGGTATCGGCATGTTCATCGCGCTCATCGGTTTCGTGGACGGGCACTTCGTCACCCGCGTGCCGGATGCCGCGATGACCACCGTCCCGGTGAGCCTGGGCGTGAACGGCTCGATTGCGACCTGGCCGGCCTTCGTCTTCGTCGTGGGCCTGATTCTGTGCAGCTTCTTCGTCATCCGCCAGGTGCGTGGCGGCCTGTTCATCGGCATCGTTATCACCACCATCATCGCCATGATCATTCAGGCCTTTACCGGTTCCGAGGACTGGGGCATGGCCACCCCGGAGGTACCCAGCTCCCTGGGCGGGCTGCCGGACCTGTCGATTGTGGGCCAGGTCGATCCGATTAGTGCCTTCACCAAGCTGGGCGTGGTCTCTACCGTGCTGCTCATCTTCACGCTGCTGCTCACCAACTTCTTCGATGCCATGGGCACCATGAACGGCCTGGGCAAGCAGGCCAACCTCGTGGATGAGAAGGGCAATCTGCCGGACATGAAGACCGCCCTAGTCGTCGAAGGCTTCGGTGCAGTTGCTGGTGGTGCGGGTTCGGTATCCTCCAACACCGTGTTCGCGGACTCGGCGGCTGGTATCGGCGACGGTGCCCGCACCGGCCTGGCCAACGTTGTGACCGGCGTGATCTTCTTGCTGGCCATGTTCCTCACCCCGCTCTACGAGATCGTGCCGATTGAGGCGGCAGCCCCCGTCCTCGTCATCGTGGGTGTGATGATGGCAGCCCAGCTCAAGGACATCGAGTGGAACCGCATGGAGGAGGCCATCCCGGCCTTCCTCACCATCGTGGTCATGCCTTTCACCTACTCCATCGCCAACGGTATTGGTGTGGGCTTCATCGCTTATGCACTGATGGCCACCTTCGCCGGCAAGGCCAAGAAGGTGCACTGGATCATGTGGCTCGTGGCCGCTCTCTTCGTGGTCTACTTTGCTATGGAGCCGATCAGCTCGCTGTTGGCATAGCCCGCCTAAGGGGAGCAGCTGGCCCTACGCCTAGACTAGGGCCCATGCGTTTTGTCATCGATGACCCCACAGACCCTCGCCTGGACGATATCCGCGATCTCAAGCACGCGGATAAGTCCGGCGAGGGTTTCGTCTTTGGTGAGGGCCCACTGTGCGTGGAGCGCCTGCTCGCCTCTCGCTTCCCGGTGCGCTGCATCATTGGTTTTGAGGGGAAGTTGGATACGTTCCTGGAACACCACGATGTTGGCGATATCCCCGTTTACCAAGTAACCCGCCAGACTCTGGGGGAAGTAACAGGCTTTGATATGCACCGTGGGCTGGTTGCCGCAGCCGACCGCGCGGAAGCCTGGACCGTGGACGAGGTCGTTGAGGGCGCGCGCACCCTGGCCATCATGGAAGGCGTAGGCGACCACGAAAATATCGGATCGCTCTTCCGCAATGCCGCTGGTATGGATGTCGACGGCATCTTGCTCGGCTCAGGTGCGGCGGATCCGCTCTACCGCCGCTCGGTGCGTGTGTCCATGGGGCACGTTCTGCGCTTGCCCTGGGCGCGCTTCGACGGTGGTTTTACCACCTGGCAGCGCGGGTTGGAGAAGCTGCGCGAGCAAGGCTTCCGGCTGGTGTCGCTGACCCCGCATCCGGATGCCGTGCACATTGCTGATGCGTTAGAGGGCGCGGACAAGGTAGCGCTGCTGGTCGGTGCGGAAGGGCCGGGCCTGACTGAGCACGCTATGCGGGCGACCGACGTGCGCGCCCGCATCCCCATGGCGGAGGGCACGGATTCCCTTAATGTGGCGACGTCGGCGGCCATCGCCTTCTACGAGCGCCAGCGCTCCCACAGGTTCCGCGAGGTCGATACTGCGTAGCGCCGCACCAAGCCGCCGAGGTGCTTGGCCGTGCGGATGATTTCTTCACCGGTGGATTCCGGCTCGAGGTCGTACTCTTCGTAGTCGTCATAGTCATTGAGCCCCAGCTTCGACACTGAGGTGGTGGCTACCTCGGCCACGCTGCGGCGCGGCGGGGGAGTGTCGACCTTGGGCTCGGGGCGCCCGTCGGTGGCATAGCCTACGACGTCCACGTCGGGGCCCTCCGCGCCGACCTCGATGCCCAACCAGAATTCCTGGGCAGCCTCGGTGATATTGAGCGGCTCAAAGGGAAGGGAAATCCCACCCACCGGCTCATCCATCTCCCCGGCCCAGAAAGGGGCCTCGAAGGTTTCGGGCAGACCATGGTCCTCGTAGAGGTTAAAACGCGTCCCGCACAGCGACCGGCGCAGGCGGCTGCCCGTCCAGTGGGCGAACCCGGCATAGCCGGTCTCCGGATTGGAGGCGAAGGCGTAGATTTCCGTGGCGGGCACGGCCTCGCGCAAGGTCCGGGACAGCTGAGAGAGAGTCAGCTGATCGTCGTGGATGATGGTTTGCACCACGGTCACACCGGGATAGCCGCCCACATAGAACTCGCTCGCGCCGGGCTCGGCGGAACGGTTGAGGGGGAATTGCCCAATGGGAGTCACCGGCAGTGCGGGATTGAGTTGAGCGAGGAACTTGCGGCCGAAGCCGCGGTCGGCCTTAGGCTCACCGCGGAGGACCTCGGCGGGGTCGGCGGCGGTGACGTACCAGAGAGTGAGAACGGCGCTTTGTGTATCCACGGCAGACTACTCGCGGGGGCGCTTAGTGGAGGAACGAACGCCGAGCAACACATCCTCCCAGTGCGGGGTGACGGCCTTGCGGCGGCGCTTGGTGGGCTTAGGTTCCGGATCCGGGTTCTGGAGGAAGTCCTCGTCAACCCCGGTGTCCTTCTCATCCGTCTGCTGTGTGGCCTCCTCGTTAGAAGAGGCAGTGTCCGCATCGGCTGCGCCCTCAGCGGGGTGCTCCCCACCGTGCGGGGAGGGAAGGACGGAAGGCTCGGCGTATGCACCGCCGTCTGCCTCGTTAGCGGCGTCATCGCCGCCGGTGTAGGAGGACAGCTCCGTCACGCCAGGGGTACCGGCGCGTGCGGCTTCGTTGACCTCGCGGCCCTCGGCATACTCCCGCCCGTCGATGGCTTCGTCGTAGCGCTCGCCGCGGCCCACGGAGGTCAGCGACCGCACCGGCTGCACGAAGTCTGGGTCGGTGAGGTCTGCGGCCACAGAGTTGCGTGCCTCCACCGTGGCCGGGGAGGACATCGTCTGCTTAAAGGTCCACTCCGCCTCGTTGGCGGACAGCCCAGTCTTCCACGTGATGCGCAGGATCCACGGCTCGCCTTGGTGACGGTAGGCATCCCACGTCGCCTCCGACAGGGAGTGTCCGCGCGCGGCAAAGGCGGTGGCCAGGATCTCCCACAGCGTGAGCTTGGCTGGGCCATCTTCGCGGATGGGGTGGGCCTGCTTGGCGACGTCCGCGATGCGCGCCCGCTCCAGCAGCACCGGGTGCGCGAAAGGTTCGATGCGGGATTCTGGAACCTCGAGCTCCTCGGCGATCTCCGCAGCGGAAGCACCGGCGCGGATGCGGGCCTGAATCTCGTTGGGGCGCAGGCGGATTTCTTGTGCCTGCGGTGCAGGCTGGCTCTGTGGGGAAGAAGGCGAGCCACCAGAGGCAGGCATAACGGTGCGCAGCCCGGTGGAATGGTCTTGCTGCGCGGAGGCGGGGGAGGAGTCGCTTGCCTCCTCGTCGGTGTTTTCTGCGTCCTGCTCCGCCCCCTCGTTCTCGGAAGCGGGTTCGGCGGAATCGGCGGGAGCGAGAAGCTCGCGAAGCTCGTCGGTGACCTCGAGGAAGAACTCCTCACCATCCTCGGCCCGGAGGACGAGCGAGGTGTCAGTTGAGTCGCTGGGTGCGAGGAAAATCTCGCGCATGGTGGGCGCTCCTTAGCCTGGTAGCGGACATGTGATGAAGTCCACTTTACCCAGAACATGCCCCGAACTCTGGCAAGAGCGCGGGGCATGTTGTATGCCGCAACAAATGGCTGCAATAAATGGTGTGGTGCGGCATGCCAAGTTAGGGGGCGCGGGTTAACGGTTATCCAGAACGTAATCGATAGCCTTGGTGAGCTTGGTGACATCCGCGGAGTCTATCGCCGGGAACAGGCCCACGCGCAGCTGGTTGCGGCCGAGCTTGCGGTAAGGCTCGACGTCGAGAATGCCGTTGGCGCGCAGCGTAGCGGCCACTGCGGCGGCGTCGACAGAGTCCTCGAAATCGATGGTGCCGACCACCAGGGAGCGTGCCGACGGTTCGGCCACGAAGGGGGTCGCCTCCGGGCGGGACTCGGCCCAGTTGTACAGAATGGAGGAGTTCTCCGTGGTGCGCTTGACCATGCCGTCGAGACCGCCGTTGGCGTTCATCCACTTCACCTGGTCCTCCAGCATGAGGAGCGTGGCGACGGCCGGAGTGTTGTAGGTCTGGTTCTTGCGGGAGTTGTCTACCGCAGTCTGCAGGTTGAGGAAAGCCGGGATGAAGCGATCGGAGGAGTTGATCTTCTCGATGCGTTCCAGGGCTGCCGGGGACATAGCAGCCAGCCACAGGCCGCCGTCGGAGGCAAAGCACTTCTGGGGTGAGAAGTAGTAGACGTCAGCATCGGACATGTTGACTGGCAGGCCGCCGGCGCCCGAGGTGGCGTCGATGACAACAAGCTGCTCTGCGTTATCGGGGTTGGGGCGGGCTACCGGAACCATAGCGCCGGTGGAGGTTTCGTTGTGGGCCCAGGCGATGATGTCGGCGCCCTCGGCGTCGGCAGCCTTCGGGTCTGGGGCGGTGCCAACCTCGGCTTCGGTGACGAGCGGGGCGTCGAGCCAGGGGGCTCCGGCAGCGGCTTTAGCAAATTTAGAGGAGAATTCGCCGAAGCTTAGGTGCGCTGATTTCTTCTCAATCAGGCCGAAGGTTGCGGCGTCCCAGAAGGCGGTAGCGCCGCCCAGGGAGAGGACAATTTCATAGCCCTCTGGCAGCGCGAACAACTCGGAGAGCCCCTCACGGATGGAGCCGACGAGATTCTTGACGGCTGGCTTGCGGTGCGAAGTTCCAATGATGGTGTCAGCACCGGCGGTGATTGCCTCAATTTGGGCGGGACGGACCTTGGACGGCCCGCAGCCGAAGCGGCCGTCGGTAGGGAGGAGATCTGCTGGCAGGACGAGTTCTGAGTTGCTCATGTGGGCAGTGTAGCCTAGTTTCGTTCGCGCACTAGATACTTTGCCAGGATTGCCAATGTTGGCAGAGTCACAAGTTTTGCTAAAGTGTGAAGAGGTTTAGTCTTGTTGCGCCGGCCTTGGCCGGCGTTGAACATTGAGGAAAGGAAAACACGTGGCATCTGAAAACAACAAGGTTGTACTGCAGTACCCCGGCGGCGAGTACGAGATGGACATTAAGCAGTCCACGGAGGGTGACTCCGGCTTCGATATCGGCAAGCTCCGTAACGAGACCGGCCTCGTTACCTTCGACCCGGGTTATGCGGCTACTGGTTCCACCGAGTCCAAGATCACCTTTATTAACGGTGAGGAAGGCATCCTCCGTCACCGTGGCTACGACATCGCGGATCTCGCTGAGAACGCCACCTTTAACGAGGTGTCCTACCTGTTGATTAAGGGACACCTGCCGACCGAGGACGAGCTGTCGAAGTTCAACACTGATATCCGTCACCACACCCTGCTGGATGAGGATTTTAAGGCCGCCTTCAATATCTTCCCGCGCGACGCGCACCCGATGGCCGTTCTTGCCTCTTCCGTTAACATTCTCTCCGCTTACTACCAGGATCAGCTCAACCCGCTGGATGAGAAGCAGCTGGATAAGGCAACCGTCCGCCTGCTGGCCAAGGTGCCGATGCTGGCCGCTTACGCTTACCGTGCATCCCAGGGCAAGCCCTACATGTACCCGGATAACAAGCTGAACGCTCGCGAGAACTTCCTGCGCATGATGTTCGGTTACCCGACTGAGGAGTATGAGGTCGACCCGATCGTGGCCAAGGCTCTGGATAAGCTCCTTATCCTGCACGCTGACCACGAGCAGAACTGCTCCACCTCCACCGTTCGCATGATTGGCTCCGCGCAGGCCAACCTGTTCGTCGCCATCGCCGGTGGTATCAACGCCCTGTCCGGCCCGCTGCACGGCGGCGCGAACCAGGCCGTTCTGGAGATGCTTGAGGATATCCAGAACAACCACGACGGCGACGCCACCGACTTCATGAACCGCGTGAAGAACAAGGAAAAGGGCGTTCGCCTCATGGGCTTCGGCCACCGCGTGTACAAGAACTACGACCCGCGCGCGGCAATCGTCAAGGACACCGCACACGAGATCATCGATCACCTGGGCGGCGACCCGATGCTGGACCTGGCCATGAAGCTCGAGGAGATTGCGCTGAACGACGACTACTTCGTCTCCCGCAAGCTCTACCCGAACGTGGACTTCTACACCGGCCTCATTTACCGCGCCATGGGCTTCCCGACGGACTTCTTCACCGTCCTCTTCGCCATCGGCCGCCTGCCGGGCTGGATTGCTCAGTACCGTGAGCAGCTTGAGCTCAACACCAAGATCAACCGCCCGCGCCAGATCTACACCGGCGAGACCCTGCGCAAGGTCACCCCGCGCAGCGAGCGCTAAACAATAGCCCATACGCTGCATTTCTAGGGCCGAGCCCCACATCTCCCCTTATACTGGGGAGTGTTGTGGCTCGGCCCACGTGTATGCGGCCAGCAAAGAAGAAAACAGTCCAAGGAGGATAATCCCCAATGGAAAAGCCCGTAATTGAGCCGGCAACGGAGCCTGCTCCCCAGGACCTTGTCATCGAAGACATCGTGGTGGGTGACGGCGCCGAAGCCCAGCCGGGCGGCTTCGTTGAGGTCCACTACGTAGGTGTCGACTATGAGACGAACCAGGAGTTCGACTCTTCGTGGGGTCGTGGTCAGTCGATCGAGTTCCCGCTGACCGGCCTCATCGCCGGCTGGCAAGAGGGCATCCCGGGCATGAAGGTGGGCGGTCGCCGCAAGCTGGTCATCCCGCCGGAGAAGGCCTATGGCCCCGCCGGTGGTGCACACCCGCTGTCCGGCCGCACGTTGACCTTCGTTATCGACCTCATTCGTGCCTAAATCCAAAGCCTAAAGGAATGAAGGGATTGCCTCTGTCCTTCGGGCTGTCGACGCCCTGACCGTCCTGAGCGCCGCGCCTTGTGCGCAGTCGGTCAGGGCTTTGGCGCGTTAAGGGCTGTCCGTGCGAGTAGCGATGCCAGAATCTTGCCCCACAGCGCGCGGGAGTGCGGCACAATGGAAGTCATGAGTGTCCCACAAACCACGTTCAATGATGACCGCGAGATGCCCCTGCTGGGGCTTGGAACCTACAAGCTGCGCGGGGAGGATCTCGTCCGCTCCGTGCGTGAAGCAATCGAGCTGGGCTACCGCCACTTCGACACCGCTACCCTCTACGAGAACGAAGAAGAGCTGGGCCAGGCGTTGCATGACGCCATGAAGGCTGGCGACGTCACCCGCGATGAGCTCTTTATTACCAGCAAGGTTTGGCACGATCACCACGGTAAAGACAAGGTAGGCCAGGCCTTCCGTACATCCCTGGACAAGCTGCAGCTGGATTACCTCGACCTCTACCTCATCCATTGGCCCTGGCCGCAGGGCGGGCTGTACGTGGAGACCTTCGAGGAGATTGCCCGCATGCAGGGCATGGGGCAGATCGCGTCGATTGGCGTGGCTAATTTCTACGAGGAGACCCTGCAGACTCTGATCGATGAGACGGGTATCGTTCCGGTCCTCAACCAGGTGGAGTTGCACCCGGGCTTTACTCAGCCGGAGCTGCGTCAGTTCCACGACAACCACGGAATCGTGACGGAGGCGTGGTCCCCGCTGGCGCGCGGTGTGATCCTCAATAATCCCGAGGTCATCGCCGTCGCTGAGAAGCACGACATCACCCCGGGCCAGGCTGTGCTGGCGTACCTGTTGAGCAAGGGCATTTCCGTCATCCCGAAGTCCAGCCGCCGAGAGCGCCTAGGGGAGAACTTCGCGGCCGCGGAGGTGGAGCTTGCGCCAGAGGATGTTGCCGCACTCGATGCGCTCGACGGTCAGGAAGGTTTTGGCCGCATGTTTAAGGATCCGCGTGAGTTCCCTGGCGCTTAAATAGCCGGGCACAGTCCCAGTGCGAGCGATAGAACCCGCCTTCCACGCTTTGTTTCTCCTTCACCATATTCTTCTTATTCCTTATAAATAGGGATAAATAGGGGAGGGGCGGAGCGGGGAAGGCGGGTTTTGTTGTGCCTTCTGGCAGTGGGCATGCAAGGGGTGTGAGGGTGCTCTGAGGGATGCCGCAGGGGGCGAAGATCTGCACAATGGCTGCGAAGTTTCGCTTTGCTAAATTAGATTCACTGTTTGGAGTTTCCTGTGGGGGTGTTGGCAACGCGATAGAAATCCCATGTCATCGCTGGGGGAGGGGGTAATAAAAGTGTGCGTTATTAACTTTTCTTGGCAGGATTTACAACCTTGCAAGAGAGGTTAGGTAACTTACTGGGCAAGGCAAAACGTGACTGAAGACACTGTAGTAAGTCTCTCACCGCGGTTTGTGGAGAAAAGATTCCCTTGTAAGGAGAGCGACATGACTGACGCACCTGCTTCGATTGACTCGCGCCGCGAACCGACGCCGCAAGAGTTCGTCGAGATGCGCGATAGCTCGCAGTTTGCGAAGCTGCGCGGCACATACCGCAAGTTCACCTTCCCCATGACAGTGGCGTTCTTTCTGTGGTACGTCCTCTACGTGCTGGCCGCAGTTTTTGCGCCCGACTTCATGGCCATCGAGCTTGGCGGCGGTTGGAACGTCGGCCTTATCTTCGGCTTGGCTCAGTTCCTGACCACCTTCATCATTACGTACATCTACGTCAATTACGCCAACAAGAACATCGAGCCGCAGGCGGCGGCTATTCGCCAGGAACTGGAGGGCTAAACCATGCAGACCATTATCTTGGCCCAAGCGGAATCCTCCGCTGGCAATCCGATTTTGAACATTGCGGTCTTCGCCGCCTTCCTTGTCGTCACCATGTACGTGGTGCTGCGTGCCGGTAAGTCCACCAAGGAAGCCTCTGACTTCTACACCGGTGGTGGTAGCTTCTCTGGCCGCCAGAACGGCCTAGCTATTTCCGGTGACTACCTCTCCGCCGCGTCCTTCTTGGGCATCGTCGGTGCTGTCGCCCTCAACGGCTACGATGGCTTCCTTTACTCGGTCGGCTTCTTCGTTGCCTGGCTCGTCGCCCTGATGCTCGTCGCGGAGCCGATGCGTAACGTCGGGCGCTTCACCATGGCCGACGTGCTGTCCTTCCGCCTCAAGCAGCGCCCGGTGCGCGTGGCGGCCGCGATTTCGACCCTGTTCGTGTCGCTGTTCTACCTCATTGCCCAGATGGCAGGCGCCGGCTCCCTGGTTGCCGTGCTGTTGGACATTCACGAGTTCAAGTGGCAGGCCGTTGTTGTCGGCATCGTGGGCATCCTCATGATCGTCTACGTCCTCGTTGGTGGCATGAAGGGTACGACCTACGTGCAGATGATCAAGGCCGTGCTTTTGGTCACCGGCGTGGTTATCATGTGCATCCTGACCTTCGTCATGCTGAAGGGTGGCTTCAGCACGCTCTTCACCCAGGCAATTGATATGCACGCCAACTCCGCTGCTATCCAGGAGAAGGGTTACGAGGCCTCCCAGATCATGGAGCCGGGCCTGAAGTACGGCAAGAACCTCACCACCAAGCTTGACTTCATCTCCCTGGGTATCGCCCTCGTGCTGGGTGTTGGTGGCCTGCCGCACGTGCTCATGCGCTTCTACACGGTGCCGACCGCGACCGAGGCTCGCCGCTCCGTTACCTGGGCCATCGTCATCATCGGTGCCTTCTACCTCATGACCCTGGTTCTGGGCTACGGCGCTGCCGCCCTCGTCGTCCGGACCGCATCCTCGCCGCACCGGGTGGTGCCAACGCAGCAGCACCGCTGCTCGCCCTCGAAATCGGTGGTTCCATCTTCATGGCGGTCATCTCCGCTGTGGCCTTCGCTACCGTGCTGGCCGTCGTTGCTGGCCTGGCCATCACCGCGTCGGCCTCCATCGCACACGACGTCTACCACTCCGTTATCCGCAACGGCGAGTCCACCGAGGCCGAGCAGGTTCGCGTCTCCCAGATCACCGTGGTTATCCTCGGCATCGTGTCCATCATCCTGGGCATCCTGGCCATGACCCAGAACGTCGCCTTCCTGGTCTCCCTGGCCTTTGCCGTGGCAGCATCCGCCAACCTGCCGACCATCCTGTACTCCCTGTACTGGCGCCGCTTCAACACCGCAGGTGCTGTGGCATCGATGTACACCGGTGTTATCTCCTGCCTGGTGCTCATCTTCCTGTCCCCGGCAGTTTCCGGTACTCCGACCTCGATGTTCCCGAACGCCGACTGGTCCATCTTCCCGCTGTCCTCTCCGGGCCTCGTGACCATCCCGCTGGCCTTCTTCGCCGGTTGGATCGTGTCCATCATGACCCCGCCGGACAACCTGGAAGAGCTGTCCGCCGAGATGGAGGTTCGCTCCCTGACCGGTGTGGGCGTGGAGGCTCCGGTGGACCACTAAGCGCCACCTCAAGCACTACATTCCAGACGGTAGCGGGTAGACTCTAACCTCGTGTTTTACCCGCAGCCTCGTTATAGGGCGGTACCAGCGCGTGCTGGTGCCGCCCTTCTGGCGTGCGTGCTCGGTGCCACGGCCCTTGTTGCGTGCTCGCCTGCGAATGAAGAAGACTCCACGGTGGGGCGCCCAACGCACACCAGCACGGCTACTCCCGGCCCCATCGCGCATAAGAAGGGCGATCCACAACTCGCGGCGGTAGAGGACACCGTGGGGCAATTCCTCAAGGGCGATGACGAGAAGTCAATCACGTACTACCGCATTGAGACAGGCATGCACATGGGCTCACCCACCGAGCACCAGCCGCGCTATGCGCTCAGCCTGATCAAGCTTTACATCGCCGCCTACGTGCTCGAGCACGGTTCCTTCGAGGACAAGTATCTAGCGCTGGACATGATTGCTGATTCTTCGGATGAGAGCGCCGGGAAGCTCTTTGAGAAGTACCCGCGGTCCATCGATGCAATCGCCAAGGAGTATGGGCTGGACTCTACGTCAGCGGGGGAGGATTGGGGTCACTCGATGACCTCAACCTATGACGTGGTGCGCTTCATCGTTCAGCTCTTGGAAGATGATCCGACGCACCCAGTTTTGGTGGCGATGTCTCACGCCGATGCCGTCTCAGCCGATGGCTACCAGCAAAACTATGGCACCGCGAAGCTCAGTGACGTCGTGGGATCAAAATGGGGCTGGTCGGACAGTAAGGACCGACACTCTTCGGTGTCTTTTGGGGAGAACTTTGTTGTGGCTGCCTCCATCGAGGGCTCTGCCGAGGAGCTTACGTCCTACGTGCGCAAGGAAATCACGGGTAAGAACCTCGTGAAGGGAAACAACTTGAACAAAGAGGCGCTGGCCCATCCTGGCGCTAGCACCACGCGCTTGACGACGTCTACCGCTGCCTCCTCCAGCACCTCAAAGCCAGCGTCCTCGACAGAATCGCCGGAACCGGCGTCCTCGACCACGTCGTCGTCCTCCAAGCCGTCTTCTTCGGCAACGAAGACAACGGCGGCGCGGTAGAAACCAGCGCCGCCGCGTGTTGATTAGCCCATGGATTTGCGCACGGTGTTGAGGATATCCACCGCGCCGCGCACCTGGTCATTGCTGATTGACGAGCCAGCGATGTTGATGCCATCGCCGCTGACGCTGGAGCCGCGCCCGGTGGGATCCGGCAGGGAAACATTGGGCAGCGGGATGTCGTCAGGCACTGCCGGGATGTCCTTGACCTTTGGCGGCTCCACAGCACCATCGCCCGGGGTCCACTGGCCCCAGTCGTTGGCATAAACGGTGTTGATATCGCACGTTATGCCGTCGATAGTGGCTTGATTCTTGGCCTTCTGGTGGATGGTGGTGCGCGGGTGGAGCTTTCCGCCAGAGCCCCAGTCGTGCATCCAGTAGAACTGGCCGATGCGGTCGGCAACACACCAGTCGATGACGTTGTAGTTGCCATACACGCCAGTCTGGTAGCCCGCGGCGCTCAGCGCTGCGGAGAAGGCCTTGAGGTAGGGGCGGATCTGGTTCTCGTACTGGGCGCGGGTGGGATTGTCATCGATGGCAATGTAGATGGGGCGCCCGGTCGGCCCGCCCGCAGCCTTGTGGATGGCGATGGCCTGCGGCGCATGGACTGCGGCGCCCGCAGCGCCGTTGAGCCAGTCCGCAGTTTCCGCGCGGCCAAACTGGTAGATGGAAGCGGTCTTGAGGCCTGCCGCTGCGTTGGCCTTGGTCTCCGCCAGGGTGACAGGCTTGCCCTTCATCCATTCGGCGCCGGGGCGGCGTTGGGATACGTAGCGGATGGCGCCGAGGTGGCCGGCTGCCTTGATGGCGCGGGCGGAAGGAACACCGGCAGAGAAGTCGATGATGGTGCCCAAAGCTGGGCCCACGGCGAGAGCAGCGGGCGCCTGGCTACCGATGGCACCGGCGGCCAGCGTGAGAGCACCGGCCTTGAACAGGGAACGACGGGACAAGGACATGGTGTGAATTCTCCTTGGGAGGCGGTGAAGAAGAAAGTTTCCGCAATCACTTTAGTCACAATGGTTAAAAATTGCACCAGGGGTAGCATTTGCTGGGCGCGACGGCAATCCCTTTGTTTAAAGGTGCTTAAGGCTTTGTCGTGCGGAACGTGACGTTAGTGGGATTTTCCACCGTGCGGGAGACGGTGCAGTCCTTTTCTTGGGAGATGCGCACGAGGCGCTCCACCATGGACTGGGCCTGGCGTCCGGCGTCGGTAGCGGGAAAGCGGAGGGAGAATTCCACGTCGACGTCGCTCAGTCGCGAGGCCCCGTCTTCGTCGACGCGGGTGCCTTCAACGTGGACGTCGAAAATCTCCGGCTCTGTGCGGCGCGAGGTGACCACGTCGATGTCCACGGCCGAGCAGCCCGCCACGGCGGCGAGCAGCAACTCAACTGGGCTGAGTAGTCCCTCAGCGCGGCCGAACTCGAGGCTGATTCCTTCGGCATTCGTGGCGCGGTAGTGGCCTGTATCGATGCGGGTGACGTCGACGGAGTATTTCTTGGTGATGTTGCTCATAGCGTCATCCTAGTGATGGTGGGGGAGCCGGGTAGCGGGGGAGGGAGCCGAGATTTGCAAGCCTTAACCGCGTCGTGGTGAGCGGCGGAAAGGTCAGGTAGGTCAATTTGCAAAGTTATCTGATGGGGGCGGGGCTGTGACTCACGTCTCTTTAGATCGGTAATAGTGGTGCAAACAATTTTTCGACCCAAAGGAGTAGTGGCTATGGAAACCGTGGATGCTCGTGACTGGCTAGACAAGCTCGTCGCCCTCACGCACCAAGAGAAGCCTGGCGTGGAAGACGTGGAGAAGGTTTTCGAGCCCGGGGGCTTCTGGCGGGATCTTGCCGCGGTGACGTGGAACCTGCACACCGCCGAAGGTTCGGAAGCCATCGCCGCGATGATCGCTGGCACTGACGCTGCGCTCGACAACCCGGAGATAACAGAGGTGGAGGACGAAGGCAATGGCGTAACGCGGGTCCACTTCACGTGTGAGTCTGCGAACTTCTATGTCACCGCCGTCGCGCGCCTGCGCGACGCTAAGGCCTGGACCTTCCTCACCTCCGCGCGCGAGCTCAAGGATTTCCCGGAGCCTAAGGGGCGCCGCCGCCCGCTGGGCACGGAGCACAAGGTGGTCAAGGGCGCTAAGAACTGGGCGGACCTGCGGGAGGAGCGCCGTGCGGCACTGGGGCATACGGAACAGCCCTACGTCCTCATTATCGGTGGTGGCCAGGGCGGTATCGCGCTCGGGGCGCGCCTGAAGCGCCAAGGTGTTCCCACGCTTATCGTCGATAAGGCGGGCCGCCCCGGCGACCAGTGGCGCGGCCGCTACCACTCGCTGTGCCTGCACGATCCCGTGTGGTACGACCACCTGCCGTACCTCCCCTTCCCAGATGACTGGCCGGTGTTCACCCCGAAAGACAAGATGGGGGACTGGCTGGAGCACTACGTGGGCATCATGGACTTGGATTACTGGACCAATAGCGAGTGCATGAAGGCCTCCTTCGATGAGTCCAGCGGCACGTGGAAGGTCACCGTTCGCAAGGACGGGGAAGAGATTCTTCTGGAACCCACACAGCTGGTTCTGGCCACGGGCATGTCCGGTGTGCCGAATCGTCCCCACCTGGAGGGGCAGGAGAACTTCGCCGGGGAAATCCGGCACTCCTCGGAACACCCGGGTGGCGCAGGCGATGAGGGCAAGGACGTCATTGTGCTGGGCGCGAACAACTCCGCCCACGACATCGCCGCGGACCTCTACGCGCATGGTGCGCGGCCGGTCATGATTCAGCGTTCCTCCACGCACATCGTGCAATCGGACACCCTCATGAAGGATGTCTTTGGCCCGCTCTACTCGGAAGAAGCCGTGGAGGCCGGTGTGGATACGGACAAGGCGGACCTCCTCTTTGCTTCCTGGCCCTACGCTGTGCTTCCCGACGTCCACCGTGAAGTCTTCGATGGCATCCGTGAGGCCGATAAAGACTTTTATGACGGTTTGGAGAAGGCCGGCTTCCAGAACGACTTTGGCGATGACGGCTCGGGTCTTTATCTGAAATACCTGCGCCGTGGTTCGGGCTACTACATCAACGTCGGTGCCAGCGAGCTGGTCATCGACGGCTCGATCCCGGTGAAGTCTGGCGTGTCCATCGCGGAGGTGAAGGAAAAGTCCGTGGTGCTCACCGACGGTACCGAATTGCCCGCCGATGTCATCGTGCTGGCCACCGGTTACGGCTCTATGAATGGCTGGGCCGAGCAGTTGATTTCTAAGGAAGTTGCTGACACCGTGGGCAAGTGCTGGGGCTTGGGCTCGGATACCACCAAGGATCCCGGCCCGTGGGAGGGCGAGCTGCGCAACATGTGGAAGCCCACTCAGGTGCCGCAGCTGTGGTTCCACGGCGGCAACCTGCACCAATCGCGCCACTATTCGCGCTACCTAGCGCTTCAGCTCAAGGCGCGCTATGAGGGGATGGATACTCCGGTCTATGAACTGGCGCCGGTGTACCACACCTCTTAAGGCAGAAGAGCGCAGGCAGGAGCCTGCGGAAGTAGACGGCATTCTCATGAGGGGGCTAAAAGGCGGGTAGTCATTTAAAAGGAAATTCACATTGTGGTCACGCGGTCGCAAACTCCGGGCCATAATCTTTCCTTGTCTCTGTCGGTTGCTCCATGGCTTAAACCATGAAGCAACCTCACTACTTCGTTTTGATAGGAAGATCTATGACTGCTCGCCGCCTGCTCGGCACCGTGGTCACCGTCTCGGTGGCCGGTACGTTCCTCGTCGTCCCTGCCTCTGCTGCCGAACCTGCAGAAGGCCTGGGCTCGCGATTTAGCATCGGCGTGCTGCCGGATACCCAGTTCTATTCCCGTTACTCCACTCCGGAAACGGGCAACCTGGCCCAGGCGCGCTACGGCAGCGAGCCTTTTAAGGCGCAGGTCGAGTGGCTGGTGAAGAACCAGGAAGCGCTCAACATGGACTTCGCTACGCACCTTGGTGACGTGGTGGACCAAGCGGATGTGGAAGGGGAGTGGAAGGTCGCCAATGAGGCCATGAAGGTCCTCGATGATTCCAAGCTGAACTACTCCATCCTGCCGGGCAACCACGACATGATTGAGGACAAGTCGGCGCACCCGTACAACGAATACTTCAGCGCTGAGCGCGCCAAGGACGCTAACCCGGATACCTTCCAGGAGCGCCACACCGCGGTCAACAATGACTCCGAGTACCACATTTTTGAGGCCGAGGGGCAGAAGTACCTGGTCCTGGCGCTGGGCTGGCGCGCGGATGATGCGGCGTTGGACTGGGCGCAGGGCGTTCTCGATGCCCACCCGGATCTGCCGGTCATCCTTACCAGCCACGAGGTGCTCAACATCGATGGCGCCGGCGAGGTCTTCTACTCCGAGGACTACGGTAAGGGCCTGTGGGACAAGTTCATCAAGAAGAACGACCAGATTTTCCTCACCATGGGCGGCCACCACCACGGCGCGGGCTACCGCGTGGATAAGAACGATGCTGGCCACGATGTCATTGGTATCCTGCAGGACTACCAGATGGCATACCAGGGCGGTAACGGCCTGCTCGGCGTGCTTGAGTTCGACCTGTCCGGCAACGAGCTGGAGATGACCGCCCTGTCCCCGTGGGTCGCGCAGAAGCCGGCAAAGGAGCTCACGCAGTTCGACAAGCTCATCCTCGATGGCAAGGGCGATAGCTACCACGTGCCGCTCAACTTCAAGGAGCGCTTCGCTGACTTCGCCCCAGACTGGTCCATCGGCGATGAGAATGACCCGGACCTTGGCCAGAAGGCCCGCGACATCGCTGAGGAAGGCTACACCCCGTACACCATCCCGAAGGATCAGCTTCCGGAGGGGCCGAACGACTTCGTGAAATCCGACAACACCGTCTTCCACTGGCGTCCGGGTCAGACTAAGAACAAGGATGGCAAGCAGCTTAGCGACGGCGACGTGGCCACCGAAGGCGCCATCATTCCGGATGCCTTCGGTGCTGATGGTGCCGGCGACCTCGTTCGCGGGGGTGGTCCTTCCAACACGGGCGAGCGCATCACCTACACCAAGGACCACCACCCGCTGTCCTCTGATTCTGGATCCCTCTACTGGTCCGACCCGGCTGGTCAGGCCGCAATGGCGGAGTTCCGTTCCAAGGAAGGCGCTGAGATCAACAAGGTCGATACTTCCGCGGGCTACACCTTCGAGTCCTTTGTGAAGATTCCGAAGGATTTCAACGGCTCTGAGCACGGCTGGGGCAGTGCGCTCTCCCGCGACTCCAGCATTGCTGAGCTTGTCGACGGCTCCGAGGACACCGACCCCACCGTCATGTTCGGCATCTCCAACCTGCGTGAGCTGCGCTGGTGGGCGGAGCCCAAGGAAGGCGAAGGCTCGACCGTGTGGTCCCACGAGGTGCCCACCGATGAGTGGATGCACATCGCCGTGGTGAACAAGCCGGATTCCGACACCGTTGAGATGTTCATCAACGGCGCACCGATCCTGCGCAACGCCAAGGGCGCTGAAGGTCTCCTCCCGCGCGACCTGCAGTGGGTCATGGGCGCTGGCTTTGATAACCGCAAGCCGCAGGACCCGTGGTACGGCTGGATTGGTGAGACCCGCCTGACCCAGGGCGTTCTGGACTCCGATGAGTGGCTCACCGCCCGCCCTGCCGCAAAGGAGGAAGGGCCGACCACCTCCACCACGACGCCTAGCGAGCCAACCAAGCCCACTGAACCGACTCACACCAACGAACCTTCCGCCGACGACATGGCTGCGGCCTTCTTCGCCGGCTCGAGCCGCGGCGCGAAGATTATTGCTCCAATCCTGGCAGTCATCGCAGTCCTTGGCGGTGCTGCCTACGGCCTCATTCCCACCATCAACCGCATCTTCGGTCTGAACATCCCACAGCCACAGCTGCCGAAGATTCCGGGCCTGAACTAGAGAGCTCAGCCCACTAACCTCCATCCCCCGTCTCACAGTGAGACGGGGGATTTTCTGTTGTGTTGCTACATTTCGCGGCGGTCACTATTTGTTAGAAACGTTGCTTCGATGAAGCGGCTTCGCTGCGTGGCCAACGGCAATCTAGTTATGGACAAACCATTCTGGAATGAGTAGTGTGAAACTTATGGGACGGCCTCGTAAATTCAATGAAAAAGAAGTTCTTGCCGGCGCGATCGCGTTATTTGGCACGAACGGATTCACTGCAGTCTCAGTGGATGATGTGGTGAATCAACTGGGACTTAACCGGTCCAGCTTCTACAACCTTTATGGCTCGAAGCATGGACTGTTTCGTGCAGCAGCTGAAACGGTGTGCGCTGAAGCTGAAGGCGGCCGAGTATCGGATGCGACAAAGGACTTCGTGGTGGTGGCACTGGTTGAGGTGGCGCCAGTCAGTAAGGATTTACGCGAGCTTATCCAGCGGGCTTATGAACTGTGCTTCACGGGCCCGGAATCGTTAGGGCAGCATGCGCTCGCCCGTGCACAAGGACGCAAACACTAAGGGGAGGCATCATGAACAACAAACTCACTCTGACAGAAACAGAACTCATCGTCGAACCACTCGGGCTAGATAAGCTCTGGTCGTTGACCGGCAGTATCAAGGTTCCGTGGGAGCATGTGCGAGGCGCTACCCATGACCCTGGCATGAAGCATGAGCCAAAAGGTTTTCGTGCGCCGGGGCTGCGCAGTGGACAGAAGCTAGCGGGCACCTTCCACGCGGATGGCGGCCGACATTTCTGGAACATTAGCGGCTATGAGAATGCCGTTGTCATCGAGCTTAAAGACGAGCATTTCGATCGGTTCATCGTTTCCTTGGAGAACCCGACTGAATGTGTAGCGCGCATCAACGAAAAGGCTCAGGCCGTCTGAGCCTGACGTGTCCCAGCGTCAGTGCTTGATGTCATTCACGGTAAATGGCAGGCGAAAACTGTGAATTCTCGTCCACTATTCACGGAGAATGACACGTTTAGGCTGAACGGCTCTCGGTTCTGGAGTTAAAGTGCCCCAGGTTTTGTCCTATCTACTCAGTCGGGACAAAACAGGGACACTTCAATCATCACTGACCTGCAGCTCAACCTGACGCAGGCGCAGTGGGTCAACAGCCTCTATGCGGTGCTACTGGCGGAGCTGCTCTGCGACGGGGCAAGATTGCGGATACCTGGGGACGCAAGCGCGCCTTCCTCACCGGCCTGACAATATTCGTGGCAGGCAGCGTATTGGCGGGATTTCCTACCTCGACCGCCACGTGGATCTCCGCGCGCGCAGTACAGGCAATCGGTGCTGCGTTCATCATGCCTTCCACGCTTTCCACGGGTAAACCGTATTCCGCGGCAAATACCGCGCAACAGCCTTTGGTGTGTGGGGCGCGGTAATTTCCGGTGCGGCAGCGGTCGGACCCTTGCCGGTGGTGCACTGACGGAATGGGTGTCCTGGTATTCGCGATTATCGAGGGCCCGACCTAGGCTGGTGGGAGCCCCAATCCTCATTCAGCTTCTTTGGCTGGACCTGGTTCGAAAACGCGGCTATTTCACCGGTTCCGCTAGGGCTCACGGTTTCGGCCGTGGGCTTCGCGCTGTTAATCAGGTCGGAAAAGCACCGCGAGCGGGGTCACCGCTCGGTGCTGTTGTATCTTGAATTGTTTTCTTATTCCACGTTCTCGTGGGACAATATCACCGCTGGTGCGGTAGCAATCGGCGAGTTTGCCATCATCTTCGTGTTGCTGCTGTACCTGATTAATACGTTGGACCTCTGCACGGTGTTGTCTGGCCTGGTGCTGGCAGCCACGGCAATCGGTGCATTCTTCTCCGTTGCAGCAGCCCCCACGTCGCGGCACGGTACGGGGCGCCTGGCACCGTGCTCATTGGGCTCGGCTTGGAAGCCGTCGGCGTCCTTATCCTCGTCCTGCTTATGGGGCCGGATACGAATGGTTGGATCATCGCCGCGCCGCTGACCCTGTACGGCTTGGGCCTAGGGTTCGCCTCCGCGCAGCTGACCGGCACGATGCTGCGGGATATTCCCGTCGATGACTCCGGGCAAGCCTCCGCAACGCAAACCACCGTGCGCCTGGGGCAGTGGTGTGGGCCTTAAGCGAAGGCATGGCCAACGCCGCGCAGTGGTCGCTCGTAGCCGCTACTGCATTCTTCGCTTCGAGCTTTGTCGGTGCACTTAGGGTGCTCCGTGCTGCGGCGGAGAAGGGTGCCCCCGCAAACAACGCCGATCTCGGTGCCCGCGTTAATCGCGTCCCGAACTGATTCTCCACCCGCGTGCTGCTTTGCGTTGCTGCCAGAAGTGACGGTAGATACCGGGGACATCGGAAAGCTCAGAATGCGTGCCTAGCTGGCTGACTTGCCCGTGTTCATCCAAGACTACGATTAGATCAGCAGATTTGATTGTATCCAGCTTATGGGCGATGACAATAAAAGTAGATTGCTCCCGTAGCTCGTCCATCGCAGCAAGAATGTTTGCCTCATTTTCTGCATCGAGCGCGGAGGTCGCCTCATCAAAGAGTACAATCGGCGCTTGCTTGAGAAGCGCGCGAGCTACAGATACACGCTGGCGTTCACCACCGGATAGAAGCCGCCCGCCTTCACCAACAGGAGTATGCCACCCTAGGCGGTTGGCAATAGAAGTCACGCCTGAAAGATCAGCTGCGCGGAAGACTTCCTCATCGGAGGCGTCGGGACGACCAACGCGGATATTAGCGATTAACGAGTCGTCGAAGAGGTAGACATCCTGAAAAACCATGGACAGTCTGGACATTAACTGTTCGGTTCCAAGCTCGCGGATATCTACGCCGTCAACCATCACCGCCCCGGAATCTACATCCCAGAATCGCGAAATAAGGCGCGCAATTGTGGTCTTTCCGGAGCCAGAAGGACCGACAATGGCGGTAACGGTGCCTGGTCGAGCATGGAAAGCGATATCTACCAATACTGGTTTATCGCCGTATCCAAACGTGACATTACGCAGCTCTACACTTCCCGAACCATCGCCTGGGCGCGGAGTAGTGGGTTCCGGTAGGGAGGGGGCATCGGTGATGAGCTCAGTTTCTGTGAGCGCGATACGGCCGGCATCTAAACCGACGAAAGAAGAACCCAGCTGCTCAAGCGTGCGGGTAAACCTCAAGCTGATTCCGATGATCGCAATTGTTTCTAGTGGCGATAGGGCGCCTTCAACGGCAAGATCCGCGGAGACCATAATGAGAGCCACAATGAAGATCTGCACTACTATGCCGTTGAGTAGCAAAGCTAATGTGGATACCCATAGCTCGCGTATTCGTGCTTTATGGTCGATTTCTAGCGCTTGCTCTAGTGGCGCAAAAACTTGTGATTGTCCTGCCGCGCGCAGGGCTGGTTGACGGTTAGCAAATTCTACGATGCGCTGGGAGAGCTCTTTACTCGGCCCCAGTGCGCGGTTCGATGCTTTCTCACGAATCCATGCAGCCAACTGCATCACCACGAGCGCCAATGGTGCGATGATAAGAAGGACCAAGCCCAGCTTCGGGTTCCAGAAACACGCTCCTACTAACAAGGTGACAAGTGCCGCGCTATCGCGGTATATCGTTCCTTGAATATGCGCAATGGTCTCGGCCGCCACCATAAAGCGATCTGAAACGAGGCGAGATAGGCCGCCGGTATTAGCCGGTACGAACCAGCCGAGCGGTAGCGTTGCTAATTTATCGCCCACAGTCGTGTGCGCGGCTCGGATGAAATCCAAGGCCGTGTGGTAAGAGGCCATGGTTGCGAAAAATCGTAGCGCAAAAGCTACGAGCGCAATTGCCAAAAGCGTCCACATCCATGGTGCGATCGTCGTATCCCCATCGAGTGCCTTTGTAAGTGGCACGAGCGTGAGAACGGCGAGGCCATCAAGCACGCCAACGATAAGCGATAGACAAGCATACCTTTTATTGAGCTTATGGCCTACAGGACTTTGCAGCTTTTTGACACTGCGAGTGAGTAGCGGATCACGAAGACGCGAACTAACAGGCGTAGTGGCATTAGACATGAGAATTATCCTTCATAGGCTTGAGGCAGATTATTTGGTCTGCTCCTTGGATGGACTCCGGCTTGTGGGCGATGACTAAGACGGTCTTGCCTCTGACGAGTGTGGCTAGAGCTGCTTGAATTTCTGCTTCGCAGTCAGGATCAGTTGCCGCAGTAGCTTCATCTAGGATCAAGATTGGGGCATTGGTAATGATTGCCCGGGCAATAGAAATGCGTTGCTGTTGTCCACCGGATAAAGAGGTGTCCTCACCAACAACGGTGTCGAGCCCAGCCGGTAAAGCGCGAATATCAGCAGCTATGTGCGCAGCCTCTGCGGCTTGCCAGATCTCTTCATCGCGGGCTTCTGGGCGTGCAAGGCGAATGTTTTCCCGAATACTCATACGCAGTAAGTGAGGATCTTGTAAGACGAAAGCCACAGTGCGGTACAAACTGTCGAAAGTGAGATCACGGATATCCACGTTGTTGATAGTGATTGTGCCCGAATCTGGATCCTGGAAACGCGCCAACATCGTTGCTGCTGTGGATTTGCCAGACCCGGAGGGGCCAATCAATGCCGTGACAGTGCCTGCATTTAGTTGCGCAGAAAAGTCTTGGAGGACTGGTGTGTCTGGGGCGTAGCTAAAGCTGACCTTATGGAACTCCACCTCCATGTCTTGACTATTGGCGTCGAGGCTCTTTTGGCCTTCTTTCACATGGGAAATTGTCATGACTTCATCAAGGCGCAACGCCGCATTGCCAGCGAGCTGGTAAGACCACATCATTTGGCCGACGGTTTGAATCGTGCCCGGGAGCACCAGCGCAATTAACGTTGTTGCGATGACTTCAGCGACCGTGACATAGCCACCAGCTATCAGCAGGGAACCCACTCCTAGATTGATAAGGATGAGGACAGGAACCGCCACCACAGACTCTGAGATTGCGGAAACACGCAGAAGCGGACGTACCCACTCGTAATAGAATTCCGCGAATTTTTGGGCAGCTTCGCGATATCGAGCGTGGGCTTTGCCAACGGTGCCGAAAGCCTTGACGACGGAAATACCTTCGGAGAACTCCACCGCAGTCGCAGAGACCTCACCCAGATAATTATCCATTTCCGCAGTTTTTGTGCCCATATCTTTCATTGAATATGCTTGGATTGCTAGGAAAATGGGCACAGTGGCAATAGAAAGTAGACCAAGGCGCCAATCCAAGATAAAGGCATAAACCAGAAGCGCGAGGGGCGTAAAGATCGCGGCGACCTTCTCTACAGGAGCATGGGCTGTCAGGGTGTGCAGAGTTAACGTATCGTCCTCGACGGCTTTGCGGACTTTGCCGGAATTAGTCTGGCTAAACCACGAGAGTGGTGCTTTCGCAATAGCGGTAATAATTCGGCGCCGGTTAATCCCCACCAGCTTTGCATCAGCGAAGTGGGTGATTGCAAGGGCAAGGAAATAGAAGAATAGCTGGCCCAAAAATGCAGCAAGTAGCCATTTCACAATGGACGCGACGTCATCAGTATTGCCGTCGATTAGAGCATTTCCCAGTGCCACCAACGCGACGTAGGGTGCTACGGCGAGTACCGAGGATATAAGCGCGAGAAACTGTGCGAAGTAGATGGTTGTTTGCACTGGGGCCAGTAGTTTTTTTAGAGCGACCTGGCCGGCTTTTAGTTTTGCGCGAGCCTCTTCTTCCGGTGACGCACCGTGTGATTCTGGTGCGTGGGTTCCGCTTGATTCTGTGGAACTTTGTTTTAGTTCAGACATTTCTTTCTCAATTCTTGTTGATGTCAGTCATATCGATGATTCTGGTGACTGATTCTTGGATGAATTCGTGGTCATGGGTGATGACGATGACCACTGCTCCGCTTGCTGCAAGAGATCGAAGTAGCGCAGAGATGGATTGCAGTTGGCGCCAGCCCACGCCAGAGGTAGGTTCATCGAAGATGTAGATCGCTGCTTGCTCGGCTTGGGCTGAAGCTATGGCTAAGCGTTGCCGTTGCCCACCGGACAGAGACTGCGGATGCCGTTGGGCCATTCCTGCCAGATCGAGGCGATGGAGAATCTCATTGACATCGATGTGGTCCCGCTTCTTCTTTGCCAGTCCGAGCGTGACTTCTTCTTCGGTGGTGGCTGCGAATAATTGGCGGCCAACATCTTGCATCACCATGTACGCGGCACGTCTGCGGGCAGCCGCTCCGACTCGTTTGCTGTTCAAACGGAGACTACCGCCGCGTTTGGGAGAAGCAAGACCACAAATGATCCTGGCGAGGGTGGTTTTTCCAGCGCCGTTGGGCCCGATTAAGGCGGTGACTTCGCCGCTGGGGAAAAATGCGTGGTCAATGTTTAATACCTCATGTGCGCCATAAGAAAAACAGATGTTGCTTAGCTCGAGTCCGCTCCGCTGGGGATCGGCGTTTTCGAGCGTGGGTGGTACCGGCACGCTCGCGGGCAGGGGAACATGGTGTAAGCTGCGTAGCCCCAATTGTTTGCGTTCGGGTTCGTCTAAGGCATAAAACTCCTGAGCGCGGAAACTCCGCGTTATTTTTCCCTGAGTCAAGTAAATAACTTGGTCAGCGATATCTTTTAAGAAAAAGAGACGGTGATCAGCGATAATGATCGTTGTGCCTAATTCCTTCAAGCGGTGTAGCACGCGTGCAAGAATATCGATGCTTTCCATAGAGAGATTGGACGTGGGTTCATCGAGAAGCACGAGACTGCCCGGGGACACAAGCGCGCATGCGCATGCCATGGTTTGTAACTGCCCACCGGATAATTCTTTGAATCGCCGGCCCCGAAGATCGTTAATGCCTAGTAGCTCGACCGCTGATTGAATCCTCGACTCAATTTCTTTGGGATCTACACCAAGGTTTTCTAGCCCGAAGGCCAATTCTGCATTGACGCTTTCAGTGAAAAATTGTGTCCTTGGATTCTGGAATACTGAGGCGCTGAACTCGATGGCTCGGGACAGCGGTTCTTCCGCAGGGGTAAAAGCCTGGTCATCCTTTATAATAGTGATGGTGCCTAGTAGCTCTCCTGGATTGAAATGGGGGATGAGTCCGTTGATCAACTTGAGTACCGTGGACTTTCCCGATCCGGAATCACCGGTAATCAGTAGACACTGTCCTGGAGAGACAGAAAAAGACACATCAGATACACCTTGAATGCCTGGCCGAGCTCCCAATGGATATGTAAAAGAAACGTTGTGGGCGTCTACACTGGTTGCGATACTGCGTTCGTTCATAAGTGGACCTCCGTGGGAAGCCAGACAGAGGCAACAACGAGGCCCAACCCAGCTAGTGCAGTTGCATCGACAAGCTTGAAGGAAAGATCGGCGGTGGTGGTTGGGCGTGCGGGTCCTCCCAATCCCCGGACAAGAGCAGAGGCAGCGAGCTCATCACCAGCGCGGACGACGGCACCTAATAAGGGGATGATCAACATCGCGGACGATTGTGTGGGCTGTGTGATCCAGCTTTTTACTCCAGGCTGGAGACCCCGAAGGACCATGGCATCGCGGATGGCTTTGGCTTCTGCCACGATGATCGGCAAAACGCGCAGGAATACCGCCGGTGGAATGGTGGCCCAGCCTGGTAAACGCAGGTCCCGCAGTGCTGAGGTCAACGTGGATGGTGTGAGAGTGAGCAAGCCGAATGTGCCGATGGACATGCTGATGACAAAACGGCTTAGCCACGAAAAAATTGCCGCTGAAAAAGCGAAAAATGTGGAGCCAGGAAGCTGTAATAGGCCCCAGTACCCTAGATAGGATAATGCAAAAGCGAACAGGCAAATAAGACCATAGTGTGGTTTTACTGTAGCTAGTGCGATGGAGCTGAAAGCGATAGAAATCAGCAGTGTCGGTAGGTGGCCGTGGCTGAGAGCTACCGCATTGATTACTAGAACAGAAAGCAGCACGGTCCGTGGATCGATCGAAGATCGATGAAGCACGCCCTGTTTTTGCAGGCTCACAGGAGACCAGCGCTTTCAAAGTGTTTGCGGCTGACGCGAACTCCGACCTTTCCTCCGATAAAGCCGACGATGAGCGCACAAATGGCCAGTACTCCAATGGTCCATGGCTGGAAGATATCCGACATGGCATCGGCATATTCTTGACCCATTTGGTCTGCGATATCGACGTAGTAGGAGTCCGTATCCAGAATTAGCGGGATAAAAGGCATAGAAATCCAGACACAGAAGACGCTGTAGGAAATAGGGAAGGATTTGGCAATACTGAGGTGGCTTTTTGTAATAATCAAATCCGCGATAAACCCTAGAATTATGCTTCCCAGCAGGGTCCAGAAGTAGTGTCCGGTGAGCATGAATGCTAGTCCGTTAATACCACCGACGAGGGTGAAAGCACCCATTTTGGGCGTGCGGGCGGCATAAAGCGCTAGCACGATTCCGTTTGCGATTGCCGCGATGAACCATCCAATAAACATGAATTGTGGTCCTGCGAATCCAATCATTCCGCTTACAAAGGTGATTACAAAGTAAAGTGCAGCAAAGATGCCAGCGTTGATGAGATCTCTGGTGTTTAAACGTGCCGTCGACCCACTGGATGAGCTTGCACTCCGTGCGGGCGTAGAGGACTGTTGGGTCATAGTAAACCTCGATTTATGAACAGCAGGAAAGGTAAGGCTTACCTAAGTTAGGTAATACTGTTTATAAAACATTTCAAGTTTTGATCTGAAGATTCACCCTTAATGGGGGTGAATGCAGATAAGTAGACATCAAACCAGACCACGACTACCGACTAAGTACCGACAAAATCGGCACCAACGGCAAGACAACCCTGCGATGGGGAGGCAAACTACGCCGCCTCTACATCGGACGCAGATGGGGCGGGGAACCAATCACCATGGTCTGCATCGACAACCACGTCGACGTCAAAATAGCCATCACTGGGGCACAAATCGCCGCCTACACACTCACCGAAGAAAAGATCTACTACAACTAGAAAGACAACGAACTCAACCCCAGTCGGGGCAACTAAAAATCTCGAGACACCGACCGGAACGATGTCTCGAGACTTCACAGCGTGCCCCAGAGAAGATTCGAACTTCCGACACCGGCTTTAGGAGAGCCGTGCTCTATCCCCTGAGCTACTGGGGCGGGGGTGCGTTGCGCACCTAAGTAAGATTAGCAGCCCTGCTTTAGGCGGCGGTAAATGCGTCGCCTTGGGTCTACTCGCCGGCCAGCTCCGCGTACTTGGCGCGAACCTCGCTGGCGGAAGGGTTGGTGGCGTGAGTGCCGTCGGAGTAGAGGACGGTTGGAACGATGCGATTGCCGTCGTTGACGGATTCAATCCAGGCGTTGATGTCGTCGGTGTTCTCACCTTCGACATCGACGAGCTCATATGGGGTTTCGGTGCGGTCCAGGTTTTTGATCAGCTTTACACAGAACGGGCACCAGTCAGCGAAGAAGATGGTGACGTGCTCAGTGGTTTCGGGGGTAGTTGCCATTATGCAGCAGCCTTTCTGTCGTAGGTGAGGAATCGGTATTTCATGGGCAGCTCGCTCGGGGGCTGGCCGGGAATGGTGAGGTGGCCTGATTCGGAGGTCAGCCAGTCACTATCGGCAGATAGGCTGAATTCTTCCGGAACGCTCGGGGCGAGTACGGCATCTGCGCCGTAGGCATCGCCGACTTGTACACCCATGAGGGTGAGCTCGATTGTATCCACGCGGTCGAGGGCGGAGCTATAAAGTTGGCCACCGCCGATGATCCAGGCGTCGCCGGGCGCGGTTTCGAGTGCGGCGTCGATGCTATCCACCACGGTGGCGCCCGCAGACCACTCGTCGGGCTCGCGGCTGGACAGCACGATGTTCTCCCGGCCCGGCAGCGGGCGGAACTTGGGGTTGAGGGATTCCCATGTCTTGCGGCCCATGATGACGGGCGCGCCCATGGTCACTTCCTTGAAGTGCTTGAGATCCTCCGGCACGTGCCAGGGCATGACCACGCCGTCACCAATGATGCCGTCAAGGGACTGGGCCCAGATTGCGCCCAGCATTAAACGGACACCTGCGCCTTGATGGTGGGGTGAGGGTCGTAGCCGATGACCTCAAAATCATCGAAGTCATAGGAGAACATGTCCTGCACCTTGTGGAGCTTGAGCTGCGGGTATGCACGGGGCTCGCGAGAAAGCTGCTCCTTGACCTGTTCGATGTGGTCGTTGTAGATGTGGCAATCGCCGCCGGTCCAGATGAGCTCGCCCACCTTCAGGCCTGCTTGCTGTGCAAACATGTGGGTCAGCGCGGCATAGGAGGCCAAGTTGAAAGGAACGCCCAAGAACATGTCCGCGGAGCGTTGGTAGACCTGCATGGAGAGTGCACCGTCAGCGACGTAGAGCTGGAACAGCAGGTGGCAGGGCATGAGCGCCATCTTGTCCAGCTCAGAGACATTCCACGCGGAGACCAGGTTGCGGCGGGAATCCGGGTTGTTCTTGAGCGTGTCCAGGGCGGCCTGAATTTGGTCGATGTGCTGGCCATCCGGCGTGGGCCAGGAGCGCCATTGCACGCCGTAGACAGGGCCCAACTCACCGTCCTCATCGGCCCACTCGTTCCAGATGCGGACCTTGTTCTCCTGCAGCCACGTCACGTTGGATTCGCCGCGCAAGAACCACAGCAGCTCACCAATCACGCCGTGGAAGTAGACCTTCTTGGTGGTCAGCAGGGGAAAAGACTCCGCCAAGTTATAACGAAGTTGGGCACCGAACAGGGAGAGGGTACCGGTACCAGTGCGGTCGCCTTTGGGAGCGCCTTCTTCCAGGACGCGGCGCAGGAGGTCCTCATATGGTGTTGTGAGGGCTGAAGAAGCGGTGGGAGTGTCACTCATGATGTCCAAGTGTAGAACGTTGGAGAAATCTTAGGTAGAGCGGTAGGGGTACTGGTGATGAGATTTGTTATTTCGACAGCTGGGCTTGATAAATAACCTCTAGAGCCTCGTCGGTTGGGGTCGCCTGCCATGAGGACGTGGCGCCGGTAAGAATTGAGGGACGGTCCCACAGGTATCTCATTTCTTTCAGTCCTCGGAGGCCCGTGCTGGCAACGCCAGCTACTTTCAGCATCCATGGGTGAATAGTGATGGGGGAGTGTTGGCATCCGGCACGTCGAGCAAACTCAGCTTGAGTCAGAGCGGGAGCGCAAGGTGTGGAAATTATTGGGGGTGTCGAATCATCTAAAAGTGCGTCTGCCAACGCTCGTGCAAAGTCTGGAAGATACGTGACCGAGTGTTTAGCGTGTGCGTTAAAAAGAGCAAGGGGACGCTTCTTCCCAATGATGAGCTGATGGTAGACGCATCCGGGGCCGGCATCTGGTCCGTACAGATCGGCCGCGATTACCGAGGTAGTGCGCGAGGGGGAGGCTAAGCGGTTCTCGATTAGGGTCGCTCGAACACCGGGTTTTCCATTGCGAGATCGGGTGAGGGGAGTATCAGGCGAAATCACCTCGTAAGTCTGGTCGAACCCATACATCGATTCGGGGAAGACGACGGGGATGCCTAGTTGGGTGGCTACCTTCAGCACGGTTTCTTCAGCTGGAATGAGTAGGTCGCGCCACTTTTGTGCGTCATATGGGGCGTGGATGCAGTGGGCAATGCCGTCGATCTGGTCTGGGTAGGCGTCACTGTATGTTGCGTCGCCCTTCTTGAAATCAACGTTTTCACTGGTGGCGAATTGGGGCTGTCGCCGCGTCATGATTGTGCATGTGTGCCCTCTTTTTGCGAGTTCACGTGATAGTGCACGGCCAACGGGGCCCGCGCCGGTGATGAGAAAGTGCATTGAGTGTCCTCCACTCTTATTAGTGACTGGTGCTCTCTAAGGCTATAGGTGCACTCGGCTACCGTCAAGAGCAGTGCTCTCTTTTGTGTTGATATAGTTTTCATATGTCGATGACACCAAGAGCGCGTGCTCGCGAAGAGACGATGTCGCGCATTGTTGAGCTCGGACGAAAGCAGCTTGATGCAGGTGGCCCAGAAGCCTTGAATCTGCGTGCAATTGCTCGTGATTTGGGGATAGTTTCTTCGGGTATCTACCGCTATGTGCCCGACAGGGCCCACCTATTAACGATGCTGATTATCGATGCGTTTGAAGCGCTCGATGGCGCCGTTGCCCAAGGAGTGGGTGCGGCCACTGGGACGCGAGCTAAATTCGTGAGCCTTGTGGCCGCTATGAGGATGTGGGCTTTGAAATTTCCTCAAAGGTGGGCGCTTATTTACGGCACGCCCATCATTGGATACGAAGCGCCCGCCTCAGAAACAACGGGTGCGGGTACAAAAGTTAGTCGGCGACTAGCCGTTTTGTTAACTGAGACCTCGGTTAAAGAGTTAGAACCGCGTTCCTCTCAGCTCTCGCAAGACCTTGCGGCGGCATCTGATGAGCTTGATGTGGAACTTCCCGCTGACGTCATGGAAAAGGCGCTTGAGGCGTGGATACAGATAATTGGCGTGATTAATGCCGAGGTTTTCGGTTACCTCGGCAAAGACACACTAAATGACTACCACGAGTTTCATGCTCGAATGGTTGCTCGTCTTGCAGACGAGTTGGGACTTTGACTTAGCGGCGCTGCGTAGGAGGGGAACACCACACAAGAAACCTAGTACCCGCCGTTGGCCTCCGCGTAGGCGGCGGCGTGCTCCAGAATCTCGTCTGCCAGCTCGGGGCGGCAGATCAAAAGATCCGGAATGAAGGTGTCTTCGTTGTTGAATTTAATGGGGGAGCCGTCCAGACGCGAGCAGTGCAGGCCCGCAGCCAGAGCCACGCCCACCGGGGCGGCCTGGTCCCATTCGTACTGGCCACCGGCGTGGATGTAGCCGTCATAGTCACCGAGCAGCACGTGGATGGCCTTCGCGCCTGCGGAGCCCGCGCCGACGGTCTCAAATCCCATCTTCTCCGCGACGTAATCCGCCACCTTCGGCGGGCGGTTGCGGGAAACCACGAATTTCTTGGACAGCGGGCCGGTCACCGCGCGTACGTCGGAGGACTTAAAGGTCACGCCCATGTCCGGCATGCCAACTGCCGCGTGGGTAGGGGTGCCGTTTTCGACCAGCGCGATGTGAACGGCCCAGTCCTGGCGGCCGGTGGCGAACTCCTTGGTGCCGTCGAGCGGGTCAATGATCCACACGCGTTCCTTCTTCAAGCGGCTCAAGTCATCGGCAGCTTCCTCCGACAGGACGCCATCCTGCGGACGGTGCTGCTCAAGGACGCGGGCGATCCATTCCTGAGCGGCTTCATCGCCGGCATCACCCAGCGCCAAGCCGCGCAGCAGGCCACCGTTGCGCACGCCTTTGAGGATCTCGCCACAGCCATCGGCGAGGGAGTTGGTCAGACGGGAATCAGAAATCTCAACGGTCATAGTGACCAGATTAGCGCGCGCGATACAGTAGGGCATGTCCAAAAACGTTCTGGCGAAGTTCCGCCCGCAGGTTGCTGGCTGGTTCGCCGACGTATTTGCTGCCCCCACCCCGGTCCAAGAGCAGGCGTGGGAGGCGATTTCCGGCGGCGCGAACGCACTGGTTGTAGCACCAACCGGTTCCGGTAAGACGCTCGCGGCATTTCTATGGGCGCTGGATTCCCTGGTGGAGCGCGAAGGCCAGATCGCCCTGCCGCTGAGCAATGAGCCCTCCCGCGAGGGCGCGCATGATGGCGTGAGAGTGCTGTATATCTCACCACTCAAGGCCCTGGGCGTGGACGTGAAGAACAATTTGCGCGCCCCGCTCAACGGCATTGCCCGCACCGCCGAACGGCTGGGCCTGGAGGTGCCGGATATTACCGTCGGCGTGCGCTCGGGGGATACCCCGCAGGCAGAGCGCGCCCGCCAGGTACGCAAGCCACCGGACATCCTCATTACCACGCCGGAATCGGCTTACTTGATGCTCACCTCCAAGGCGGCGGGCATTTTGAAGACCGTGGATACCGTCATCATCGATGAGATCCACGCCCTGGCCGGCACTAAGCGCGGCGTGCACCTAGCGTTGACTTTGGAGCGCCTCGGGCTCATCGCCGGGGAGTTTCAGCGCATTGGACTGTCGGCGACGGTACGGCCGCTGAGTGCTGTCGCGAACTTCTTGGGCGGCGACCGTCCCGTGGACATCATTGCTCCACCCGCGAAGAAGCGCTGGCAGCTCGACGTCCACGTGCCGGTCGAGGACATGTCGGACCTGCCCACCCCGGAGCAAGGCTCGCCCATCGGGGAGGCGACTGTCGACGACCCCCTGGGCATCACCGAAGGCCCCCAAGACGCGGTACGCGTGCACGCGCAACGCAAGGAAGAAGGCGGGGTGGGAGACTCCGCCCTGCCCACAGCGAAGTCCATCTGGCCCTTCATCGAGGAAGAGCTCTATGCCGAAGTCATGGAGCACCGCTCCACCCTCGTCTTCGTTAACTCGCGCCGCACCGCCGAGCGGCTCACCAGCCGGCTCAACGAGCTTTATGCCCAGGAGCACGCTCCGGAGTCCTTGAGCCCAGCGACCCGGCGCGACCCAGCCCAGCTGATGAAGCAGGTCGACGTCGCCGGCAAGGCCCCTGCCGTCATCGCCCGCGCGCATCACGGTTCGGTGTCCAAGGACGAGCGCGCATTGACGGAAACCATGCTCAAGGAAGGCACGCTCAAGGCCGTGGTGGCCACGAGCTCCCTCGAGCTGGGCATCGACATGGGTGCGGTGGAGTTGGTGGTGCAGGTGGAATCCCCGCCCTCGGTGGCCTCTGGTCTACAGCGCGTGGGCCGCGCCGGGCACTCGGTCGGCGCGGTGTCGCACGGCTCCTTCTACCCCAAACATCGCGCGGACCTCGTGCAATCAGCACTCACCGTCGCCCGCATGGAGGAGGGCCTCATCGAGGAGATGCACGCCCCGCGCAACCCGTTGGATGTCTTGGCACAGCAGACGGTGGCGGCGGTGGTGGCGTCGGCAAGCGCGGGCACGAGCGAGGGACTCGAGGCCGACGCATGGTATGACACGGTGCGCCGCGCCTGGCCCTATAAGGACTTGGCGCGCGAGGTCTTCGACTCCGTGCTGGACCTGGTCAGTGGTGTGTACCCCTCGACGGATTTTGCGGAGCTTAAACCCCGGGTGGTCTATGACCGCGTGACGGGCGTGCTCACCCCGCGCCCCGGCGCGCAGCGCGTGGCGGTGACCAACGGCGGCACCATCCCGGACCGCGGCATGTTCGGGGTCTTCCTCGTGGGCGGCGAGGAGAAATCGCCGCGCCGAGTGGGCGAGCTCGATGAGGAAATGGTCTATGAAACCCGGGTGGGGGATATCTTCACTCTGGGCGCGACGAGCTGGCGCGTGGAGGAGATTACGCGCGACCAGGTGCTCGTAACTCCCGCGCCGGGGCACACGGGGCGTTTGCCTTTCTGGAACGGTGACTCTGCGGGGCGGCCGTATGAGCTGGGCAAGGCGTTGGGCGCATTCCGGAGGGAGGCGCACGCGGATCCGTCCGTGGTGCGCGACGCCGATGAGAACGCGCGCCGGAACATCGCCGCCTACTTGCAGGAACAGCACGAGGCCACCGGGCTCATCCCGGATGAGAAGACGCTTCTGCTGGAGCGCTTCACGGATGAGTTGGGGGATTGGCGCGTGCTGTTGCATACCCCGTTTGGCCGGCCGGTGAATGCGGCGTGGGCGCTGGCGGTGGGGCAGCGCGTGGCGGAGCGCACCGGGATGGATGCGCAGGCCGTGGCGGGCGATGACGGCATTGTGCTGCGTCTGCCGCAGGGTGAGGCGGACCCGGATGCTTCGCTGTTTCTTTTCGACGCCGATGAGATCGCCGACATCGTCACCGAGCAGGTGGGCAACTCCGCGCTCTTTGCTTCCCGTTTCCGGGAGTGCGCGGCGCGAGCCCTGCTTCTACCGCGGCGCAATCCGGGCAAGCGCGCGCCTTTGTGGCAGCAGCGCCAGCGCGCGGAGCAGCTTCTCGACGTCGCCCGCAACTACCCCTCTTTCCCCATCATCCTGGAGACCGTGCGCGAGTGCGTGCAGGATGTCTATGACCTGCCGGCGCTCACGGAGGTCATGCGGGAGCTGGCGCACCGCCGCATCCGCATCGCGGAGGTCACCACGGAGCAGCCTTCGCCTTTTGCATCTTCGCTGCTGTTCAATTACACCGGCGCGTTCATGTACGAGGGGGACTCGCCCCTGGCGGAAAAGCGCGCGGCGGCCCTGGCACTGGATCCGGCGCTGTTGGCGAAGCTGTTGGGGACGGTGGAGCTGCGCGAGCTTCTCGACGGCTCCATCATCGCCGAGGTTCACGCCCAGCTGCAGCGCACCACTCCAGAACGTCAGACACGCACGACGGAGGAGGTCGCGGACCTGCTGCGCGTGCTGGGCCCCATCCCGGTCGAGGAGTTTGCTGCGCATGCCACGGTGCCATTGAGCGCGCTCGATGCGCTTGGTGCGCGCATTATGCGGGTGCGCATCAACGGCCGCGAGCACGTGGCGCAAGCACTCGATGCGCCGCTGCTTCGCGACGGCCTGGGCATCCCCGTCCCGCCCGGTATCCCCGCCCAGCAGGCCACGATTACCGATGCCGTGGCTCAGCTGGTCAGCCGTTGGGCTCGCACGCGCGGGCCGTTTGTGGCGCGCGATGTGCAGGAGGCCTTTGGCCTCTCGGCTGCGGTGGCGCACTCGACGCTCAACGGTCTGGACTCCATCCTGGCGGGGCACTACCGGCAAGGCGTGGAGGAGCAGGAATACTGCGCGGCTGAAGTTCTCAAGGTCATCCGCTCGCGCTCGCTGGCGGCAGCCCGGGCGGCCACGCAGCCGGTCTCGCCTGCGGCCTTCGCGCGCTTCCTCCCGGACTGGCAGCAGGTGGCCCCCGTGGGCCGGCGCCCTGTGCTGCGCGGGGTGGACGGCGTCTTTGCCGTCATTGAGCAGCTGGCCGGCGTGCGCCTGCCGGCCTCTGCCTGGGAGAGCCTTATCTTGCCTGCGCGAGTGGGGGATTATTCGCCGACGATGCTGGATGAGCTCACCGCCAGCGGCGAGGTTCTCATCGTGGGCGCGGGCAAGGCTGGCTCCAATGACCCCTGGATCATGCTGTTGCCGGCGGACTATGCCGCACAGCTCGCCCTGCAGGTCTCCGCCGAGGAGGCTGGTGTTTCCATGTTGCAAACTCAGCTGCTGGAGGCTTTGCAGGGCGGCGGCAGTTACCTCATCTCCGATATTCAACCGCAGCTGAGCGGCACCGCTGAGGAGGTTCGCGAGGCCCTCTGGGGACTGTTGGAGGCAGGTCTGGTCAGCCCCGATTCCTTCGCTCCTATCCGGGCCCACCTGGCAGCAGGTGGGCGCGCCGGGCGTACGGCGCATCGCGCGCGGCGTCGGCCATCGCGCTCGCGCCTGCGCATGGGGCGCACGTCCTTTGCGCAGGCACACAATGTTTCCAGTGCGCCGACCGCGCCCGACGTGGTGGGGCGGTGGTCGTTGGCCGTGCCCGCCGCGACGGATGCTACGTCGCGTTCCATCGCGCACGGCGAGGCTTGGCTGGACCGCTATGGCGTGCTCACCCGCGGCTCTGTGGTGGCCGAGGACGTCCTGGGTGGTTTCGCCCTGGCTTATAAGGTGCTCTCCGGTTTTGAGGAATCCGGCAAGGCCATGCGCGGCTATGTCATCGAGGGCTTGGGGGCGGCGCAGTTCTCCACGCCCGCGGTTATCGACCGCTTGCGCGGCGTGGATGATTCCCCGGACGTCACCGGCTGGCCCTCCGGAACCCGCGAGCCGCAGACGTATGTTCTGGCCGCGACCGACCCTGCCAACCCCTACGGTGCGGCGCTGCCCTGGCCCACTACCGACGCCGGCGAATCTGCGGCCCGCCCCACCCGCGCCGCGGGTGCCTTGGTGGTGCTCATGGATGGCCTGCCCGTAGCCCACCTGACCCGGGGCGGGAAGACGTTGACTACGTTCTTCAACGCTTTGCCCGAGGGCATCGAGCGCACCGAGGTACTAGCCGCAGTGCTTGCAGGTCTCAACGAGCTGGTGGCCGCCGGGCGCTTGAGCAAGCTGGTTATTGAGAAGGCGAACGGGCGACCCATCTTCGAGTCGAAGCTGGGCAGCGAGCTGCGTGCACTGGGCGCGGCACTGACCCCGAAGGGCGTACGCATTACTGGCTCTGCCCACACCGCCTCTTCCGGCCGTGCAGGACAGCACGGCAAATCTGGAGAAGCCGCGCGCTCCGCTGAACCTTACCGTCCCGCACGTCGCGGTGGGCGCCGCGCCGTTGAGGCGATGGAGGAGCTCTCCTTCGATGACCCGGAGGATTCCACTGAGTCTGGTGGCCCATCGACTACGCCGGGAAGCCCAGGCGACTTCCGCCCGCGCCGGCGACGCCGCTGAATGTTAAACCTCAGCGTTTGGGTGCGGGCATTTCAGAGGTCTAACCTCAGAAGTTGATAGCCCAATAGAAAAGGAGTCCTGTCGCCATGCGGCTGAAGCGCCAACTGCCCAACGTGTCCGAGTTGAAGAACCTCATGCGTTTCGAAGCACCCAACCTCGACCGCCGGGCTGCACGCCTGGCAGAGGCCGCTGACGTGTGGGATCTGCGCAAGATTGCCAAGCGCCGCACCCCGAAGGCGGCCTTCGACTACGTCGATGGTGCAGCCCGCGATGAGGTGAGTTACCAGGAATCCCGCGATTTCTTCCGCGACGTGCGCCTTATGCCCAATGTGCTCAACGGCGCGAACGACATCTCCTTGAGCACCGAGATCGCCGGCGAGCCCGCGGCCCTGCCTTTCGGCATCGCGCCGACCGGCTTTACCCGCTTCATGCATGCCGAAGGCGAGGACGCCGGTTCCCAAGCCGCCCGCGATGCCGGCATCCCGTTTACGCTCTCCACGATGGGCACGCGCTCGGTGGAGGAGGTCGCAGCGTCGCAAGGCAATAGCGGGCGCCGCTGGTTCCAGCTCTACCTGTGGAAGGATCACTCCGCCTGCCAGGAACTCATCGAACGCGCTGCCGCCAACGGCTATGACACCCTCGTGGTTACCGTCGATACGCCCGTGGCGGGCCAGCGCCTGCGCGATACCCGCAACGGCATGCGCATCCCGCCGCGTCTGACCGCCGGCACGGTCTTCGATGCCGCGTGGCGCCCCGAGTGGTGGTTCAACTTCCTCACCACAGACCCGGTCACCTTTGCCTCCCTGACCTCGACCACCGGCACACTAGGCGAGCTTGTCAACACCATGTTTGACCCGGGCCTCAACTTCGAGGACCTCGCGTGGATTCGCAAGCAGTGGACGGGCAAGCTCTTCGTCAAGGGAATCGTCAACCCCGAGGATGCACGCAAGGTCATCGACCTCGGCGCCGACGGCATCGTGGTGTCCTCCCACGGCGGGCGTCAGCTCGACCGCGTGGTCAACACTCTCCAAGCACTGGAGGCCGTGCGCGCGGAGGTAGGCCCAGACGTGGAGATCATCTACGACTCTGGTGTGATGTCCGGCGTCGACATCGCCATTGCGCTGGCACTCGGTGCGGACTTTGTCCTCATCGGCCGCGCCTACCTCTACGGGTTGATGGCCGGCGGTAAGGAAGGCGTCGACCGCGTCATTGAGCTGCTGGCAGAGGAATTCAAGAACACCCTTCAGCTGCTCGGCGTGAAGAAGATCGAAGACCTTTCCCGCCAGCACGTGGTCACCCCGTGGGAGCCGGGTGCGCTGGCATTCGGTGAAGGAAGGAACACGCCGGTAGAGTAGACACCCGTTTGGTGAGGAGGTTCTGCTGTGCCCGAGGGTGATTCCGTACTGCAGCTGTCGAATCGGCTGCAGTTCATGGAAGGCCGGCGCGTAACCTCCTCCTCCCTGCGCGTGCCGCGCTATGCCACCGTGCGTTTCGACGGGCTGGTGTGCGAGGAAGTCTGGCCCTATGGCAAGCACCTCTTCATGGACTTCGGGGGTGAGCTCATCCTGCATACCCACCTCAAGATGGAGGGCACGTGGGCCATCCACTATGCCGGGGACCGCTGGCGCAAGCCCGGTCACAGCGCACGCGTGGTGCTGCAGATGGAGAACACCCCGCGCGATATTGAGCTGGTGGGGCACTGGCTAGGGCTGGTCGAGGTCTTTCCCGCCCGCGAGTTTGAGCAGCGCATGGCGCACCTAGGCCCCGACATCCTCGCGCATGAGTGGTTGGAAGGCGGCTTTGAGGAGGCCGTACACCGCATCGAGTTGCGCCCCGAGCGCAGCATCGGCGCGGCCCTCCTGGACCAGCGCAACGTGGCAGGCTTGGGCAACGAATACCGCGCCGAGATTTGCTTCCTAGCTGGTGTTCATCCAGCAACACCTGTAGCGCTTGTCGACGTCCCCCAGATCCTCACCATCTCCCGCCGCCTCATCTGGGCCAATCGAGACTCGCCGGTACGTGTGACCACCGGCGTGAAAAGGGCAGGGGAGACCACCTATGTCTTCGGGCGCAACCGTCAGCGCTGCCGTCGCTGCGGCACGCTCATTGAGAAATCCACGCTGGGTGGTGTGGACGCCGGCGGCGATGAAGGGGAGTTAGAGCGCGTGATCTGGTGGTGCCCGCATTGCCAGCCACGTCGCTAGGCTGGGATGCATGAAGATCATTTTGAACATCATCTGGTTGGCAACTGGTGGCCTTGTCCTCGCACTGGGCTACTTCCTCCTCGGCATCCTGGCCTGCATCCCCGTCGTGACGATTCCTGCGGGCGTGGCCTCGATGCGTATGGCGAATTTCGCGCTGTGGCCCTTTGGGCGCTCCGTCATTCAACCGGTCAAAGGTACCGGTGGCATGTCTCGGTTCTCCAACGTTGTTTGGTTCCTTGTCGCTGGCCTGTGGTTGGCTATCGGCCACGTCACCACTGCAGCGGCGCAGGCAGTGACCATCGTGGGCATCCCGGTGGCTCTGGCCAACCTGAAGATGATCCCGGTGACGTGCTTCCCGTTCGGCCGCAAGATTGTGGACTCTGACCACATCCCCTTTGGCTGGGAGTCGATGATCAAGCTCTAAAATCTCTGTCTCCGGTTGCGGGGTTGCTCAGGGTGTTTTAGTGTTCTGGGTCATGGGGGATTTAGAGACCTATTTCTCCTACCGCAACTCGGGGATTAAGTTGGTGGAGCAGGCGGTAGGAGGCGAGAAACGTTTACGCGCACTCGGCGCTTCACCAGCCGATGCCGCCGAATTGGCTGGCTTGAACCACATTTACTTCGGCGCCACCAAGTTCACGGGCAAGCAACGCACCGCCCGCAGCCGAGCTTTAGAACAAGGCCATGATCTGGCCACGCTGAGCCTCATTGAGTCCTACACGAAGAAGCTGAAGAATCAGCTGCATGCCTGGAACCTGCGGGTCAAGCTCGCCGGTACACCAGCATTGAACATCCCAGCCGTGGCGGTCAAGCGCTTAAAAGAGCTCAAGCCCAAACGCGTGCCCTCACCTGGTGTGCGCATGACCTATCGCGCTGATGGTCCGCACTCGCTGACCATTACCGATGACCCCATGACCGTGACCGAGATGCGCGGTGTGCTGGAATCCATCAACCAGAACAACCTGCTGGAAGCAGCCAACCACGTCTTCTTCAATAAATCCCATGGCGGAACCAAACCAGCCGTGCTCACCAGCGTGGTTGTCACCTTGGACAAGCTCGACAAGATTGTTAGCGGCGACGGCGATGACATCGTCCTTGAGCTGACCAATGGCGGCCGCATGACCGGCACGGAGTTTCTGAACTACAAGTTCGCCGAGATTGGCTACGTCACCCTCATCCACCCCACGATCGGGCCGGTGTGGCTGCACCGCATGAAGCGCTTAGCCGGGTTTGAGCAGCGCATGATGGCTAGTGCTGAGCATCCCACCTGTGCCAGGAAGGGATGCAATAAGCCCGCTGATTATGCTCAGGTGCATCACCTTGTGCCGTGGAAGGCAGGAGGGACTACCAACCCGCCGAACCTGACCATGTTGTGCGCCTATCACAACGGCATTAATGACGATGACCCGGAGAAACCAACAGGTGCTGGCTACGTATTTAGGATTCGCGGCGATGTGGACTACATCCCTCCCTGGGGAGAACCGATAACCGCCCAGGCTGCGTATCAAGCCGCGCAACGCGGACTTGGACCGCCCGGCGGGTAAACCGCCACGCGGGCGAGCCCACAGGGGCCGCCCGATAGGTAAATCCTCACGCGGACGCCCACAGGGCCTCCGCGGCGTTGGCGATCCCGCACGTTGATTGCGCGTCAAAAACGGGTGAACCCCCGGCCGTTTGGCCGGGGGACGTCGCCAAGCAGTGCTTAGCGGTGGTTGCGGTACCAACCGATCAGAGCATCGGTGGAGCCGTCGCCGGATGCGGCCTCCTCCTTGCCGGAGACTGCCGGTGCCAGGTCGTTGGCCTGCTGCTTGCCCAGCTCCACACCCCACTGGTCGAAGGAATTGACATCCCAGATGATGCCCTGGGTGAACACGATGTGCTCGTAGAGCGCGATCAGCGCGCCGAGGGTCTGCGGGGTGAGCTCCTCCGCCAGAATCGTGGTGGTGGGGCGGTTGCCCGGCATCACCTTGTGCGGAACGAGGGCTTCGTCCACGCCCTCAGCGGCAATCTCTTCTGCCGTCTTACCAAAGGCCAAGACCTTGGTCTGCGCGAAGAAGTTGCCCATGAGCAGGTCATGCATCGAACCGGTGCCGTCCGCGGTGGGGAAGTCCTCCTTCGGGCGGGCAAAGCCGATGAAGTCCGCCGGGATGAGCTTGGTGCCCTGGTGCATGAGCTGGAAGAAAGCGTGCTGGCCATTGGTGCCCGGCTCGCCCCAGTAAATCTCACCGGTGCCGGCGCTCACGGCGGTGCCGTCGCGGCGCACGGATTTGCCGTTCGACTCCATGGTCAGCTGCTGCAGGTAGGCGGGGAAGCGTCCGAGGTCCTCGGAGTAGGGCAGCACCGCGTGGGTCTGCGCGCCGAAGAAGTTGGAGTACCACACACCGAGCAGACCCATCAGCGCCGGAACGTTTTGCTCCAGAGGCGCGGTGCGGAAGTGCTCATCCATGGCGTGGAAGCCCTCGAGGAAGCGCATGAAGTCTAGTGGGCCGATGGTGCACATCAGGGACAGGCCAATAGCGGAATCAACGGAGTAGCGGCCGCCCACCCAGTTCCAGAAGCCAAACATGTTCTGGGGGTCGATGCCGAACTCCGCGACCTTCTCCGCGTTGGTGGAGACCGCAACGAAGTGCTTGGCGACAGCCGACTCATCCCCGTCAAACTGCTCAATCAGCCAGCGGCGTGCAGCGTGAGCGTTGGCCAGGGTCTCCTGGGTGGTGAAGGTCTTGGACGCGACGATGAAGAGGGTGGAGCCGGCGTCGAGGCCGTCGAGAGTCGCGGCGAGATCCGCCGGGTCGACGTTGGAGACGAATTCCGCGCTGATACCCGCTACCTCGTAGGAGCGCAGCGCCTTGGCTGCCATGGCCGGGCCCAAGTCGGAGCCGCCGATGCCGATGTTGACCACCTTCTTGATGGTGTGTCCGGTGTGGCCAAGCCACTTGCCGGAGCGCAGCGCAGTGGCGAAGTCACGCATCCGGCCTAGTACCTCGTGGACGTCGGCAGCGACGTCCTGGCCGTCGACGCTCAAGTCCTTTTCCACCGGCAGGCGCAGCGCGGTGTGCAGTACGGCGCGGTCCTCGGTGTTGTTGAGGTGCTCGCCGGCGAACATGGCGTCGCGGCGCCCCTCGACGTCGGCAGCCCGGGCGAGGTCCACCAGTGCGGTGACTACTTCCTCATCGATGAGGTTCTTCGACAGATCCACGTGCAGGCCCGCGGCGTCGAAAGAATAGTCTGCGGCGCGGGAAGCGGAGTTAGCAAAAAGCTCACGCAGGTTGAGGTCCTTCTTGCTTTCAAAAAGCGAGGTGAGCGCGGCCCACTGCGGCTGAGCGGTGATGTCCATTGCAAAAGCCTTTCTGGCAGGTAGCAGACATGAAACTTACTGTGTCCACCGTAGTCCAGAAATCCCTTCGCTGCCGAGGCAGAAGACCGTACTGCGTTGAGCTAGGAGTAGAGCTTCAGGTTGAATTGCTCCATCGTGTTTCCGATCTCCATGGCACCAGTTTCGGGGCCGGTGTAATCATCGTAGTTGCCAAAGGACAAGACACCGACCGCGTACAGTTTGCCGTCGATGGAAGCGTAGACAGGACCGCCGCTATCACCGGGGACGCTCTCGCTGCCGAAGGTGAAGAGCCCTTGGTCTTCGAAGCGGTCAATGAAATCGTCGCAGGCAGCGCCTCCCGCGGAACCGGCAAAACACATCGTGGGCTTCTTGTGCGTGACATCCTCGAGGCTCATCCAACCGGCCAAAGGCGCATTGAAGGCCGGTGCGGTAGATACTTCGGCGGCAGGGTTGGACACTTCGATCAGTGCAATGTCGGCCGAGTTGATGCTATCGGTGTTGGTGTTGCGGGCCTTCTTTACCATCTGGCCTATCTCTACCGTACTGCCGGATTGATCCTCATAATAGAAGGTGTCACCCGTGTCCCCGCAGTGCCCGGCGGTGAGGATAAAGAGGCGCTGCCCATCGCCGGCGAAATGACCGGTGGAGCACCGGCCACCGTTTGTGCCGTTGTAGATGGGCGCACCCGGCGTCAACACCCCCAGGCTCATGAAGTAATCGGCAGCGTCAGGAGCTATCAGGTTACGTCGGGGCTCCGGTCGCTCCGCTTGAGGGATTTCGGTGGTGTTATCCCAGAGCGCATCGCCGTCGAGGGGCTCCTCGAAGCCTTGCGTTGTTCCGGATGCTGCGGAACCCTGCCTGCGGTCGGAGTCGCTGACGGCGGGAAGATCGAGCGTCGTGGTGGAAATGGTGGTCTCAGCGGAAGAAGAGGTGCTGCAGGCGGATAACACGGACGCAGCGGTGGCCGCGGCGAGAATCGCAGCCAGGCGAGAGGAAAAGCGCATGGCGCGAGCCTAACCCACCGCATGTTTAAGGGCGCGAGTGCTGGGGACTGGTCCGTGCGGCGTTTGATCAGCCGAGCTTGCCGCGCCCTAAGCGCAGGAGGGCGGAGGCGATGGCGGGGCCTTCCTCCCCGAGCTCGTCGCGGAATTCGTTGAGGATCGCGATTTCGCGGGTATGCACCAAACGGGTGCCGCCTGAGCTCATTCGCGTCTTACCAATGGTGCGCGAAATGTCGGTGCGGCGCTTGATGGCGTCGAGAATAACGCGGTCGAGGCGGTTGATCTCTTCGCGGTAGCGCTGAATCTCGGCATCACTCAGCGGGTCATCGGTGCCCGACGGCATGCGAATGTCGAGCCCATTGTCCACGACGTTGGGGTCTTGGTGCTCGGGGCTCAAGCCAGAGTCTGCGTTGCCAGGATGTGAAGAGCTCATGACATCAGATTGTGCCACCATGCCGGGCGAAAAGGGGAATTACCAGCTTTCACGTCGACCAGAAGTGCGGTGAGGGGCAATGTCCGGTGGTGCTAGTAGGTTGGAGAGCATTATGAATAGCAAATCTCCTTTCGTCCCCCGTTCGTCTTCCGATTCTTCCGCCGGCGGCCTGTTTCCTGCGCCCGGGAGCAACGTCGACGCCCCTTCCGGTCAGGGCTCTGATCCGTTGCTCGAGGGCTTAAATCCGCAGCAGGAAGAGGCCGTGACGCATTCGGGCTCGCCGCTGCTTATTGTGGCCGGCGCGGGCTCGGGCAAGACTGCCGTGTTGACCCGCCGCATTGCGTACCTCATGCGGGAGCGCGGGGTGGCACCCTGGCAGATCCTCGCCATTACCTTTACTAACAAGGCAGCCGCGGAGATGAAGGAGCGCGTCGGCCAGCTTGTCGGCCCCGTGGCGGAGCGGATGTGGGTGTCCACCTTCCACTCCATTTGTGTTCGCATCTTGCGCAATAACGCCCAGCTGGTGCCTGGCTTGAACACGAATTTCACTATTTATGACGGCGATGATGCCCGCCGGCTGCTCACCATGATTGCGAAGGACATGCAGCTGGATCTGAAGAAGTATTCGGCGCGTGTTCTGGCTAATCAGATTTCCAACCGCAAGAACGAGCTCATTTCCCCGGAGCAGGCGCGCGCGGAGGCAGAGAGGACGAAGAATCCTTTCGAGCTCACCGTGGCGAGCGTGTACGAGGAATATCAGCGTCGCCTGCGCGCGGCGAACGCGGTGGACTTCGATGACCTCATCGGGGAAGTAGTGCGCATCTTTAATCAACACCCGCAGGTGGTTGAGTTTTATCGTCGCCGCTTTAAGCACGTGCTTATCGACGAATACCAGGACACCAACCACGCGCAGTATGCATTGGTCTCGGCTTTGGTGGGCAGGGGCGAGCTGCCGCCGGATGCTCCGGAACTGTGCGTGGTGGGTGATTCGGATCAGTCGATTTATGCCTTCCGCGGAGCCACCATCAGGAATATCCAAGAGTTCGAGAGGGATTACCCGCAGGCACACACGATTCTGCTGGAGCAAAACTACCGTTCGACGCAGACCATTCTGAACGCGGCGAACGCGGTCATCGCGAAGAATGAGGGCCGCCGCGAGAAGAACCTGTGGACCGCCCACGGCCAGGGCGAGCAGATTATCGGTTACGTGGCTGATAACGAGCACGACGAGGCGCGGTATATCGCCTCGGAAATTGATTCCTTGGCGGATAAGGGCACGGCTTATTCGGATATTGCAGTGATGTATCGCACCAATAACGCCTCCCGCGCGCTGGAGGATATTTTCGTGCGCTCGGGCATCCCGTACAAGGTGGTCGGTGGCACGCGCTTCTATGAGCGCCGCGAGATCCGGGACATGGTGGCCTACCTGCGCATCATGGATAATCCGGATGACACGGTGAGCTTGCGCCGCATTATCAACGTGCCGAAGCGCGCTATTGGTGACAAAGCGCAAGCGCAGATCGCCCTGCACGCGGAGAACCTCGGCGTGAGCTTTGGTGCTGCCCTACGGGATGCGGCAGAAGGCAAAGTAGCGGGACTCGGCACACGGGCGGTGAATGCCGTCACCAAATTCAACGACATGATGGAGGGCGTACGAGCGCAGATTCCGGGCATGGTCAATGAGGTGACGGGCCAGCCGGATTTGGGGGAGTTGCTCAACGCGCTTCTTGACGCCACCGGCTACCGCGCGGAGCTCGAGAACTCCAACGATCCGCAGGATGGTGCGCGCCTGGATAACCTCAACGAGTTGGTCTCGGTGGCCCGCGAGTTCAGCTCTGAGGCTGCTAATGAGATGGCTTTCTTGGGCGCAGACGCGGGGGAGGCTCCGGAGCTCTCGGAGGGCGAAGCCGCGCCGGGCTCGCTTCAGGCGTTCCTTGAGAAGGTCTCGCTCGTGGCGGATGCGGACCAGATTCCGGACCACGAATCCGGGGTGGTCACGCTGATGACGCTGCACACTGCGAAGGGCCTTGAATTCCCCGTCGTCTTCCTCACCGGCTGGGAGGATGGACAGTTCCCGCACATGCGCTCGCTGGGGGACCCGAAGGAGCTGAGCGAAGAACGCCGCCTAGCCTACGTGGGTATCACGCGTGCTAGGGAACAGCTCTACCTCACGCGCGCGATTCTTCGTTCGTCCTGGGGCAACCCGGTGACGAACCCGGCCAGTCGCTTCCTCGCCGAGGTCCCAGAGAACCTCATCGACTGGCGCCGTGAAGAACCAGACAGCTCGCTGTCTGGCGCGTGGGGCGGAGATGATTCCTACCAATACGGGCGAACCTTTGGCTCGGATAGCGGGTTCTTCCGTGGAGGCGGCTATGGCTCGCGGAGCGCTGCGTCTTCCCCTTCGCAGCGCTCGCGCAAGCCGGCCTCGGCAACGTCGATGCCGAAGAATAACCATCTCAATTTAGTTGTGGGGGACCGCGTCAACCACGCGAAATACGGGCTGGGCACGGTCATCGAGGCCTCCGGGACCGGCGCGCGGGCGACGGTCACCGTGGACTTCGGTTCAGCGGGCAAGGTTCGCCTCATGCTCATCGGCGGAGTGCCGATGGAAAAGCTCTGATGCTTTAGATGAGGATGCCGCGCTCGCTGAACCAGTCCACCGGATCGACGGCTGCGCCGCCGCCCGGGTGAACCTCGAAGTGCAGGTGCGGGCCGGTGGAGTGGCCCTCGTTGCCGATGACGGAGATTTGGTCGCCGGCCTCGACGCGATCGCCGACGTCGACCAGCAGCTGGTCGCTGGGCATGTGGCCGTAGACGGTGATGGTGCCATCGTCGTGCTGGATGCGGATCCAGTTGCCAAAGCCCTGGGCAGCGCCGGAGGAAATGACCTCGCCGTCCATGACGGCGTAGATGGGGGTACCAATGGGGTTTGCCACATCGATGCCGTTGTGGAAGGAACCCCACCGCGGGCCGAAGCCAGAGGTGAAAGTTCCGGAGGTCGGAAAGACCACGGTGTTACCGTCCGCGTCCTGGCCGCGAGTAGGGGTGAGGCCGGAGTGATCGCCCTGCGGGGCGAAGGCCTCGGCGAGACCAGGAATGCTGGAGGGATCGAGGACGATCTCGAAGCCGTCCTGCGTGGTGTTGACCTCTGGGACGGATGCCCCGTTGAGGGCACCGGCTGTCGAGATGAGCAGCCCCGAGACGGCTTTGAAGAGGTCGGCTTTGGATTCTTCCTTGACTTCGACGTCGGCAGCGGACGGGTCCTTGGAGGACCCGTCGGAGACGTCCACGCTTGCTGCCGGTTCGGCGGCGAACGCTGGGGTCGTCACGGTGGCGGTGCTAACCGCCACGGCGGCGAGTGCGCTGAGCGTGCGCTTCATAACTTCACGTCCTTAAGTCCTGCTGTGGCCCGCTGGGTATGCGGCGGAAGCCTGTGAGCAATAGGGGAGCGGCCGTATCAGCCGCAGTGCGCCTTGCAGCCCGCGACACGCCGGTGCGGTTGCAACCGAGTGCTGAGGCTGTGTGGCAACGAGATACAAACTATCCCGCGGGACCACCCTGCGCAACGCTTAAAAATGCAGGTAAATCCAGGAATTGTTCGAAAAACTATCGAACAGCCCAGCGTGTTGCGCGTGTGAAAGGAGTGAAAATTGTTACAGGGGTAAAGTAGAGGTTTAAAGAATGGGGGTGAGATTTGGGGGGTGAAAGTGCAGCGCTCCCGGCCAATCTTTCAGCCGAGAGCGCTGGGGTTGTGGGCGCTGCTACTTGGTCAGCGCTGTTAAGTCAGGGAACGTGATTCGCTGCGATCCCGCGCGGTGAGTGGGGCCGTCTTGTCGCTGCGGTTGATCGCAGCCGCGAGGGCGGCAGCCAACAGCGGCACGACGAGCACAGCGAGGAATTGCCACCAATCCGGGGTGAAGTAGTCCTGCGGGCGCAAGCCATGGAGCGGCGTCGAGAAAACGTATCCTGAGCTATCGGCAAAGAAGTACGTGCCGAGATGTCCGGCAACCACACCAAAGAGCATGCTTACGGTGGCCAGCATCCACGTCTGCCATGCTGCCACCTTGGACATCAGCGAAGGGTGGGCGCCGATGGATTGCAGCACGGTGCTTTCCTGGCGCATGCTGCTCGCTGCGTTGGCAATGATGAGCGCCAGCACGATAAGGCAGACGAACCCCATTCCGAGGCCCAGGTAGTAGCGGAAGCTCCCGGGAGTAGAGACTGCGAAGTTTAGCGAGTATTGCGACTGCGAGGCGCTCGCTGTCAGGTCTTGCAGCTCCTCGCGCTCGGACTCACTCGGTGCTTCGTCGAAAGCAAGGGCCTGGCCCACGTAGAAGGGCTCCATGTTCAGCTTTTCTGCTGCCTTCTGGCTGATCAAGACCACATCGCGGGCCGCAGTGGGCAGTGCCTCCACAACCGGCAGATCCGCGTCCTGTGTCCCGCTCGGTTCTTGGCTGTCAATGCGGTTATAGGATTTTACGGTCACCGTGCCATGAGTCTTATCGCCGACGTGGCTGCTGTGGGGAAGCACGATGCCGCCGGCATCCAGCGTTTGTGCCGCTGCGCGTCGATCTTCTTCTGAGTCGAACTGCCACAGCTCGAGCTGGGAAGAATCCGTTTGAACCATCCTGCTTTGATAGATCAGCGGGTTATAGGGGAACGATGTCATCAACTCGTGGGCGCACTCCTGGCGAGCCTCTTCGGACTCATCGGTGCGCCGCCCCTGATTATCCACGAACACTGCCCTCTCAACCGGCTTGCTGAGATCGACCTGCTCGCACTGGTAATCAAACTCGGTGGTGAGCTCGTAAAAAGTGCCATCCTCTGGAAGGCTGTAGGACGTCGTCCACGAGGGGAAAGCAGAGAAGGGATACGTACGGGCGGTGGTGGTCCGCAAGATGGCCTCTACCGCGGCGCGTTCTTCCGGTGTGGACACCTGCGTTGGTTGCTCAAACGTCGTCTCCTCAATCAGCGCAGAAGTAGGCGGCATGACGAGCTCTTCTTCGGCGGTGGTCTTTGCGCTATCCGTCATGATGCCCACGCCAAACAGGGAGGCTACGAAGGCAACTGAAACGAGAGCGATGGACGTCGGCAAGGCATGCATGCTGCGCCGGGTCAGGCCGCGTCCAGCCAGCCGCAACGCGAGTGGGCCGCGGCGAGATAACAGGGAGCACAGGAAGACCAAGGCCGGGGCAGACGCGGCAACCGCGATGACTCCGAAGAGAGCCAGCACCGTAGGGATGTACTTTCCCCAGGGGGTGAAGCTGAACAACACGAGCAGAAGCAGGAACGCTGGGCCGATGGCCATCCACCGCCGGAAGCGCAAAAGGCGGTCGGGAGCAGCGCCCTGGATTGCAGTGGAGAGGGCACCACGTTGCGCCAACCACGCGGGAACGATGGAGACAATGACACAGCCTGCCACCGCCACGATCCATGCAAGGCCAATAGCTAGGAAGGGCGGGTGGGCAGCAAAGTCCGGGTAGCGGGCTGCCCACCACACCCACGAAGCCGTGAGTCCAACAACCACGCCGATGGTGGCGCCGATAAGCCCCATCAGCAAGCCATAAGCCATCACCGCGAACATGATGTGGCGTGGTAGTGCGCCCTGGCTCGACATCAGTGCGTACAGGCGTGTATTGCGTCCGGTAGCCAGCGTGAAGACGGGCGCGAGAAGGAAAAGGATGAGCAATCCGGCGATGGCATAGAGGCCGACGAAGAAGAGTACGAAAAGAATGCTGCTCAGGGTTCCGCCAAAGGAATCCGGCTCAGAATCGGGGCGGTCCGTATCTCGCAGCTCCGCTGCCCAGATTTCCAGCCCAGCTTCACGGGCGCGGTCGGCATCCTCCTCGGTCAGCGGTGTATCACCCACGATGGCCCAGGTGGTGCGTGTTGTAAAAGAAGGGTCGCTGAGGGCCTCATCGAGGGTGGGGGAGGTGACAAAATCATAGTTTTCGGGAGCAATGGCCGCGACTGTGGCTTGGTGGTCACCGCTGAGGGCGTTGGTGCGCACGGTGATAACGTCCCCCACGGAGGCGTCGATCTTGCGCGCGGTCGAACGCGATAGAACTGCCTGGTTGGGGCCAAGATTGAACTTGTCGACGGCCTCCTGCGCCGGCTCTGGCGGATTCTCTGCGTCGAACTGATCTACCCAGGAGTTGGTTGACTTCCCATTATGGATTAGTGACGTGCTAGAAAAAGTGGCGACCGGGCTGACGCTGAGGCCCTCAGGAAGCACCTCGGCAGCCAAGCGTGGTACGTCTTCGTTGCTAATGTCCGAGCGCTCGGCGCTGATCTGCCGCTCGGGTGAGCTCAAGGCCGCGGAGAGCCGACCGGAGGAATTATCAAAGAGTGCCATTCCAATCACGAGTGCCACTGGCAGCGCGATGAGCAAAACGGCGGCTAGCGTGCGCCACGGGTGGCGCCACAGGTCGCGCCTCGTCGGGCGGGTGGCGGCATTAATGCCGGACATACTAACGCACCTCCTCGCCGGTTAGGCGCCCGTCGCGAACCATGACGACGCGGTCGGCCCAGCCCGCGAAACGCGGCTCGTGGGTGACCAGAATGCCGGAGGCGCCGGCGTCGATACGCGCACGCAGGACCTTCATGATCTCTTCGCCCGTCGAGGTATCCAAGGCGCCGGTAGGCTCATCCGCAAGCAGCACCTTGCGTGGCCCGATGAGCGCGCGGGCAATGGCCACGCGCTGGGCCTGGCCGCCGGAGATTTCTTCCGGGAAGCGGTCGATGGTGCCGTCGAGGCCGACCTCACTGAGAGCTTCCTCGGCGGCCTCGCGGCACTGCGCAGGCGAAAGTCCGTCCAGTTCGAGGGGCAGGGACACGTTCTCTCCCACGGTGAGGGAGGAGACCAAGTTGAAGTGCTGAAACACCAGTCCCAAGTGGCGGCGGCGGGCGATGGCCGCTTTAGCTTTGGAGAGCTGGGAGGCGTCGGCGCCGTCGAGAAGCACGCGCCCCGACGTCGGTGGCTGCAGCAGGCCCGCAACGTTGAGCAGCGTGGACTTGCCGGAACCGGAGGGGCCCATGACGGCTACCAGTTCGCCCGGCTGCAGCTGCAGGTTCACGGAATCCAAGGCGGTGACCTGGCGGGCACCGCTGCCGAAGACGCAGGTAATGTTTTCGAGCTCGAGAGGAAACGGCATGTGCTGGGTCGTGGGCGCGGAGTTGGGGGTCATCGCGGGTCCTCCTCGGTGGTGGTTGGGTTGGTTAGGGATTCCACGCGGTCGAGCCAGCGTGAGAGAGATTCCAGGTCGAAGATTTGGCGCTCAACGGCCAAACGCTGGGCGCTGCGCTCTGCGGGCAGTTCCGAGGCTTGGCGGTTGAGCTCACGCAGCTGGCGGACGGTGGCAAAGCGCTGGGCGTCGAGCACGGCAATGACGTCGACGTCGGAGCGTCGTGCAGCAAGCGACACTTTGAGCACGAGCTCATCGCGCTCTATGGCGTCGTTGTGCAAGGTGGACATCCACCACTGTGAGAGTTCTTCGCGGCCAGCGGGGGTGATGGCATAGCTGGTGGCGCGCCGCCCGGTCGGGCCGGTGAGCTCACCGTCGGTGGCGATGAGGCCATCGCGCTCCAAGCGGCTCAAAGTTTGGGCGACTTGGCCCATGTTGAGCGGCCAGAGGTTGTCGAAGGTCTCAGCAAAGCGGTTTTTGATGTGGCTGGCAGTAGCGGGCTCTTCACTCAGCAGTGCAAGCACGGAATGTTTGACGGACATGGTCACCTCCTTGGCGGAGGGCAAGGGAGGAAATCTTTCGGTACATACCCAGTAAGTTACTGGGTAACCTCATGTCCGGTCAACGGTTGTGATAGGCGGGGGTGGAAGGCGGGGGAATGCACTAAGGCGGTACAGGGCAACAGTGCCCTATACCGCCTTAGTACTGGAGGAAGGATTGAAACAGCGTGGCTTAGCCGATGTTGATGCCGCGCTCTGCGAGCCACGGAATCGGGTCCACGGCGCCCTCACCGGTGGGGTGAATTTCGAAGTGCAGGTGAGAACCGGTGGAAAAGCCCAGGGAGCCCATGCCGGCGATCTTCTGGCCAGCGTGGACGCGCTCGCCCACGGCGACGTCGAGAGTCTGCATGTGGCCGTAGACGCTCATGGAGCCGTCATCGTGCTTGATGCGGATCCACTGGCCGTAGCCGGATGCCGGGCCGGAGTCGATGACGGTGCCGCCCATAACGGCGAGGATGGGGGTGCCCACGGCATTTGCGATGTCAATGCCGGAGTGGAAGGAGCCCCAGCGGGGGCCGAAGCCGGAGGTGAAAGTGCCCTCTGCCGGGCGGGCGATGGTCGGCGCGCGGTTCGCTTCATCGGCGGCGGCGCGGGCATCGGCGGCCTGGATGGCCTTATCGAGCTGCGTAGCTAGGTCGGCGACCGGCTTGGACTCGGCGATGGCGAGGATCTGCGGGGCTGCGTCTTCGACAGCAGCCTGCGCGTTCTTCAGCGGATCGGTATCTGCCTGCAGGGTGTAGTCGACGGACTGTGCCTTGGTTTCCCCGGCGCCAGCGGATTGGATAGTACCTGCTGCTGCGCCGCCAACGCCTGCGGTGGATACAGCGCCTGCCGCAACAGTCATCACTGCCAGACGTCCCTTCGCGGTCTGTGCGGTGGTGATTTTGCGGTGGCGTCCTACGCTTCGCTGAGTCTTGCTTCGCATGAACTCTTCTTCCGTCCTCAATTCACTATCGCCCGCCCAGAGCAAACGTTACGTTTCAATCTGGGTGGTTATCCGATTGTGACCTTCCTGTTACCAACGAGATGTAACAGTAGCGTCTCGGCGAATGCAGAGCAACCCAGATTGCGGTTTTTCTTCTGGATATCTGGGAAGAGCCGCACATAATGAAACGACAGCTGATTCCTGTGAATGAAGTGAATCGATCTCCGTGGAGTCGCCGGGGCTTTCCGTGGTCGGCATGAGTAGTGCGCACTCGTGAAGTTTTCCTTCGGGGGTCTACCGCACCATTTAGCGCTTACCTCGCCGCGCCACCCCCGGTGGGGGAGGGGGCCGTGGCAAAGTGGACGCCGATGAATAAGAACACGAGTCCCCAGTCCAGGTCGTCAGCTCGCCCACGCGCGCACGTGCGTGGGCGCGGTGATAGTGCTGAGCACTCTGAGCGCGGGCACCGCAGAGATCGTCGAGATCCAGCGCAGCGCATCAAAGGGGTCGAGTCCGACAAGGCTCGCGCCCGCCGCGCGCAGGCCCCGACCACACTCCGCGGGCGTATTCGCCGCATGCTCATCGTCGTCGGCGTTCCGAACCTCGTCGTCGTGCTGGGCATTCTCGTGGTCGCTATCGCGGCACTGCTTCTGACAAGTTCCCCGTCGGCGTGGCTGCCCACCATCGTCGGGGAAGCATGGATGGTCTTTAACCTTGCGCCTATTCGCGCGGGCGGTATTGACGTGGGCTTTATCCCGGTTCTGCCTGCGCTGCTCCTAGCCTGGCTGGTGGGGCGGCGCGTGCGGGCGGCGGTTAAGGATAAGGCGAGCATTAACGACCTCATCGTTTTGAGCGTGTGCGTGTTGCTGGTTCCCTTAGCCCTTACTGTCATCGCATGGCTGATGCTGTGGGACGCTGGCAAGGTCTACGATGTTTCCCCTCCGGAGCTGTACCGTGTGCTTCCCCGTATGTTGTTATTGCATGCGGTCGCCCTCATTGGTGGAATGGGCCCACGCCTGTGGAAGGCCCTGGCCAAGCGCAGCGGGGTCCCCCGGGTGTTCGTCGATGCCGCCCAGATAGGCTTGAGCTACCTCGGATACCTTTTTGCCGCTGGTTTCATTCTCGTGGTGGTCTTGTGGGGAGTCGGCTGGTCGCGCCAATCAGAGATGCTCGCCGAGTATCCAGTCCTTAATGCACTGGGAACCGCCGGTCTTTTCCTGCTGAGCGTTCTCTATCTCCCGAACGCTGCCGTTGCTGCGGGAGCGGTGCTGAGCGGTTCGGAGCTGCACATCGGGGAAGGCACCAGCGTGAGCCTCTTTAGCGGCCACGTGGTTCCGCTTCCACCGCTGCCGTTGGCTGCCGCCGTTCCGCCCTCGATTAGTTCCTGGGCTGCTGTCCTGCTCATTGTTCCCGCCGTTGCGGCGGTGGTGGCGTTTTACCGTCGCCGCGCCCTGGTCTCCTTCCAGGTTGCGCTCGTGGCCACCGTTACTGCCGCGGTAGCCGCTCTCGTGGCTGTGTACGGCGTGTCCGGCACGCTGGGGGTGTACGGCTACACCGGTCCCGAGGTATGGACCGCGGTGGGCCTGAGCTGTCTGTGGTGCCTAGTCGTGGGGTGTGCATTCGCAACGGCACAGGCAGTGTCGTCGTGGCGTGGGCGCCGCGCGGCTGCCACGGAGGCTGCCCCTGAAGCGCCCACAGAGACTGAGGAGGCCGTGCACACACCCGTCAACGCGGCGAACGCTGTGCCGGTTTCTGCCTTGCTTGACGACGCCCCCGACGCCGCCGTTGCCGCAGAGCCCACGACCGAGACCGAGACTGAACCCGAGGCTGACGTGGACGAGGACAGCGAGCCGGAGCCCGAGCCCGAGCCTGAGGTCGGCAGCGATGCGGATGCTGAGGTGATTGACGCGGAGGTCGTCGAATCGGACGAGACCGAGGGGGACGACGAGCAGCCAGTCGAGGAGGCAATCGAGGAGACAGAACCAGAGGAAGAAGACGTGTCTGAGGAAGAGGACGAGGCCCCCTCTAAGGAGTAAAATTCCCCGGTTCAGGGCGGCAGCGGCTAGGCTGTAGCGCGTGACTACACCGCACCAGCCCGCTGCTTCTGCCCGCCTTAACGTCGTGGTTCTTGTTTCTGGAACCGGCTCCTTGCTCCAGGCCATCCTCGATGGCCAGGATGAGCGCTATGGCGTCGTGAAGGTCGTCGCGGACGTGCCCTGTCAGGGCATCGAGCGCGCGCAGGCGGCGGGAATCGCCACCGAGGTCGTAGAGATGGGTGCTGACCGCGCGGAATGGAATAAGCGTCTGGTTGCCGCAGTGGATTCTGCGCAACCAGACGTTGTTGTTTCTGCAGGTTTTATGAAGATCCTGGGGAAGGATTTTCTGGCTCGCTTCGAAGGTCGCACCATCAATACCCACCCCGCGCTCTTGCCCGCCTTCAAAGGCGCGCACGGCGTGCGCGATGCGCTGGCCTACGGCGCCAAGGTCACAGGCTCGACCGTCCACTTCGTAGATGCCGGCGTCGATACCGGCGCCATCATTGCCCAAGAGCCCGTGCGGGTCTTGCCGGGGGATGATGAGGCCAGCTTGCACGAGCGCATCAAAGTGGTCGAAAGAGAACTCATCGTTGCCGTCCTTCGCGCCACGCGCGTGAAGGGCGAGGAACTCAGTATTCAGCTCTAACTACCTCTCATTACCGCAAGGAAGGCTTAAGTCCCCGTACCATGAGCGAAGATCGTAAGAACATCAAGCGCGCACTCATCAGCGTGTACGACAAGACCGGTTTGGAGGACCTTGCCCGGTCCCTGGATAAGGCCGGCGTGGAGATCGTTTCCACCGGTTCCACCGCGAAGAAGATCGCGGACTTGGGCATTGAAGTCACGCCCGTCGAGAAGCTCACCGGCTTCCCGGAGTGCCTCGAGGGCCGAGTCAAGACCTTGCACCCGCGCGTGCACGCGGGGATCCTGGCGGATACCCGCAAGGAGGACCACCTGAAGCAGCTGGAGGAGCTGGAGGTGGATCCGTTCCAGCTCGTCGTGGTGAACCTGTACCCCTTCCGTGAGACGGTGGCTTCTGGCGCAGACTTTGATGGCTGCGTGGAACAGATCGATATCGGCGGCCCGTCCATGGTGCGCGCGGCTGCCAAGAACCACCCGTCTGTTGCTGTGGTCGTGGATCCGGCTCGCTACGGCGAGGTGGCTGACGCGGTGGCCAACGGCGGCTTTACCCTAGAGCAGCGCCGCGGTCTGGCCCGCGATGCCTTCCTGCACACCGCTGATTACGACGCCGCGGTGTCCGCATGGTTCGTCGATCAGCTCAGCGACGGTGACGTGACCACGCCGCTGCGCTACGGCGAGAACTCTCACCAGAAGGCAACCGTGACCCGCACCGGTACCACTGGTTTGGCCAACGCGAAGCAGTTCAACGGCAAAGAGATGAGCTACAACAACTACCAGGATGCCGACGCCGCCTGGCGCGCCGCCTGGGATCACGAGCGCCCGTGCGTGGCCATCATCAAGCACGCCAACCCGTGCGGCATCGCGGTGTCTGAGGAGTCCATCGCGGCTGCTCACCGCGCGGCTCACGCCTGCGACCCGATGTCTGCCTTTGGCGGAGTCATCGCTGTGAACCGCGAGGTCACCGTGGAGATGGCTGAGCAAGTCAAGGAGATTTTCACCGAGGTTATTGTGGCTCCGTCCTACGAGGAAGGCGCCATCGAGGTTCTCAAGGCCAAGAAGAACCTACGCGTACTGCAGGCGGAGCATGAAGCACCGGAGAAAGAAGTTAAGTTCATCTCCGGTGGCGTGCTCACCCAGGAGCCGGATACCTACCAGGCAGAGGGCGATAACCCGGCCAACTGGACCCTGGCTGCTGGTGAGGCTCTGAATGAGTCCGACCTGGCGCAGCTGGAGTTCGCCTGGCGTTCCGTTCGAGCGGTGAAGTCCAACGCCATCTTGCTGGCCAAGGACAACGCCACCGTGGGCGTGGGCATGGGCCAGGTCAACCGCGTCGATTCTGCAAAGCTGGCAGTCGAGCGCGCTAACACGCTGGCCGACGGCGCCAACCGCACCGAAGGCTCCTTCGCTGCTTCCGATGCCTTCTTCCCATTTGCCGATGGCCTCGAGGTTCTCCTCGAAGCCGGCGTGAAGGCCGTCGTGCAGCCGGGTGGTTCCATCCGTGATGAAGAGGTCATCGAGGCCGCCAAGAAGGCCGGGGTGACCATGTACTTCACCGGCACTCGCCACTTCTTCCACTAAGCCTGGCAAAGGCGCTGCCATGGGCAGCACACAGCCGCTTCCTTTATTCCTGCGCACCACTGCGCGGGAAGGGGAGGCGGCTTTCGCATGCACGGGAGATTTCCCCCGAGGACAACAACTGCCCTAAACGACGAAGTTATGCGCCGCCACCGCGGCGAGCCTATAACTTTGGCAACAAGGGCAGCTTCGGCGCCACGGCGTGATAGCCCGGCGGTGCGCGCTACTGCGCGTGGAGGGAAGCCACCGCGAAGCCAGTGTTGTCCGCGGGATTGCCGCTGGCGTCCTTATAGGTAAAAGTAAAGCGCAGTTCCTGGTGGTCTGCGATGTTGATGGGCATTTCGAGAGCTTCCTCTGCTGGAACCTCGAAGGAGGCCAGTTCAGCACCGTCAGCGCCGTTGACGGTAACGGTGGCACTGGCAACGTTCGTATTTGCGCGGTCATCGCTAAATCCAAAGACAGCGATAAGTTGGCTGTGTCCTTCGCTCAGCTGCACGTCAGCGATGTTGGTGCTGCCGGACTGCGAGACATAGGAATCCGGGAAGAACGTGCGGGCAATGACTACGCCGCCTGCTTCCAAGTCGGTGTCGATGCGCGCGGACGTGGCGATTGGTGTTCCCGAAAGCGTGGCTGTCGCTGTCGGTTCAGGGGAGGTACCGGTCTGCGCATCGTCGGAGGACTCGCGGCCCCAGATAAACCACGCGCCCACACCGAGGACTACGGCCAGCACTATGAATAGGGAAATCAGCGCCGCAATAGTGCCGCTGAAGCGCCCCTTGCCTTGTGGAGGAGCAGGCGCGGAGTACTGGGACGGCTGGGGTTGGGGCGGTGGCGTGGGCGCGCCACCACCGAAGGAGGCCGGCGCGGGGGCGTTTGTGGGCTGCCCACCAAACGGCGGTGTGTTGCCGAACCCACCGCCGAAGCCGCCCGGGCGAGCCTGTGGCTGGCCGGGTGGAACGGGAGAACCGCCGGGGCGGCCAAACCCGGGGGAACCGAAGCCGGAAGGGCCGGAGTTATGCGGCGGCGTGCCCGAAGGGCCGGTAGGAAAAGTCATGGCGGGAGAATAACAGCCTTTTCGTGCGCAGGAAGGTGGAGTATAAGAGGTACCTCTAACAATCTAAACTCTGTGACACCGTCTGTGTGGTGTGAGGGACACTCCCGTGGGAGTACTCCCCGCCACGTTCGAACGCCACCGTCACCAGTGCGGCTGTGTAAAGATAGTAAAGATAGAAACGTGCCCACAGGGCGCACTCGACATGTCTAGATCTACGGAGGCCTCGGTGACTGATTCAGATCGCAACCACGGATTCGGCTCCCAGCACCCGCAAGGAAATGGTGGCCAGCCACAGCCTTCCCGCAAGGAAACTCACCCGGACACTGTGGATTTTGAGGCCCCGCCCACCCAGGAACGCCCCGTGCACCCTCGGGCCTTCCCGCAGGAAGGTGAGCGCAACTACTCCAACCCCTTCGCCCAATCCGGAGCGCAAGGCAACTACGCCCAGCAGCAGTTTCCCACCCAGCAATTCCCGCCCCAGCCAGCACCGCAGGGCGGCGGCCAGTACGAACAACAGCCGTTTGTTTATTCCACTGCTTATTCGGAGAGCGCGCCGGCACACCGTGGTTCCGGCAACGGCGGAAAGTATGTGCTCATTGCCGTGCTGATCTTGGCGGTGCTGCTCGTCATTGCCGCGCTGGCCTACCTTATCTTCTTTAAAAATAGCGGCACGGGAACTCAGGCTGATGCACCCCTGACCACCGCGGCGCAGCTCACCGAGGACAACGCCGACACCCAGGAGACGGCTTCCGCGGCGGATGAGGCGGAAAAGACCACGGAGGAAACTACGACGAGCTCCGCCTCACAGAAACGCCCGGAGCACCCCGACTTGCCTGCGGGGGCGATACCGGCGAACGACGCCGCGCGGAAAAATGAGCCCGGCGGCAACTTCAACAGCGTCTACCGCGGCACTGAGGTGACGTCGGAGCCATTCGCCAACGCTGTGCGCGACGAGTACGTCAAGCACTGGGTGGATACCCATGAGTATGACGCCACGATTGAGGCCTACAGCCCAACCACCAAGCAGAACTACACAATGGATTGCTCCGATAACGGTGAATTTGTCACCTGCAAAGGTGGCAACAATGCGGTTGTGTACATCCTCTAATACGCAGGCGGTCAACGATGAAACAAGCAGCAGCACGAGTGGTGATCGCGGGGATTGCGGTGGCGTCGCTAAGCGCCTGCACCATCGGCGATGTCTCCGCGCCGGAGCAATCCACGGCAGCGAGCAGCCCCCAGCCCACCCTGCCTGAGTCCACCCCCGAAAAGGAGCCACCCGTGATTGAGGCCTCCGACATCCACGAAGCCCTCGAAGCCATCGCTGCCGACAACCCGGGGACCGGAATCGCGGTGGCCGGCGCAGATACCGTCGCCGCAGCAGGCATCACAGACCCGCAGTCCGCTTGGTCCACGGCGAAGGTGCCGCTGGCCATTGCCGCCGAGCGCGCCGGCGTGGCCGATCCGGAGACGGTGTCGCGGGCGATTACCTTTTCCGATAATGCCGCGGCCGATTCCCTCTGGGAGGCACTCGGCGGGGGAGAGCACGCCGCGCAGGCAACCCAGGAGATCATCGGCACGGCTACTGTCCCCGCCACGCCACCGCGCCCCGGCTTTAGTGCATTTGGCCAAACGCAGTGGCCGGTAGCCGAGCAAGCAGAGTTTGTCGCCGCCCTGGGATGTCAGCAGGGCACTGACCCCGTTCTGGCAGCCATGGGACAGCCCGATCCCGCACAGCAGTATGGGCTGGGCACCCTCGAAGGATCAGTCATGAAGGGCGGCTGGGGTCCAGCCGAGGACGGGGCCTATGAAGCCCGCCAGATGGGGCTTGTCTCACTGGGCGGGCACACGGTGGCGGTGGCCATCTATGCCAAGGCCGAATCCGGGGACTACGGAGAAGCCCAACAGATGCTCACGCGCCTAGTCAAGCAACTCGCCGCCGCCGAGGTGGAATGGCCCGATGCAGGCTGTCAGCAAGGCGCGGTCTAAGGACCCCTAGCGCGGCCAGTAATCCTCGAAGGCCCCGGCCTCGCCATCGATGTCATAGTCCGTGCCGCGGATGGTGAGTACGGAACCGGTGTCCTCACCGCTGGTGGGGTCGAGGATGGAGGCGGTATAGGAGCTGCCTTCACCCCGGGCCGGTCCGAAGGCGGCACCGCTAGACCACACGCCGCGGTAGAAGAGCGAGTCCTGCTTTTCGCAGATAACGATGTGCGAAACCGGATCGGAACCTGCGGCGGCGAAGACCATGTCCTCGCCCTGCTGGCAACGCGCCTCCGGGTAGTCGGACCAGCCGGCCGCGGTTAGGCCCTCTGGGACGTCAGCAGCTCCAGGGCTGGCTGAGGTCTCTGGTGCTTCCTCGCTCGGCGCGCCTTCCGCGTCCTCTTCTTGGTCGTCTTCTGGTGCGGTTTCTTCCACGGAGGCTGGCGTTTGCTCCGAGGATTCGGCGGTACTGGGGGTTTCCTGGCCGGTGGAGCGGACGTGATTCCAGATCACGGCACCGGAAATCAGGAGTGCGATAAGGATGGCGATCGCGCAGATGATCGGAACGAGGTTGCGCTGGTCGGGCTGGGTCTGCTGAGGCCCGCCGTGCACAGGGCTCGTGTGCTCGTAGGGGTTAGTGCCAAATCCTGGGGTGGTCATAGGGTCCTTGGAAAACTATAGAGAACAACAGGTAGCATAACTGGCTCCCGCATGCCTGACTGAACCACGGTGAAGTCCCCTCCATTTGGGGGCGATGGGACATGGCACCCTCATGCTTGGTTGTGCATATGGTGCAATGGGGCGGTGACTAATTCCTACTTCGTGCAATGGCTGACCCAGCAGAAGCGGTACACCAACGTGTACCTGCTGGGTGAAGGCGGCATGGGGCAGGTCTTCCATGCCACCGATCCGGATCTTTCTCGTGAGCTTGCCGTCAAGGTGCTGCTGGATGATGTCCGCGATGAAGCCTCCCGCGCCCGCTTCAACAACGAAATGAAGGCGCTGACCAAGATTGGCAGTCACCCGGGAGTGGTCCAGTTCTATTCCAAGGAGTCCACGCCGCGCGGTGACGACGTCATGATGATGGCGTTCATCGACGGCGGAACCCTGGCGCACGCCATCCGGGAACGCGCGCAGGAAGGCCGGGGGTTTAGCGTGGCTGAGGTGGTCTACTACCTCACGCCGATTGCCTCGGCGCTGGACTACATGCATCACGAGCTACACCCCGGGTGGGTACACCGCGATATCAAGCCCGCAAATATCCTGTTGCGCAAGAACCCGGGCAGTTTGCCGCCTGCCGTGCTCAGCGATTTCGGGATCAGCATCGAAGAGGGGCAATCCCGTCTGACGAAGGTTGGCCACATCGTGGGCACTGAAAAGTACCTGGCCCCGGAAAATAACGGTCATGCCTACGGCGATGACGATATGTCGGCGCGCGCGGATGACTACTCGCTAGCGCTTATTGCATTCGAGATGCTCACGCTGCATCACCTCAAGGACACGATGCCGCGCAGTGAGTGGGAAGGGCAGCGGCGCATCCCGGACTTGTCCAGTGATGCTTTCACGACGTTCCTGGCGAAAGACACCGCACGGGTGGTGGCACAGGTGCAGACTGTCCTGAACAAGGCGCTGGATAGCGTGCCCATGCAGCGTTATGCGCGCGCCCAGGATTTCATTGCCGCGCTTGACGACGTCTCCCGTTCCCAGCCCACCACCAACCAGGCGACGGAACCTGCGCAACCACGGCAGGCAAAGACCCCTGGGCAGCCGACGCAACACTGGCCGCGACCTGCCGGTTCCTTTGGGTCTGTCGAGCAGGCTATGCCGACCGGTTTTGTGGCTCCCGCTAACCCGGTCGCCTCACCCGGGACGGTGTCTCCCTCCACGCCGGTGACTCCTGCTGTACCGGGGGCTACCGTTCACAAGCGTGCCGCGGCAGAGCCTAGAGCTGCCAAGTCAGCCGCAAAGGATAATCAGAACGCTCTGATCATCACAGTCACCGTTGTTGTCATCATCCTCATTTTCGTGGTGACATGGGCCATCGTGTCATAGTCCCCAACAGGCTGGGGGCAAGCGGCTTGTCCCCGCAGTACTGTGGTGAGAGTCGCTACACTGTAGGGCATTGTTGAGGCATATCGCCGAGTCGAAAGGCGATGTGCGCGAATTGTCCAGCCGCCTACGGAGGTGTCCATGAGCCAGCAACAGCCACTCCCATCGCACGACGCGCCCGGGGGCCCAGGTTGCGCATCGATGACCTGATCGGCGGCGTGCTGGTCATGGCACCAGGCGAGGAAGTAGTCGTCGGTCGCGCTGGTGACTTCCGGATCGGCGAGGGGGACCTCACCCTGCACCGTCAGCTTTTCCAACTGTGGTACGGCGGTCAAGGCTGGATGATCTGCAACGTAGGCAGCCACATTCCGCTGCGCATCGAGCTGCGCGGGGTTAAGGGATTCTCCCGCATCGATCTCGGCCCGCGCTCGGTGGCGGCCGTGCCGCCGGGCCCGTCACGAATTACGTTTGAAACCCCGGAATGCCCCTACGAGCTCTACATCGATGTCGAAAACAAGAACTACTCGCGTCGGACTAAGCGCGAGCAGGACCTCGATGAGGAGCGCACCCGCACCCGCCATGTGCCCAACGATGAGCAGGAGGAGCTGCTTTGCCAGCTAGCCAGCTACCTCAAGAAGCCGGGTTCAACTGATGCCGATATTCCCTCGGTGCGCGAGATTGCTGAGGCTCTGGACTGGACCGAAAAGAAAACCAACCACAAGATGGATCGCCTCGTGGACAGTCTTCGGGCGGACGGCGAAAAGGCCTATAAACCGTATAAGACCTTCTTGGCTCATTACGCCATCCGGCACGGTCGCTAACGCGTCGTCTTCTTACGGTCGGCCGCGGCAGCGGCGGCTGCCGAGATGGAGTCGTTGCGGTTCTTCAGCAGCTCCAAGGTAGTGGCTTCGGCGTTGTCGGGAGGGGTGGTGCCGAGGACGGCTAGGGCGGCGTCGGCAAGCATGGCGGATTGCTCCGGCACGCGCTGCGAAGCGTCGAAAGGCGCGGTGCCATCGTTGGGGCGCATCTCAATGACGGAAAGCGCGATGTGGAAAGGAAGCTCCACGCGCGGGTCATCATCACCAACAATGCCAGCGGCGGCAGTACGGAAGTGATCCTTGAGGCGGTCACGCTGCTCGTGGTACTCGCCGAACTCCGGGGAGTTAGCCACCGGAAGCTGGTACAGACGGCCCACGTTCCACGCCGACGTCAAGAGCAGGCGGGACTCCGCGGCCACCAGGGACCACAGGCGCTGCGCCGGCGCTGCATCCGAGGCCGCGAGCTCCTCCGCCAGCTCGAGTGAAGGCTCGATGGTGGAATTCAGCAGCGTGAGGAAGATATCCGTCTTGGAAGGGAAGTGATAGTACAGCGATGCCTGCCGGATGCCGACGGCATCGGCGATCTGGTGCGTCGAGGTTGTCGCAAAGCCCTGGGTGGTAAAGAGCTCGGATGAGGCATCCAGGATTTCCTCGCGCGCGGTGTTTCCCCGGCGGCGTGGGCTATTCTTCCTTGGCCTGCCAACGCTACCTGCCATGAGGCGGACTCCCTTCGATAAAACTCATGTAATAACTGACAGCAAGTCAGTAATCGTACACCCCGCCGCGAACGGCGTTCGTCAAAGCGTAGCTTTGACTTCAGCTAACCACATTACCGTGCCGGATCATTATGGATTCGACGGCAGCGGAGACTGTGCGGCACGCCGAGCCGTAGGCGGTGCGGTCCAATGGCGGAAGGTCTTCGAGAATAACGCTGTGCTTGTCGACGCCCTCGTACCACCGCCCCAACTCCAGCGCGATGCCCGTGCCCCACGCCAGGCTCAGGCCTTCTGCCTCGGCTGCGGTGAGCAATTCGCGCTCCACGCCAATAGCAAGGCGGTCAGGGGTGGGCCGAGGTGCCGGCGCTGCCCAGCGGGCGATGGCCGAAACGGGGGCGAGTAGGGAACGGCGAATGGACACCTCGGCGGAGCGGTCCGGCAGCCCATCCACGAGTTTGAGGGGCGCTGGGCGCTGCGAAACAGCCTCGGCATAGAGTTCCTCCTCGCCGCCGGCGCCCAGCGGCAGGCCGGCATCAGCGCGGGTTGAGGCGCATTCCTCCACCGCGCCGCAGGGCAATCCGGCCTCGATGATGACTTGCTCCAGCTGCTCGTCGGCGCCCAGCCAGGTGATGGGAAGTGAGGGGAGAAGATCCCCGCGGGCGGCAGCGCCTGTCAGCCGCACAGGGCTAGCCAGACCCGGGGAGCGAACAATATCGGTGACCACGCGGGAAAACCACGCCGCAAGCTCGACCCCGTCGGTCCGGTGGGCGGTGGCATTGCGCAGAAGGTCCTGGGCTTCTTCCAATAGTCCACGCGCGTGGGCGGGGGAGTGGCAGTGGGCGGCCAGTTCGCTGAGATCGGTGAGGGATTCGTGCAGCGGCATTAGGTGTTAGTTGCCTTTCCGTCAGGGGCTTTCTAGCTCTTCAATGTAGCACTGGGAATTTGTGGGACGGCAGAGCAACCGCCCTAGCCGCGAAAACGACGACCGCCGCCTGCCTGCCCCGAGATGGGGAAGGAGGCGGCGGCCTGAAAGCTCTTTTGTCCTGTCCTAGTGAGTCACGAGTACAGCGGCAAAAGTGCGCTGTTGAAACCAGCTAGTGTTTAGCGGGACGTGAACGGCAGGAGAGCCATTTCGCGTGCGTTCTTGACGGCAGTAGCAACCTGACGCTGCTGCTGCGGGGTCAGACCGGTGACGCGACGGGAGCGGATCTTGCCGCGGTCGGAGATGAACAGACGCAGGGTCTTGATCTCCTTGTAGTCAACCTTCTCAATGCCCTCGGCCTTGAGCGGGTTCTTCTTCGGGCGGCGGGTCTGCTCCATACGGAACTTCTTGTGGTTATTACGCTTGACAGCCATTGTATGGGTACCCCTTTACCAGCTGGACTTGCGAACGCCCGGCAGCTCACCACGGTGAGCCATGCCGCGCATACGGACACGGGACAGACCGAACTTGCGGAGGTAACCGCGCGGACGTCCATCAGCGGAGTCGCGGTTACGGACGCGGACGCGGGCGGCGTCGCGCGGCTGACGGTTCAGCTCGAACTGCGCCTCGAGGCGCTCTTCGTCCGGGGTGTTCGGGTTCTTGATGATTGCCTTGAGCTCAGCGCGACGCTCCGCGTAGCGGGCGACGATTTCCTTGCGCTGCTCGTTCTTGGCGATCTTTGACTTCTTAGCCATAAATTATCGCTCCTCGCGGAATTCGACGTGCTTGCGGACGATCGGATCGAACTTCTTCAAGGTGATGCGATCCGGGTTGTTGCGCTTGTTCTTACGGGTCACGTAGGTGTAACCGGTGCCCGCAGTGGACTTCAGTTTGATGATTGGACGGATGTCATTACGTGCCATCTTTAGATCTTCTCCCCACGTGCGCGAATCTTAGCCACGACGGACTCGATGCCATCGCGGTCGATGATCTTCATGCCCTTGGTGGAAACGGTCAGGGTGATGGTACGGCCCTCAGAGGGCAGGTAGTACCGACGACGCTGCACGTTGGGGTTCCAACGGCGCGAGGTGCGGCGGTGCGAGTGCGAGACCTGCTTGCCGAATTCCGGCTTGCGGCCCGTTACCTGGCAAATAGCCGACATGGGTCTTCTTTCTCCTAGCCGCCCACATCGAAAGCGACTAACGGAGTGCCTATTTCCGCGGTGAGGCGCGGCGCTCGAAAAAGTGAGGTTGAGCAGGAGGCTTAATCCGTTGAACACCAGTTGATGAGGGCGTAAAACGATTACTTTGACAACAGCAAGGGGAAATCTTACATGCCACAGCCTGCAGAACCTAATCACCGCCGGCATGCGGGCCGGTGTGGATACCTCTGATCTATACATGATCTATGGCGTGTTCCTGCCGAAGGGGCAGGTGAGGGGTGTGGTTGTGGATTTTGTCCGGCGGAGCGCGGCGGTGGCGGCCGGAGCGATTTCGGTTTTAATGCTGGTGGCCTGTAGGATATGTCAAGTTGTCGGCACGAGCCGCACAGTTTGTAAGTAATAGAGACCCAACTCGGGCACGATCCTTTCACACTTCCTTCCACGCCGGAGAAGTGTTGCGGAAGGAACCGACCCGTAGTTCAACCCTGAGGGAATCGACATATGAAGAAAGATATCCACCCGGATTACCACCCGGTGGTCTTCAAGGATGCCGGTACCGGCCACTCCTTCCTGACCAAGTCCACCGCTACCTCCGATCGCACCGTTGAGTGGGAAGACGGCAACGAGTACCCGCTCATCGTCGTTGACGTCACCGCTGAGTCCCACCCGTTCTGGACCGGTGCCCAGCGCGTTATGGATACCGCTGGCCGCGTTGAGAAGTTCAATCAGCGCTTCGGTGCAATGGCTCGCCGCAAGAAGAAGAACGCGTAAGGAGGATAGGAAAAGATGGCAACTCCTAAGTTTAAGAAGTCCCGCGCGAACACCCACTCTCGCCGTTCCCAGTGGAAGGCTGACAACGTAGCCCTCCAGGAAGTCACCATCGACGGCCAGACCGTGCGCATCCCGCGCCGTCTGGTGAAGGCCGCCAAGCTCGGCCTGGTCGACGTGGAGCAGTTCTAAGGCTTTCTAAGCCTCAAGGCTGCGAATTCTGCCCCGAGGGATTCACCCTTTCTGAGTGAATCCCTCGGGGCATTTGTGTTGGCCTAGTTGCCCGCTGCAGTGACTCATTCTCGAGGCTGCAGTGCTTGGCTGCGGTGCCTTTCTTGTCTGGGCGTTCGCTGATGCCACGGGTAGTGGGGTGAATAAAATCTTAAGGGGTGATTTAAGGGGGCGAAAGAACTAGGCCCACTTCGTGAATGCGCCTTAGATAGGACATAATTGGAAACATGAAGATTCTTGTCGTGGATGACGAGCAGGCCGTACGCGAATCGCTTCGCCGCTCTTTGAAGTTTAATGGCTACGACGTAATGTTGGCCGCCGATGGCGTAGAGGCCGTCGAGATGGTCCACAGGGAGAACCCAGGACTGCTCATCCTCGATGTGATGATGCCGAATATGGACGGCTTGGAAGTCTGCCGAACCTTGCGCAGTGAGGGGTGGGACCGTCCAATCCTCGTGCTCACGGCTCGTGATGGCGTGTCCGACCGCGTTGCAGGCCTCGATGCGGGTGCCGACGATTACCTACCCAAGCCTTTCGCTCTTGAAGAGCTTTTGGCTCGTGTTCGTTCCCTAGTCCGTCGTGCTGCTGCGGAGTCGATCAGCAAGCAGCAGCCCGTTGAAACCCAGCTGAGCTTTGAGGACCTCAAGCTCGATGCCGATACGCGCGAAGTCACCCGTGGTGACCGTCAGATTTCCCTGACACGCACCGAATTCGCCTTGTTGCGCCTGCTCATGGAGAACCCGCGCAAGGTGCTCTCCCGCAACACCATCCTGGAAGAAGTATGGGGCTATGATTTCCCTACCTCAGGCAACGCTCTCGAGGTGTACATCGGCTACCTGCGTAAGAAGACCGAAGAAGATGGCGAGCCGCGTCTTATCCACACCGTGCGTGGCGTCGGCTATGTCATGAGGGAGGCTATCGCGTGATTTTGCGGAGGCCCGCGCCCGACGCGGTGCCTTCTGAAGACCTAGATTCCACGGCGTGGTTGGGCCTGTCAGGTCGTCGCGGCTGGGCTTCGCGGGCGCCGCTTCGGTGGCGCCTTTCTTTGGTTACTGGTGTCGTTGTCGCTGTCTCGGTGGCAGTGATGACGTTGGTGACCTACTGGTTGGTTGCGGCGTCGATGACGGCGAGCGTCGACAAGCAAATCATGCAGCAAGCGGACGTGCTGATGGAGCAGGCACAGGATCCGCGCTTCGTGGAGAATATCGATCAGGAGATCGCTTCTTTTAAGCTCTACAACCCCTCGACTAGGGTCTCTATCTCTCCGCCAGCAGCCACCTTTTCCTATGGTGATGCTTTGCCGGTGGGTGGGGACTTTAAACCAGACGGGGACACCATGGAAAGCTCCATCCGCACCCTGGGTGGTGAGCGCGTGCTGGCCAAGTCCCAGGAGGGTGGCGCCACGGTAGTCCTGGCCAAGGACCTTGGTCCCACCGAGGAGATTGTGTCCGCGGTGGGCTCCGCGCTGCTGATCATCGTGGCCTTTGGCGTGCTGCTTTCCGTCTTCGCGGGAATGGTGGTGTCCAAGACCGGCATGGAGCCGATCGCTCGCCTCAAGCGGGCTGCTGATTACGTGACGCAAACCAATGACCTGCGGCCAATTGCCGTGGAGAGCAACGATGAAATGGCACAACTTACTGTGTCCTTTAACCGAATGCTTTCCGCCCTGCAGCACGCGCGCGTGCAGCAATCACAGTTTGTGGCTGATGCCGGCCACGAGCTTAAGACCCCGCTGACGTCCATGCGGACGAACATTGAGCTTCTCATGATGCTCAATAAGTCCGGTGGCGGGTTTGGCATCAGTGAGGAAGACCGGCGCGACCTCGAAGATGACGTAATGGCGCAGATGTCGGAATTGGCCACCCTGATCGGTGACTTGGTTGACCTAGCGCGCGAGGACGCCACTGAGAAGGAGCCGGAGCCCGTTGAGCTGCACGAAGTGTTGGAGAATTCGCTCAACCGCGCCAAACGCCGCCGTCCTGACGTGGACTTCCGCGTGCGGTTTATCCCGTGGATGATCGACGGCGATCCTTTTGCGCTGGGCCGTGCCACCCTCAACCTTATGGACAATGCTGCGAAGTGGTCCCCGCCGACGGGGACCGTGCGCGTGTCCATGCGGCAAATCGCCCCTGACAAGGTGCGCCTGCGCGTTGACGATTCTGGCCCCGGCATCGCTCCGGAGGAACGGGACAAAGTATTTGAGCGCTTCTACCGTTCTGCTGAAGCCCGTGCCATGCCGGGATCCGGATTGGGCCTAGCAATCGTGAAATCCGTGGTGGAGAGGCACAATGGAGAGATCACCATTAAGGATTCCGCGGACGGCGGAACGCGCATGGAGGTCATTCTGCCCGGGCACCCCACCGAAGGTGATGCCTTGGTGGACGGGCTGGAAGACTTGCCCTACGATTTCCAGCCCGAACTCTCCGCTGAGCAGCAGTCAGCGGGGCAGCTACACGACCCCGCGGTGAGCCAACCGAAAGAGCGCAACGACCGCGGCCATATCTTTGCGGAGCGGTGGTTCAATCAGGGCTAGTGTGTCAGGGATCACCCCAGCTCAAGGCGCACAGGAAACGTCCAGCTTCTCGTAGCACACTGGCAGATTAGTATCAGATACGCGCCAGCGCGATGGTGCACACTACCTGACATGAATATGAGGAATTCGAACATGGATAACCCCATGGATAGCCCGCAGAACTCTGACGGACGGGGACAATCACAGCAGCGAGGCGAGGTACCTTCTGTGGGAAGTGAATCGAATGGCTGGAATCAGCCGCGGTTGGATACATCGAGGCAAGGCGGACAGTCGCCCTACGGAAGCCAGGCGGGGCAGGGAGCCCGGCCTACTTCTTTTGGCAACCAGCCTTCCCAGGCACCTTACGGGGCGCAGGCGCCGTATGGCGGTTCGAATTATGGATTCGGTCAACAAGGTCAGCAGCGTTTGGCAGCACAGCAGCCTTCGGCAGGGCAGCACTCGCAGGAGGGAACACAGCCTTATGCCGGTCAGCGCTACACTGCGGCGCATGCTGGTAATCAGAACCAGTTCTTCGCGGGCCAAGAGGGGGCAGGCGTACGGGTCGTGGAACCGAGCGATGAGCCTAAGGCCAAGCGCAAGGTCGGCCTGGGCACCGCGCTGTCCATGATGCTCGTAGCCTTCATCGCTGCCGGCGGTGTTACCGGCGTGGTGGTCGGAACGGTGGGCAAGGACAAGTCCTCCACCTCGACGGTCAATGAGGTCTTGGAGCGCCAGCCGGTGGCCAACAGCACCGGTAAAGAGCCTGCCGACGGCTCCGTCGAGGACGTGGCATCGAAGGTACTTCCAGCAGTGGTATCCATTTACTCCATTACCCGCTCCGGCGGTGCCGAGGGCTCGGGCTCGATTATTTCCCCGGACGGCTACGTGTTGACCAATCACCACGTCGTCGCCGGCGCGGATCAAGGCGGGCGCTTGGAAGTGACCATGAATGATGGTTCCCGCCATAGCGCCACGTTTGTGGCCTCGGATGCGACCACGGACGTTGCTGTCATCAAGATTGATGACGTTAACGAGCTTCCCTTCCTGCAGTTCGGTGATTCGGACGCTGCCGCGGTGGGGCAAGAGGTCGTTGCCGTCGGTTCCCCGCTGGGACTCAACGCTACGGTGACTTCCGGAATTGTCTCGGCCAAGAACCGTCCCGTCCGTGCTTCGCAGGAAGGTGGGGAGTCCTCGCTGATCGACGCCATCCAGACCGACGCCGCCGTCAACCCAGGCAACTCCGGTGGTCCCTTGGTGGACATGGAAGGCAACATCATTGGAATGAACTCGATGATTGCCTCGCTATCGGGTAGCTCGAATTCCGAGGGCGGTTCCATCGGTCTGGGATTCGCTATTCCCTCCAACTTTGCCAAGCGGATGGCCGATGAGCTCATCAACAATGGCAAGGTCAAGCACCCAACCTTGGGCGTTAAGGTCCGCGCGCAAAGCGACACCCTTGGTGCGGAGATCGTCGATGTAGAACGCGATAGCCCAGCCGATAAGGCAGGGCTCAAGTCTGGTGACGTGGTCACCCGCGTCAACGATCGGCTTATTGAAAGCTCTGATGCCCTCATCGCGGCAACCCGTTCCCAGGAGTTCGGCGCGACCGTGACCCTGGAGGTACGGAGCCGAGACAGCGAAGATGTGAGAAAGGTAGAGGTAACTCTGGCAAGCGAGTAAGTTAACAAATACTTGGGCGGTGCGTGAGCGCCGCACGAACACCGCACCCTGAGACCTTGTGAAGAAACCACTACCGGAAGATTCCGCCCCTATCTTTAAGGAGAACCTCCGTGGCAGAAAACACCGACGCAACTGAGTTGCTGGGGCGCGATGCCTCACGCGAACTCGATGATGTCACCGAACCAGATGACGCCTTCCTCATCGCGAGCGAACAAGAACAAAGTGTGCAAGCACCGCGCCGCGCGCTCGTCGTCATCGTTACCGACCACCCAGATGATGCAGCGCAGGACACGTCGCGCTTGGCGGGCGAACTGTTGGCTGAAGCTGATTTCACCGTCGACGGCGCAGTAATCGTTCGTTCCAAGAAGTCCAAGATCCGGCAGGCGATTGAAACCGGCGTGGTCGGGGGCGTTGACTTGGTCCTCACGATTGGCGGCACGGGCGTTGGCCCGCGCGATAAGACCCCAGAGGCGACTCGCGCGGTGCTGGACCAAATGGTCCCTGGCGTGGCCCAGGCCCTGCGCTCCTCCGGCCAAGCATGCGGTGCGGTGGATGCGTGCACATCCCGCGGCATTTCGGGAGTGTCTGGTTCAACGGTGATCGTCAACGTCGCGTCTTCCCGCGCGGCGGTACGTGATGGCATGGCTACGCTGACCCCCTTGGTGCACCACCTCGTCGATCAGCTGCAGAAGTCCAGCGTCTAATGGCTGATTCCACACCGCGTACCCCGCGGGCGCGCCGTCGCGCGAAGCGTCCTTCGACGGCCGAGAATTACGATCGCAGCTTCGATGTTCCTCACCGGCCAATGTCTGGGGCCGCTGGCTCTTCTTCCGCCGCAGGGGCCGATGAGCTGCGCACCGTGAGCTTTGAGGCGGACGCAGGCGGCCCCGGTGGTGACAGCGAGGACGAGGCCACGGGAGAGGCCTTCTACCGCGAGAACATGCCGCCGCATTTTGGCACCACGCAGTAGTGCGTGAGCAGCGGGCGGAGGCATAAGAAAATCCCGCAGAACTTCGGCGAAATGCCGGCTCTGTGGGATTTTTAGGCGTGGGGCTGCTGGCTTAGATGCTGGAGTCAGGCTTGTTGGTGGTGGTGCCACCGTTTTCAGCAGCGAGCAGGTCGCGGATCTCGCCGAGCAGCTGCTCGGTGGTCGGAGCCGGCTCCTCCGGGTCAACGCCCTGGCGGCGCTTAGCGCGCTCGGTGACGGCGTTGATCGGAGCAACGATGACGAAGTAGATGACAGCGGCAACGATGAGGAAATTGATAAGGGCGGTGATGACTGCACCGAAGTCCAGGAAGGTCTCCGGGCTATCGGTAATTGCGAAGCCCAGGCCACCAAAGTCTGGGGAGCCGAGGGAGTTAATCAGCGGCTGGATGATGTGATCGGTGATGGAGGTGACGATCGCGGTGAAGGCGGCACCGATGATGACCGCTACGGCCAACTCGATGACGTTGCCGCGCAGGATGAAATCTTTAAAGCCCTTGAGCATGGTGGTGGTTGTCCTATCTACGGGGGTAGGTGCTTCCTGTGTCTTAAGCGTCTGCTTTGCGTAGTCCGCACTCTGCGCAGGCGCGCTGTTCAGAAAAGTCGGAGAAAAGCAGGCATAGAGCCATAATGCTCTCTAAGAGAGGCCCTAGATGCGCAGGGGCGCCAGCGTAAGACGAAGCATGTGGAAATACTGGAATAGCGAAAGCCACTTCTGTGCGCCATCCTGCAGGTGGTGCCGCGGGGTCGCGCGGCAGTCGCGAGACTGCAAGAGCATAAAGCGCCTGAGTGGATGTGCCTATAGTAGGCAGAGTTTGCGTGTCGTGGCAACATCTTATGGAGGCCTACCAGTGCAAACGCGATGATCTTCACAACATAGCTTAACTGTGGGCGCGGTCGCCCACAATGACTACCGTGAGCGGTTGTGCCAGTGACGCGGCTGCCACAGCTTCGGCTGCTTCGGCTGGTAGCGCAACGAGGAGTGTGTGCGTGCGGGCATCCTCTCCGCCGGCACCCACCGACACGACGCGTGCGCCACGGGCAATCGTTGAGCCGCGGGCGGGGAGGGAAGCGTCGTCACCACCGTCGAGGGCACCGACAATATTGACCGTATCGCCGTGATGGAGGTTGCGGGCAACGTCTGGCTCGGCGAGCGTGAGCGGGATAAGGTGGCCGTCTTCCATCCCGAAGTCTGCGATGAGGTCCGAACTGAGCAGCCGGGTGGTGGTAAGTATTTCGCCGGCGCTGGCCGCCGCCACCAGAACTCGCCCCACCGCATCTTCCGGGTTGCTCCCTAACGCCGTGGAGGGCAGAGCGGAGGAGGGGACGCGGGCCACGGAGACATCGCCAAGCGCCAGCGTCTCTCCGGCGGCGACGTCCCGGGCCATGACCACCACGCGCGGCTGCTCGCGGGTAGAAGCGAGCGCGCTGGCCGCCGCGGCCACGAGCAAGACCGCGGCCGTTACGCGGCGCAGAAGAACGCTGCGGCGATGCCCGGGGGTGCGCAGAACGTGAAGAAAGTCCATACCTTTTTAGACTGCACCCCGACCCGCGCGGTTCCCAGGCGGCGGCATGGAATCTGAGAAGGGGCCGATTAAAGCCAGCGCATCCCGCGCTCGGTGAGGATGCCATCGACGGGACGGTCGTGTTCCTCGAAGGGGACGTCCCGGACCTCGCTGGAGTGGACGAGAGCGACGACGGGCGGGTTCCCAGTGGGCAGCGGTGTCAGCGCGCGGTCATAGTAGCCGGCGCCTTTTCCGAGGCGCATGCCTGACTCGCTCACCGCCATCGCGGGCGCCAAGATGAGGTCGAGGTGCGCCAGGATTTCGCTGCTACGGCGCTGCCCGACGGGCTCTGCAATCCCTAATGCCCCTGGGCGCATGGCCTCCGGCCCGCCATACAGCGTCCACAAGAGCTCACCGTTTTTGCCTGAAATAGGAAGGTAGACCTCCTTGCAGAGTGCGGACACGGCCTCCACGAAGTCGGGGCCACCCGGCTCTGTGCCCAGGGGATGGTAGGCGGCAACACGCATCGCAGGAGTGAGTAATTCACCCACACCGGCGCACCACGCGGCGTTGTCATCAGCGCGCTGCTCGGCGCTGCGCTCGCGCCGAGCATTCAGGAGTGAGGATCTTAAGGCGTCCTTGGGGGAGGTCGTCATGGTTGTCAATCATAGCGGGACGGCGTAGCGCAGCACGGGAGCGGGAAGGGCGCATTGTAAAGTGGAACTTATGGCTATTGCACACGAGGATTCCCACACCGGGATCGCTACGGTCGTTGTCCCCGCTGCTGGCATGGGCACCCGCTTCTTGCCCGCCACCAAGACCGTACCGAAGGAGCTGCTCCCCGTCGTTGATACGCCGGGCATTGAACTTATCGCGGAAGAGGCCGCGTCCGTGGGCGCTCAGCGCCTCGCGGTGATTACCGCGCCGAACAAGCAGGAAGTGATGCGGCACTTCGATGAGTTCCCCGATCTCGTCGAGACCCTCGATGCCCGCGGCAAAGATGAGCAGGTAGCCAAGGTCAAGCGTGCCGCTCAGTTGATCCACCCGATTTCCGTGGAGCAGGAAAAGCCGCTGGGCCTGGGCCACGCGGTGGGCTTGGCGGAATCCGTGCTGGAGGATGACGAGGAATTCTTCGCCGTTATGCTGCCGGATGACATTGTTCTGCCCGCCACCGTCATGGGGGAGATGGCCCGTGTTCGCGCCGCCCTGGGTGGCAGCGTGCTGTGCGCCTTCGAGGTATCGCGCGAGGAGACCTACAACTACGGCGTCTTCGACGTCGAGGACACCAATGCACCGGGCGTGAAGAAGGTTGTGGGCATGGTGGAGAAGCCGGATCCGGACGATGCGCCTTCAAACCTCGTGGCCACTGGGCGCTACTTGCTCGACAGGAAGATTTTTGATGCCCTTCGCCGTATTAAGCCAGGAAAGGGCGGGGAGCTGCAGCTGACCGATGCCATCGAGCTCCTTATCAAGGAAGGCCACCCCGTTCACGTCGTAGTCCACCAGGGTAAGCGCCATGACCTGGGCAACCCGGGTGGGTACATCCCGGCCAACGTTGACTTTGGTCTGCGTGATGAGAAGTACGGTCCTGCACTCTACAAGGCGATCAAGAAGATTGTGGAGGACTACGAAGAAGAAAAGGGGCTGAAGGGCTAAGCCTTCGCACGCCTAGCGCGCTAAGCTCTACTCCAGTAACTTCCATCCCTTTAGGCCCCACATACCCCAGAGTAAAGGCAGGCGGTACATGCGTTCGGTCGATGACCAGATGGCGTTCATTCTTGATGCAGCGATGACTCCCGAGCCGGTACGCATCGCCATCGCGAATGCCCTAGGTCTCAAGTGCGCGGAGGAGGTGCAGGCAAACCAGCCGCTCCCGGGGTTTCCGCAAGCAGCCATTGATGGCTATGCCGTGCGCGCCGTGGACGTCGGGGGAGAAAAAGCCCTCAAGGCACGCTCCCGCCACGACGTTGAGGATGCGGATGCTCCCGCCACGGAGACGGAGATTGAGCGTTCCCTGCCTGTAGTGGGGGAGGTTCCCGCAGGGTCGCGCCAGCCTTTGCGTTTGCAGCCCAAGCAAGCGGTGCGCGTGTACACGGGCGCGCCTCTGCCGACGCTTGCCGACGCCGTCCTTCCCCTCGAGTGGACCGACCGCGGCCGCAAGCGCGTGACCTCGCATCGCCCGGTGCGATCGGGGGACTTCGTGCGCCGCGTGGGCGATGATATTCAGCCCGGGGATGTAGCCGTGTCCTCCGGTACCATCTTGGGCCCAGCGCAGATTGGCCTGCTCGCGGCAGTGGGGCGTTCGAAGGTGCTGGCGTACCCCCGCCCGCGCGTGACCATCGTGTCCTTTGGCAAGGAGCTTGTCGACGTCGACCGCGAGCCCGGCCTGGGGCAAGTCTTCGACGTGAACTCTTATTCGCTTGCAGCGGCCGCGAAGGAGGCCGGCGCGGACGTGCACCGCGTCGGCATCGCCGCCGGCGAGCCGCGTCGCGTGCGCGAGGCTTTGGAAACCTACTTGGCGCGCAGCGAGGTGCTGGTGATCTCCGGTGCCGTGGGTGGCGCGGGTTCGGAAGAAATCCGCGAGGTCCTTGATGAGTTGGGAGATGTGGATACCTCACGCGTAGCAATGCACCCAGGATCGGTCCAGGGCTTCGGTCTGTTGGGGGAGGAGCGCATCCCGACCTTCCTGCTGCCCTCGAACCCGGTGTCCGCGCTGGTTATCTTTGAGGTCTTTGTGCGCCCGCTGATCCGTCTCTCCCTGGGCAAGCGCAGCGGCCAACGTCGCGTGGTGCGCGCACGTGTGCTCAACCACATGGAATCCCGCCCGGGGCGCCGCGGCTACATCCGCGCCCGGCTCATGCGGGATGCCGAAACCTCCGACTATCTGGTGGAAGGACTGGGCGGTGCGGCGGGCGCGCCGGCGCACCTGCTCGCAGGGCTCTCGGAAGCGAACGCGATGATCCGCATTCCGGAGGAAGTGACAGAGATCCGTCCCGGGGACGTGGTGGACGTCCTGTTCCTGACCCAGCGCAGCTAGCCGCCGGCACACACGTCATGCTTGATCCTTTTGGTACCGCCGCGGGGCGCTTTTCCACCCCCGCCACCGGTGGGGTCAACCCCGATCATCCGGGCTGGCCAGAAGCTACACCCGCGGTACGGCTGCGGGAGTCTCGTGTCTTCCCGCGCGGGGCGACGCTACGTTTGCGCCCGCTGTTGCGGAGGGACGGTGCGGCGTGGCGACGGCAGCGCATCGAGGATAGGGATTTCCTCAAACCGGTGGAGCCGACGCTGCCGACGGAGTGGGATGCGGCGCACTCTCAGTCGGCTTGGTGGAATCACCTGATGTTTCTGCGTGACTCGGCCCGGGCTGGGACAGTGGTGCCGCTGGTCATTGAGGTTGATGGCCAATTCTGTGGACAATTGACCTTAGGCAATATCCAGCATGGAGGGGTCAGCGAATGCTGGATTGGCTATTGGGTGCATTCCGCGGTGCACGGTGCGGGCGTGGCTACTGCTGCCTGTGCTCTTGGCGTGGACCATGCCTTTTATCGTGTGGGGCTACATCGTGTGACGGCCACCTATCTGCCGGAGAACCCCGCTTCAGGCAAGGTGCTGCACAGCAACGGGTTCCGCGATGAAGGGTTCCTGCGCCGCAACCTGCATATCGACGGCGCGTGGCGGGACCATCACTTTTTGGCTCTTAATCGCGAGGATTTTGCCTCTGGGGCGGTGGAGCGCCTCCGTGCGGCGGGACGAATCGCGGGGGCCTAGCAGGGGGCTTAGCAGTCGCTAAGCCTGTGTTAGACCGGAGATTGTTTAGGTCAACTACCTCTGCTTTCACTTGAGTAACAACCTTGTAATTTAGGGGTTCGTTGGTGCCCACGGGGCGGGGTTGGGCAGCTAGAGTAGGGGCCTAGTTATATTCCCTTTTTCGTCGACCCCTGAAAGTGGGACTCAGCCACATGATGACTGCCGTGCCGATCATTCTCGTAATCGTGCTGTGGCTCTTCATCCTCGCTCCGTTGCTTTTGCGCTCGCAGCGTCCGATGAGCCACACAGGTGAGGCCTTTGAAGAGACCCGCGTGCTCTTCGAAGGAGATTCCGGCTCCGTGCCGGGCCGCCGTAAACCGCGCCTGGGCAAGGAGGATATCCGCCCGCACACCCCGGCAGCAGCGGAGGCCAGCGATGAGGAGGCCGAGTATGAGCTGGTTGAGGCCGAGGGGGTTGCTGATACCGCGGAGTCGCTCCAGGGCGATGCCGAAGGAAAGAGCGCTGCCGAATCCGTAGTGGCGGACACGATTGATGGCGAAGTCGTAGAAGCTGAAGACGCCGAGGCGGACTTTGAGCTCGAGGATGATTCCGACGACGCTGCCGAGGATGATCATGGGTCGGAGCAGGAGGTTGAGAACGTTGAGGCGGATGCCGCCGAGGTATTCACGGCTCCTGCCAACGCCGGCGTGGCCGAGGATGCCTATGACTTCGATGAGACCTATACCTCGCCGGTTGATCTGATGTATCCGGGTGCCATCGACGCGGTGGAGGAAGCACCGGCTGCGTCTGATGTGAGCAACTCCGACGAAGCAGAGGTTGAAGCGGAGAGCACTGACGCCGAAGGCGCAGAGGAAGGTTCGGCCGCCGTCCCGCAGGGCGGAGACCTTGTTGCTACTGAGACTGAGGACGAGGAAACGAGCGGAAGCGATACCGAGCTGTCCGCCGAGGAACTGGCCTTCGCCCAGCGCCGCCTGGGCCGCGGTGGCTGGGATCCGGTGAAGGAAAAGGAAGCCTCCGCCACGCGTTATCAGCGCCGCCAGCGCACGCTCATCGGCTTGGCGGTAGCAGTGGTAGCTACGGTTTGCCTGGGTATTGTTGTGGGGAGCTGGACGTGGTGGCTGGCAGGTATTGCCGGCGTTATGACCATGGTCTACCTGGTGGCCCTGCGCGCCCAGGTGCGCCGCGAGCGGGAGCTGCTGCGCCGACGCGTCTACCACCTGCGCCGCGCCCGTTTGGGTGTGCGTAATGCGGAGAACCCCGCCGAGTCGCTGCCACCCAACCTGCGCCGTCCAGGCGCGCTCATCCTGGAAATCGATGATGAAAGCCCGGACTTTGACTACCTGCCCGTCTACTCGGAGGGCGATAGCGACGATGGCTTCGACGGTCCCCATCCCTCTTCGCGCCAGCGCCGCGATGACCTAGCAGCCCGCCGAGTTGGTTAATCCACCCGGCCCCTAGGCCGGCCAGATACCGGATGTGCCGCGCCGATGGGAGCCTACGAGGTGGGCGTCAACCATCCCGATGGCCGTCATCAGGGAGAAACACGTCACTGGGCCGACGAACTTGAAGCCGGCCTTCTTCAAAGCCTTGGACATGTCCAAGGCTTCTTCTGTGTATTTTGGAATATCTTCTTCGCGTTCCGGCGCAATCGTGTCAGCAGGCAGGAAGCTCCAGATGAATTCATCGAGCCCGCCTGTCTCCCGCAAGGCCACCGTGGCCTTCGCGTTGTTAAGCACCGCGTTGATTTTCAGACGGTTGCGGATGATCCCCGCATTGTTCATGAGGCGCTCGACTTCTTCCTCCCCGAAGCTGGCCAGAAGGTCTGCATCAAAACCCACAAAGGCAGCGCGGAAGGCTTCGCGCTTGCGTAGCACTAGTTCCCAGCTCAACCCGGCCTGGAAACCTTCCAGGCAGAGGCGTTCCAGCAGGGCGGATTCCTCATGGACGGGCATGCCCCATTCGGTGTCGTAATATTCTTGGAGAAGCGGGGAGGTCATTGCCCAGGCGGGGCGGCCAAGCCCCGCGGAGTCATAAACAAGTCTCGTATCGTTTGCCATCTGTGTACTAGTCATGCCTTTTTAGACTGCAGAATCGGTTCATCGGTTCCCCACGGCTCTCACGGCCTCGTGCCGCAGAGCGTGGCCTCGTGCTCCAACAGCATCTGCTTCGCGGCTGTGCCCCCACGATAGGAACCGAGGCCGCCGCTTGCCGGAACGACGCGGTGGCACGGCACCACGATGGGAAGCGGGTTCGTAGCACAGGCGCTTCCAGCAGCGCGGGCGGCCTGTGCACTACCGGCGGCAGCAGCGAGGCGCGAATAGGTCCAGCGCTCGCCGAATGGGATATCGCGCAGCGCACGTTGCGCGCGGTCGCGGAAGGTGTGCGGGGATGCGGGGACGTCGAGAAGCAGCTCAAAATCCCTGCGCGTGCCCGCAAAGTATTCGGTGATTTGCTGGGCAGCGGCGACGAGGGCGTCGGACCCCGCAACACCAGCGCCCGCAACACCAGCATTCGCAGTACTGGGGTGTCGGGCGCTGGTAGGGCCATCGGGGAGGCGCTGCAGACCGCTGAGATCCGGAGATTCACCGGGGAAATACACCCGTGACAAACCCCGCTTAGAGGAGACAAGGAGAAGACGGCCGAGCGGAGTGTCCAGCGAGGTCCACATGTGCATGGTAGGAGGGGAGTCCTTTCGGAGGGAGGTGGTCATCCAGGGTAGTCTATGAACCATGAATAGACCCGCCGTACGCGATGCCGCGCTGCTCATCTTCCGCGCGGTGCTGGGAGTTATCTTCGTCGCGCACGGTGTGGACAAGATGTTCTTTAGCGGTATGGACGAGGTGACCGGTCAATTCTCCGCATGGGGAGTTCCGCAACCGCAGACCTCGGCGTACTTGGCTGCCTTCGCAGAGATGCTGGGCGGGGCGGCCCTCGTGGTCGGCCTGCTCACCACCTTTGTGGCAGGGGCATTGGCGCTGCTTATGGCATGTGCATTGTACTTCGTGCATATGGGCAATGGCCTCTTCGCCGCCGATGGTGGCATCGAGTACCCGCTGGTTCTCATCGTGTCGCTGCTCATGATCGTTGTCTTCGGCTCCGGCCGGGCGAGTGTGGATGGGGTGTTGAGCCGTGCTGACGCATGAGCAGGTGCAAGCGGCGATCTCCGCGCAGCTCGATGGGGAAGCCCCGCAGCTGGCGCCCGATGTCATTGACGCGCATGTCTCCGGCTGCCCGGAGTGTGCCGCCTTCCGGGAGAAGGCGGCGGCCTTGTCTCGCTCACTGAGCCTCGTGGAACCTGAGGGCCTCCCGCCGCAGGACTTGTCGGAAGTCATCCTGGCTGGCGTGGAGCCGGAGTGGCAGCGGGCCTCCAGCGCGCGGCAGGCATCGCTCACGCTGGCTCGAGTAGCTCTCGGAGTGTTGTCCGTGGCGTTTCTGATCTGGGCGATCGTGGTCGTCGTCAGTGCTTCCGGCTTGACCACCCTGGGCAGTGAAGGAACCCTCGCGGAAGGGGCCGACCCGGAGCGCGCACACCTTCTGATGGAGGCTGCGGCGCTGCGCTTCGGTCTGGCGAGCGGTTTAGTTTTTGCTGCCTGGCGCCCAGCCTCAGCGCCTGGATTGCTGCCGGTGGTCTGCACGATATTCGCGTTCTTGTGCGGCTTTACCATGCGCGACTTTGCCTTGGGCAGCGTTGTCGCGGAGCAGGTTTATATCCTCATCGGCACCGGTCTCGCAACGGCCAGCCTGGGGTGGGCGTGGGCGGCCGACCGGGGCTTCTTGCTCCGGGACGTGTATAGGACGTTGTCCGCTAACCCGCGCTAAGCCTCAAAAGGCCACGTCTAAGAGGCTACGTCTAAGTGGCCGAGCCTAAGGGCCCAAGCCAAAGCAGCTTGGGCCAGGGGGTAGGGCCAGGGGCTTAGGTCCAGGACGGTAGCCACATCATGGAGTGGTACCAAGAATCCGGGATGAGGTAGCCGTAGAGAATCGGGGAGAAGTAGGCAAACATTGCCACGACGAGCGCGGCGTAGCACACGGTAAGGAAGGTGCCCAGCGGCATCGCGGCCCCAAAAAGCTCCGTGAGCCAGCGCCATTGCAGAACCCGTCCACGTCCAATCATTTGCCCCAAAGCCAGGGAGATCAGCACGATGACGAACGGGATGAACGCCGTGGCGTAGAAGAAGTACATCTGTCGGTCGAAGACCATGAGCCAGGGCAGGAAACCCGCCGCGGCACCCACAAGCGGGATGAGGAAGGCGCGGTTGCGTCGCACGAGCAAGGACCACAGTCCCCACAGCACCGCCGGGATAACCAGCCACCAAATGACCGGGGTACCAAAGAGGTACAGCATCCTGCGGCAGGATCCGCCGTCCCCGCAAGAGATGTCCGTGGAGGAGTAGTAGAGGATGGGGCGTGCGGCCACCAGCCAAGCCCATGGCTTGGAGTCCCAGGGGTGGCTGTGGCCACCTGAGGAGGTCAAGGAGGCGTGGAACTCCAGCACAGAGGAGTGGTAGTAGAACCAACCGGCAAGAGGCTCGGGGAGGTGGAGCAGCCAAGAGCCATCCTCGATCGTGCCGTCAACCTTGGCGTGGCGGTAGACAGCGGTCTCATCGGCGAACCAGGCGCGCCAAGACCACGCATACAGGGCTACGGGGACCGCAACGAGTGAGGCCAGGGCTGCTGGGGTATCGCGTACCAGCGTGCCCACGATGTAGCGGCGTACGCCATACAAGCGGCGCAGAGCGAGATCCGAGAAAACGCTCATGAGGCCGAAGAACATGATGTAGTACAGGCCTGACCACTTCACGGCCAGCGTTAGACCCAGGAAAACGCCGGCAGTAAAACGCCACCACCGGAATCCAAATCGGGGGCCGAAGTCGGAGTCCCCCATCGTGCCTGACAGGAAGGCGGCGTGCAGGCGCTCGCGCATCTGCTGGTGATCCCGCGCGAGGGCCCAAGCAGCGGCGACGATGAAGAAGACCTGAAAGATATCAAGCATTCCGAACTTGGAGGCCACGAGCAGCACGCCGTCGCACACGGCGAGCAGGCCGGCGAGGAAGCCCACCTGCCAGGAACCGGACAAGCGGCGTGCCAGCGCCATGGTGAGTAGCACGGTGCCCACGCCAAAGAGCGCGGCCATGGCCCGCCAGCCCAGTGGGGTGTAGCCGAAGATGGCCTCCGATATCGCGACGATCTGCTTGGCCAGCGGTGGGTGCACAACTAGGCCGTAGCCCGGGTTGGACTCGATGCCGCCGAGGAAGAGGTTGTGCCAGCTGGTGACCATGTCCCATGCCTGCGGCACGTAATGCTTCTCGTCGAAGACGGGAGTTCCCTCGGAGACCGGTGCGGTGAGACCTGCAAACCGCGTGATGAATGCCAGCACAGCGATGATGGCGGTGCTGATCGTGTCGGCCTTGGTCCAGGTGTAGTGCCGGGGAGCAGGGGGAGCTGGCCGGGTATGGATGCCGCGGGCGGCGGGGACGCGCGCGCGGCTGGTGCGGCCAGATCGATCAGTAGGGATTGCGATACTCACGCGGAAGAGTCTAGCGTGCGTGTGCCATGCTGGGGGTATGAGTCTTCAGCTTGAACCCCTGCCGCGTGGAGTCATCCTGGCCGCCACGCCGCTGGGAAATCCCGGTGATGCTTCTGCCCGATTGATGCAGGCGTTGGGCCACGCGGATGTGATCGCTGCGGAAGACACCCGCCGCGTTCGTAACCTGGCCCAGGCGCTGGGGGTAGAGATCCGCGGCAAGGTGGTTTCCAATTTCGACCACAACGAAGAAGAGCGCTCGCGCGCGCTCGTCAACGCTGCCCGGACGGGCACGGTTCTCGTGGTGTCGGATGCTGGCATGCCGCTGGTCTCCGATCCTGGGCACTCCATCGTCACCGCTGCGGTGGAAGCGGATGTGCCTGTGACCTGTTTTCCGGGGCCCTCGGCGGTGCCGACTGCGCTTGCACTTTCCGGACTGGGGGTGGGGCATTTCCTCTTCGATGCCTTCCCGCCGCGCAAACCCGGACCGCGTAAAGCCTGGCTGGAGTCCCTCGTGGGGGAGCGCCGCGCCATTGCTTTCTTTGAATCCCCGCACCGGCTAGCGCAGACGCTTGGCGACGCCTCAGCGATCCTCGGCGCGGAGCGCCGCGCTGCGGTCTGCCGTGAGCTGACGAAGACCTATGAGGAAATCAAGCGTGGCACCTTGGGTGAGCTTGCCGAGTGGGCGCAGGAGAATGCGCGGGGTGAAATCACCGTCGTCATCGAGGGCGGGGATGCCGCACCGGTGTCGTTGGAGACCCTTGTGGAGCAGGTCCGCGCGGAGGTTGAGCGGGGCGTGCGGGCCAAGGATGCCTGCAAGCAGGCAGCAGCGGGAACCGAGTGGTCCAACCGTGAACTTTATGATGCATACCTCGCCGCGCGCGGCTGAGCTTTAACAATAAATTCTGGTGATGCCCGTCTCTTTTGGGCCAATCGTTATGGCATCGTTATGTCACCCGGCGTGGCCGCGGCATGCGCGGTAGGGATGCCATACCTCGGAAGTGCCTCCGAACAAGCTGGCAAGCTGCACAGTTGCGTCACAGAATCGGCAGCTGCGGTGGAATAGCGGTCGTGCAAAGAAGCTCGTGACAGACGCTTTAGGAACGCTATATGTCCGAAGTGCATGTGGCGAATGGTCTTTTTGTTTCCGTTTTAGTTTGACTAGTTGATGAGACAGCACCAAGGTCGGGAGGTATGACAGACTCGACGAATGCAGACAATGTAAAGGACACGGGGGTGTCTTCGGCTGTGCCCCAAGGCGAGAGCTCGCCGGCCGCGGTAGAGGAATACCGCACCGTCGACGAGCGCCTCGAGGAGGCCTCGGCCACAAGCCAGCTCCAGGATATGCTCACCAACAAGGCGTTCAATCCTGAGGCGGCTCCCGCGCCGGTGGAGGAGGAAGAGGACGAGAAGTTTGGCCCAGGCGGCATTGATTCACCGATCGACTGGACCATTGTGGGAATCGCCGGCCTGCTCGTTGCCGCCTTTGTGGCATGGGGCTTGGCTGCTCCAGAGAGCTTTGCCTCCTTCTCCAGCAATGCTCTGAGCTTCGTGGTGAATAACTTTGGCTGGGCCTATGTGCTCTTCGGGACCATTTTTGTGGTTTTCGTTATCTGCGTTGCGGCCTCGAAGTTCGGCACCATTCGTTTGGGCAAGATTAACGAGGAACCGGAATTCTCCACGGTCTCTTGGATTGCGATGATGTTCGCTGCCGGCATGGGCATCGGCTTGATGTTCTATGGTGCTTCCGAGCCACTGAACTACTTTAAGAACGGCGTTCCCGGTCATGGTGAAAACGAGGTAGGAACCTCAATGGCCACGGCGATGTTCCACTGGACCTTGCATCCGTGGGCTGTGTACGCCATCGTCGGCCTCGCCATTGCTTATTCCACCTTCTGCATCGGCCGTAAGCAGCTGCTGAGCCAGGCCTTCGTGCCGCTCATTGGCCAGCGCGCCGCCGACGGATTCGCAGGCAAGATCATTGATATCTTGGCCATCTTTGCCACCGTCTTTGGCACCGCTTGTTCGCTGGGCCTCGGCGCGATGCAGATTCAGGCAGGCCTGCAGGCCTCCGGAATTATTGAGAACCCCACGCAGAACGTCGTCATCGGCATCGTTCTCGTGCTGACCTTGGCCTTTATTCTGTCGGCCATGTCGGGTGTGGGCAAAGGTATTCAGTACCTCTCTAACACCAATATGGTCTTGGCGGCTCTGCTGGCCATCTTCGTGTTCGTCTTCGGCCCAACCGTGTCGATTTTGAACCAGATCCCAGGCTCCATTGGTAACTACCTGGCGAACTTCACCGAGATGATCGCTCGTACCGCTGAGTCCGATAACGGAAACGCTGGCGAGTGGCTATCTACCTGGACCATTTTCTACTGGGCTTGGTGGGTTTCCTGGTCGCCGTTCGTGGGCATGTTCCTCGCCCGCATTTCGCGCGGCCGTTCCGTCCGCGAGTTCTGCGTTGGTGTGCTTCTCGTCCCGGCTGGTGTCTCCACGGTGTGGTTTGCCATCTTCGGCGGTACCGCCATCCACATGGAGCAGAACGGCAACTCCATCTCCGGTGAGTCTGCCGAGCAGGAGCTGTTCAACCTGCTGCAGAACCTCCCCGGTGGTTTCATCGCGGGCATCGTCGCCGCCCTGCTCCTTGCCACGTTCTTCATTACGTCGGCCGACTCGGCGTCGACAGTCATGGGCTCGATGTCCCAGTCTGGCGCTACCACCGCCAAGCCGTGGCTGTCCGCGGCATGGGGTGTGCTCACTGCGGCTGTCGGCCTGACCTTGCTGCTGTCGAGCGAGGATGCCCTGTCAAACCTGCAGAACGTCACCATCGTGGCGGCGCTGCCATTCCTCTTCATCCTCGTCGGCCTCATGTTCGCTATTTACAAGGACTTGAGCAACGACGTAATTTACCGCGAGTACCGCGAGTCCCAGGCCTTCCAGCGCAAGATGGCGCGTGAGCGTCGCCTGCACCGCGAGTTCCAGCGCGAACAGGCCTACAAGGCCCGCCGCCGCCAGCACAGCCAGAAGCACTAGCTTTCACCTAGTTCTGGTGCGCAAGCATTTCTTCCTTACACCCCCTCACTGCATTGCCGGTGAGGGGGTGTTCGATAGAGTAGGGGCCATGACTGAGACAGTTGTCGTTAATGTTGCTTGGCCCTATGCCAACGGACCCCGCCACATCGGACACGTGGCGGGTTTCGGTGTTCCTTCCGACGTGTTCGCCCGTTTCCAGCGAATGCGTGGCAACGACGTCCTCATGGTTTCCGGTACTGACGAGCATGGCACCCCGTTGCTCGTGCAGGCGGATAAGGAAGGCGTGACGGTTCGTGAATTGGCGGATCGCTACAACCGCCAGATTGTCACCGACCTGGCTGGGCTCGGCCTGTCTTATGACCTCTTTACCCGCACCACCACTCGCAACCACTACGCGGTGGTGCAGGAGCTATTCAAGGGCTTGTACGAGAACGGCTACATGATTAAGGAGACCACCCAGGGCGCCATTTCGCCGTCCACGGGCCGTACCTTGCCTGACCGCTATATCGAGGGAACCTGTCCGCTGTGTGGTGCCGATGGCGCGCGCGGGGACCAGTGCGATAACTGCGGTAACCAGCTCGATCCGGTAGATCTCATCAACCCGGTGTCCAAGATCAACGGTGAAACCCCGGAGTTCATCGATACCGAGCACTTCCTGCTGGACCTGCCTGCGGTCAAGGACGTCCTCGAGGAGTGGCTGAAGACCCGCGAGGATTGGCGCCCGAACGTCCTCAAGTTCTCCCTCAACCTGTTGGAGGATATGCGCCCGCGCACCATGACCCGTGACATCGACTGGGGCATTCCCATTCCGGTCGAAGGCTGGGAGGATAACGGCGCGAAGAAGCTCTACGTGTGGTTCGATGCGGTGATTGGTTACCTTTCTTCCTCCATCGAGTGGGCCCACCGCACCGGCAACCCGGAGGCTTGGAAGGACTACTGGCAGAACCCGCAGGCACGCCACTACTACTTCCAAGGCAAGGACAACATCACCTTCCACTCCCAGATCTGGCCAGCAGAGCTCTTGGGCTACGCGGGCAAGGGCTCCAAGGGCGGTGAGCTGCACACCTACGGTGAGCTCAACCTGCCCACGGAGATTGTGTCTTCGGAATACCTGACCATGTCCGGCTCCAAGTTCTCCTCGTCCAAGGGCGTCGTTATCTACGTCAAGGACTTCCTTAAGGAGTTTGGCCCAGACGCACTGCGCTACTTCATCGCCGTGGCCGGTCCGGAGAACAACGACACCGACTTCACCTGGGACGAGTTCGTGCGCCGCATCAACAACGAGCTTGCCAACGGCTGGGGCAACCTGGTCAACCGCACCGTGTCGATGGCACACAAGAACTTCGGCGAGGTCCCAGCCCCGGCCGCGCTGGAGCAGGCAGACAAGGACATCCTGGCACTGGCGGAGGAGACCTTCACCACCGCCGCGAATTTCCTCGAGCAGTCCAAGTTCAAGCAGGCCATGACCGCCATCATGCACGTCGTCGGCGAGGCCAATGCCTATGTCGCGGCGATGGAGCCGTGGAAGCTGGCCAAGGATGAAACCCAGCGCGAGCGTCTGGCCACCGTGCTGTGGACCGCACTGCAGGTGGTCTCCGACTGCAACGTAATGCTGACTCCGTTCCTGCCCTTCACCGCACAGAAGGTGCACGAGACCCTGGGACGTGAGGGCGTCTGGGCCGCACAGCCGCGCATTGAAGACGTGGTGGATGATATGCCGGTCGAACTCGTTGGCGTAGACCTCCCGCCGGAGAACCACCCGTACCCGATCATCACCGGTGACTACGCGGCGCAGCAGGCTGCGTGGAAGCGTGTCGACATTACGCCGGGGACGACGCTGCAGAAGCCCAAGCCGCTGGTGGCTAAGCTCGACCCGGAGCTTGGTGAGACCGGCCCGGAGTGGGCCCCGGTTCAGAAGTAAAGGCGTGGGCTCGGCGTTTCGGCGCTCCCTGGCGCCCGTCCTACTCTTTGTTGTTGTCTGCCTGACCGCGCTGAACCTACGGACGGGCATTGCCTCCGTGGCACCTGTGCTGGGCCAAATCCAAAATTTCTTTGAAATCAGCTCCGGCCAGGCGGGTTTGCTTACCGCACTTCCGGGGCTGTGCTTCGCGGCCATGGGTTTGGCCGCCGTGCCCATTGCTCGGCGGGGCGGGCTCAGCCGTACCTTGGCCGGCGGCACGCTGGCCCTAGCGGTGGGCCTGGCGCTACGTCCGTGGGTGAGCAGCTTCCCACTGTTTATTGCATTGACCCTGTGCGTTGTCGGCGGCATCGCTCTAGCCAACGTTCTGCTTCCCGCGTGGATCAAGCAGCATGGTTCGGGCCGCACGCTGGTGGCGTTGATGACCACCTACACCACGATGCTGGGCGTATCCAGCGCCCTTGGCCCGCTGTCCGCGGTGACGCAAAGCACGTGGCAAGGTGCGCTGTGGATCTGGTGCCTGCCGGCCATCGCACAGCTAGTGGCGTGGATAGTGGTCCTTCCGCAGGCAGGCAAGGACGTTGCCCACGGCGCGGTCGACGGTGCCGGCGCGCCAAAGCCCATGTACACCTCGCCCACGGCGGTGGCCATGCTCTTTTTCTTCGGGCTGCAGTCCTCCATGGCCTATGTCCAAATGGGTTGGCTGCCGCGCATGCTGGTAGAGAAGGGCGTGAGTGAGGATACCGCCAGTGTGGCACTTGCTGTCATCGGTGTCTTTAACATCGCCGGCGGCGTGATCATGCCCTGGCTCATTTCTCGCCTGGACCGCCTAACACCCGTACCGATTGTGCTGGCGCTGTGCACCTGTGCTGGGTGGGGTGGGGTCCTTGTGGCTGCCGACGCCGCCCCGCTCGCCTGGGCCTGCCTGATGGGGATCGGCGGTATGTGCTTCCCGCTGGCGCTGGCGCTGCTCACCGCCCGCACTCGGAGTGCGCTGACGACCGCACGACTCTCCGGTTTTGTGCAGCCGGGCGGCTACATCTTGGCGGGGCTGTTGCCGCTTTTCGTGGGCGTTGTGCGCGGCGCTACCGGTAACTGGACGGCCGTGCTGATTGCGCTGATGGTGCTCAGCCTCTGCATGTTGGTGGCGGGTTTGCGCGCGACTAGGCGGGTCTATATTGACGACGAGCTCGCTGCCTAGCGGGGTCCTCCTTAGTTGCGGTAACTTTTGTATTGCAGCGTTAGTTAGAGTTAACGCCTCGCGTTATTGACGTGTCGCGTTATGGGGGGTATGGTGCATTTATGATTCAGTCGTTCGCGGATAGGGATACAGAGCGCTTATGGAATCGAGAGAGGGTGTCCTCGATAGATTCACGTATTCACTCGGTAGCTCTTCGCAAACTGAGGCAATTGGGCTATGTGCAGAGGCTAGATGAGCTTCGGATTCCTCCGGGGAATAGGCTCGAAGCGTTGAAGGGCGATCGGCGGGGTCAATATAGTATTCGTATCAATGACCAATGGCGGATCTGCTTCCGGTGGACCGCTTTAGGGCCAGAGGAGGTTGAGATCGTTGACTACCACTAAAAAGCTCCCCCCAGTGCACCCAGGTGAAATCCTGATGGAAGATTTTCTTAAGGAAATGGGGATCACCCAGCACAAACTCGCGGTTTCGATAGGGGTCCCGCCTCGACGTATTAACGAAATCGTCCACGGAAAGCGGGCTATTACCGCCGATACGGCTCTTCGCCTTGCCAAGTTTTTTGGAATGTCCCCACAGTTCTGGCTGGGGTTGCAGACCCATTACGACTTGGATGTCGCAGAGGACAAAATTCTTGCCGAGCTGGACGATATTGTGCCGCTTCAGGCAGCGCCGGCTTAACGCGTTTGCCGTCTGTGACCGCGTAGCGCAGGGTGAGTTGCTCAAGCCGAAGTCGCCGTTGTTGCCAAAGTTTCTCGCCTCGCCGCGGGATCTGGCCAGATCTTTGGCAACAATGGCAGTGCCGTCACTGGTGGTGGGGCGGCTGGCACGCGCCTCCCTGAGTTAGTGGCCATCAAACCGCTTTAGGAGCGGTCGAAGTCGCGCTGCAGGTGCACCAGCCCGAGGCGCACGCCGTCCTTGGTGTGGATATTGGGCATGCGGCCGGTTTCCACGAACCCGAACTTCTTGTGCAGGGCAATGGAGGACTCGTTGGTGTCCACGATGTAGGTAATCATCGTCTTCACGTAGTCATTTTCCTTCGCGTGGTCCATGAGCGTGTCCATGAGCTCGCTGCCCACGCCCTTGCCCCGTGCGGACTCCGCAATATAGATGGAATCCTCCGCCGTGCCGTAGTAGATAGCTGGGGTGACAAACTGGAAGTAGGCGGCCCAGCCAATGATTTCGTCATCGTCCACCGCCACATAGACGGGAAAACCTTCCTCCTCCATCTGTGCGAGCCACTTTTCGCGGTCCTCTATGGACTCCTGCCACGTGACGAGGTTGGTGGCCGGCTTCGCGGCGGAGGCGGCATTATAGATGGCGGCGATTGCGGGGGCGTCGGCAAGCTCTGCGGGACGTACGTGCATGATGTTCCTTAAACCATGAGTTGCAAGTGGGTGAGGTCTATCCAGCGCCCAGCTTTGCGGCTGACTTCTTTTAACGTTCCTACAGTGGCAAAGCCGAACTTCTCATGCAACTTGATGGATGCGACGTTGTCCGCCACGATGAGTGCCAGCAGCGTATGGACCTGCTCCGCCTCGCGGGCATGCTGAACGACTGCATCGAGCAAGCGCGTGCCTACCCCGCGGCCGTGGCGGTGGGATCAACGTAGATCGTCGTCTCGTAGCAGCCCAGCCACACCTTAGGATCGCGGTAGGGGCGGTAGAGTGCCCAGCCTAAGTACGTGCCGTCATTATCGAAAGCCACGAAACAAGGACAGTTTTCGCGGCGCAGTTGGTGGAGATACTCGGTGCGCTCTTCCACCGTGGCGGGTTCGCTGCGAAAGATGAAGTGGGTCTCCCGGATGGCCCAGTTCAAGGTGGCGGTCATTGCGGGGACGTCGGTGTCCGTCGCTTCACGGATAATCATGCGCGCAAGACTACACTCGCAGCCATGTCTAAGAAGAAGCCACGCCCCACGCCCGTTCCCGCCGAAGGTTTGAGCCAGCTTATCGACGCCCACACGCACCTCGCCTCCTGCCGCGACGCTGACGCCGACCTCGTTGAGCGTGCCCGTGCCGCTGGTGTTGAGCGCATCGTCACCGTGGGCGATGGCCTAGCGGAGGCGGAGAAGGCTTTGGCCGCGGCGCAGGAATTCGACAACGTGTATGCGGCCTGCGCTATTCATCCCACCAAGGCGCATGAACTCGACGAGGCCGCCCGTGCGCGCCTGAGCGAAATGGCTGCGGACCCGCGCTGCGTGGCCATCGGGGAAACTGGGTTGGACACCTACTGGATACATCATGAGCCGGAGCGCACTGCGCCGCTTGACGTCCAGGAGGAAGCGCTTCACTGGCACGCCGAGTTGGCGGCGAAGGTGGGCAAGACGCTGATGATCCACAACCGCGAGGCCGATGAGGATCTCATGCGCGTGCTGGGGGAGTGCGCTGAGGCGCCGAAGGTCATGCTGCACTGTTTCTCCTCGCCACTTGATGTGGCCAAGGAGGCTCTGGAGCGTGGCTATGTTTTGTCCTTCGCCGGCAACGTGACGTTCAAGCGCAACGAGGAGATGCGCCAAGCCGCAGCGCTCGCGCCAGCCGGGCAGCTGCTCATTGAGACGGACGCGCCGTACATGACCCCGGAGCCCTTCCGTGGTGCGCGTAATGAACCTTCGTTGATTGGTCATACGTACCGCTGCGTGGCGCAGGCGCGCGGCCAAGAAGTGGAGGACTTGGCCGCAGAGGTGGCCGAAACCTTCGCCGAGGTCTTCGGAGTGTGATGATCTTCACTCAAAGCAAAGGTGCTGCTCAACGGTGGCGCGCGTGTTTGGTGTGACGAGTGTGTTGCCAGTGGTGGCGGCGTGTGAGAACGTCTCGATCGTTACGCTCTGTTACCGTATCGTTATCCAAAGTTAGTCCGGCCTTGATGTTGCCGGCTGGCGTGCATTCGCACGCCACGTCAGGTGCTGAGGAGAGTCCAAAGACCTCTCTGGGCACGAAGCAACGCAGAGACGAGTAAAGGTTTATGTCCCCGAAGAAGCAGATCAAGCGAATCAACAACTCCCGCTCCCTGCCACTGCGCATGGCCACCGGCGGTGTGCTCGGCACGTTGGCTGTGGGTGGTGTCGTTGCCGTCGGTTCTCAGAAGGACATCACGCTCGACATCAACGGTGAGACCACCCAGCTGGCTACCTTCGCCGGCGATGTTAACGCGGCTCTCGAGGCTGCAGGTGTGAGCGTTGGCGGGGAGGACGTTGTCTACCCGGCGCTTTCTGAGCAGGTCTCCGATGGTGACTCGATTACCGTTCGCACCGCCAAGCCGGTTGCGGTGACCATCGATGGCGTGGAGACGAAGATGTCCTCCACTGACCTCACTGTGTCTGACCTGCTGGGCGGACTCGACGGCATCGTCCCGGGCGCTGCTATCACCTCCGGTTCCAAGACCGTCGAGGATGATGAGGTTCTGACTGAGGGAATGAACCTTGAGGTGGTATCCCCGAAGATCATTAAGCTCTCTGACGGTGGCTCTGTGTCCTACGCCAGCGTTGCGGCTAAGACCGTGGAGGACGTACTGGAAGCCCGCGGTATCACCGTGGGTAAGGATGACCGTGTGTCGCCGGACCTTGACGCTCCCGTCAAGGCCGGCACGGCCATCACCGTGGACCGCGTGGACATCTCCGAAGAGGAGAAGACGGAGGACTTCGACGCACCAGCTACCTACGTTGATGACCCAGAGCTGGAAGAAGGCACTGAGGAAGTCCGCGAGGAAGGCACCCCAGGTTCGCGCACCGTGACCCGCAAGATTGTGAAGGTCAACGGTGCAGAAGAGTCCAACGACATCATCAAGGAAGACGTGCGCACCGAGGCCGTCGCCGCAGTCATCGCGCGCGGTACCAAGCCGAAGTCCACCGCACCGGCCGTTGCTGAGGGCTCGGTGTGGGATGCGCTCGCACAGTGTGAGGCGACCGGTAACTGGTCCATCAACACCGGCAATGGTTTCTCCGGCGGTCTGCAGTTCACCCCGTCGACCTGGGCTGCCTTCGGCGGCACCGAGTATGCCCCGCAGGCATGGCAGGCTTCCCGCGAGCAGCAGATCGCCGTGGCCCAGAAGGTTCAGGCCGCCCAGGGCTGGGGCGCATGGCCTGCGTGCACCTCGAAGCTCGGCCTGCGCTAAGGCTTCAGCGCCTCGCGTATTAGTCTGGATGACATGACACAACCCCACCTGTTGGGCCCGGTGGAGATCCGCGAGCTCGCCGCTGAGCTCGACGTGACGCCGACAAAGAAGCTGGGCCAGAACTTTTTGCATGATCCCAACACCATCCGGCGCATCGTGGCTGCCGCGGACCTGCAACCGCAGGACCGCGTGGTGGAGGTCGGCCCTGGTTTGGGTTCGCTGACCTTGGGACTACTGGGTGAGGTCGAGCACGTGACGGCCGTGGAGATTGACCCGCGGCTGGCAGGCAAGCTCCCAGATACCGTGGCGGCGCGGGCAGCCAACTTTGCGGATCGCCTCACCGTGGTGGAGAAGGACGCACTCACCGTTGAGGCAGGGGAGTTGGGGGAGCCGACCGCCCTGGTAGCCAACTTGCCCTACAACGTGGCGGTGCCGGTGCTGCTCCACCTGCTGGAGGTCTACCCGTCCATTCGCCGCGTCTTGGTCATGGTGCAGCTGGAAGTAGCTGAGCGCCTCGCCGCCGCGCCAGGCAGCAAGGTCTATGGCATCCCCAGCGTGAAAGCATCCTTCTATGGACCGGTTCGCCAGGCCGGCACGATTGGCAAGAACGTGTTTTGGCCGGCACCTAAGATTGAGTCAGGGTTGGTGCGCATCGACTGCACCCGCCCCTTCGACGAGACACTGCGCCCGCGTCTGTTCGCGCTGATCGACGCCGCCTTTGCCCAACGCCGCAAGACACTTCGCGCCGCCCTGGCAGGTTTCTATGGTTCCGCCGCAGCAGCCGAGGAAGCGCTGCGCGCGGCGGATATCGATCCGCGCCTGCGCGGTGAGAAGCTGGGCGTGGAGGACTTCGTCCGATTGGCGGAAGCCTCATGAGTAGGACAGGAGACGACTCCCCGCAGATCTGGCAGGCGCGCGCCCATGCCAAGGTCAACCTGCACCTGGGGGTGGGGGAGGCCCGCGCGGATGGCTTCCATGAGCTGGCCACCGTGTTTCAGTCCCTCGACGTACATGACCGCGTGAGCTACCGCTGGGGCGAGAAAACCGCAGTGGAGGTCACCGGCAACCATGCGACGGGCGTTCCGGCATCAACCGAGAACCTGGCATGGCGCGCGGTAGAGCTGGTGGCTCACAATCTCATGTTGCCAGCTGCCGGCACGCTCACGATGGAAAAGAACATCCCTGCAGCCGGGGGCATGGCCGGTGGCTCCGCTGATGCCGCGGCCGCCTTGCTTTTGGCCAATCAAGCTTTGAGCACCGAATTCGGCCGTGAAGCCCTCAGCATGGAGAAGCTCTACGAACTCGCCGCGGAACTGGGCTCCGACGTTCCTTTTACCCTCATGGGCGGCACGGCCTTGGGGCGCGGGCGCGGCGAACTCTTGACCCCGATGCTCTCGCGCGGGCGCTATATCTGGGCGATTATCACCAACGCCGAAGGCTTGTCCACACCCTCTGTCTTCCACAAACTGGATGAGCTGCGCGCTGCCGGCCGTGGAAGCACACCACATTCGGACACGGAAGCCGTGGGCCAAGCCCTCGTCGGCGGCAACCCCCACGAGCTTGCCGCGGTGATGCACAATGACCTCCAGCCGGCAGCACTCTCTCTGCGTCCGGACTTACGCAAGATTCTCGACACCGGTGAGGCCGCCGGCGCCCTCAAGGGCATCGTTTCCGGGTCTGGGCCGACCTGTGCTTTCCTCTGCGAGGACGAGGAGACCGCACAGGAAGTGGTGGCCCAGGTCTGCGCCGATAACCGCGGAACCCGTGGCCTGGTGACCACAGGCCCTGCAACCGGCGCAACGCTGGTCTAGCGTCAGCGTTGCACTAGGTGGTGTTCCTTAAAGAACGGCCATCTCCACGGGCTTGAAGTCGAGCTTGTAGCGCTGTGCTTCCTGGTCGCCGAGGAGGTCAAGGACCACCAGTTCTTGCTTGTTCGCATCGGTGACGTAGGCATAGCCGTTTGCCGCCTTGAGGATCGGACCCGGCTGCTGCCACTCCTCGTTTTCCTTCCACGGGGAGATAGCGTCAATCTTCTTTGTTACCTCGCCGGAATCCGGGTCGATGACGTTGAGCTTGCCGTCGGTCGTGAGGACTAAGGCCTCGCCCAGGGGACCGCGGGCCAACGAGCGGAACCAATAGGATTCGCCCAGCTCTACCTTCTTGGCAGAGTAGTCCTCCGTATTGATGAGGGTCACTGAGGTGGGACGCTCGAAGTCGGCATCCTTGTCGGTCTTGTTGTCCGCCAAGATGATGTTGGATTCCTCTGAACCCGCAGAATTGCCGGAGCGCTGGTATCCGTCCTTGCCCGCATAAGCGGAGACGTCGATCTTGTGGAATTCGGTGCCGTCGAAGACGACGGGCCCATCCTCGCAGCCGAAGAAAAGGGAACCGTTGCCGGCGGCAGCTTCGCCGTGGACGCCAGGACACTCAGTGGTTTCCGCAAGGACCTTGCCGGACTTGTCGAGGTGCTGGATGGTGTGGCGCTCGTCTTCCGTGCCCTTCGTGGTGACCACGGAGCCGTCTTTCAGCGGGACGGCCACGCCGTGGTGCGCAGCGCCTGTCTCGACGGTGTTGACGGGCTTGGCGTCTTCCTTGCCGATGTCCTCGGTCTTGTAAATCCGTGCCACACCATCGCCGTCGGAGAAGAGCGCGGTAAAGCCGTCGTGGTGAACCACGTGACCGGCGTGCGGTGCGTCGATGGCTGCGCTGAGAAGCTGCGGCTGCGCCGCGTAGTAGTGCTTGTGGTCGCCGTGGGGCTTGGTGATGCGCCCCGTGTCGAAGGTGAGGAAGCTATCGCCCTTGGTCACCATGATGTGGCGGTTATCGCCGGCATCGCTTAGACGGAGGAATGCTTTCAGATCTTCGCTCTCGATGACCTCACCGGTTTCGCCGTCGAGCGTGGTGAGGCCGTTCTTGTGCGAAAGAAGGATACGGTTTGGCAGCTCGGCTACCTCAGTCTCACCTTCAGCGGCTTCGAAGCGTCATGGCTGTGCTCCCCATCATGGTCATCGCCGTGCTCGGCATGCGCGTGGGAGGCTTCAGCGCTGGAGGGCGACGTGGATTCCTCGCTGTCAGGGGAGGAGCAAGCGGACATGGTGAGGATCGTGGCGGAAAGTGCGGCGCACAGGGCGAGACGTTCTTTTTTCATAGTGCGCCAGAGTATTGGAAGTGAAAATCAATAGCAATAAAGGTAATGGTGCGGGGGTAACCGCGCTGAGGCACTAAGATGAACTCTCGATATGGCGAACCTCATTAACCTTGAAAACGTAACCAAGTCCTTCGGTCTTAAGACCCTGCTGGACGGGGTCTCCCTCGGTGTGCAAACCGGTGATCGCATCGGCATCGTCGGCGTCAACGGCGGTGGTAAAACCACGCTGCTGGAAGTTCTCACCGGTATCGAATCCCCAGACTCGGGCCGCGTGTCCCACAACTCGGATTTGCGCATGGCGGTGGTAACCCAGCGATTCGAACTAGAGGAGTCGCTCACTATCGCCCAAGCCATCATCGAGCCGCTCGGGCTGGAAACCTTCGAGTGGGCTTCTAACGCCAAGGTGCGCGATGTCCTCGGCGGCCTCGGCATTGTTGACCTAGGGCTAGACACCCCTGTGGGCTCGCTCTCTGGTGGTGAGCGCCGCCGCGTCAACCTGGCTGCCGCACTCGTTCAAGACCTCGACATCGTGGTGCTCGATGAGCCGACCAACCACCTCGACGTCGAAGGCGTGCAGTGGCTGGCCAGCCACCTGCTTTCGCGCAAGCTAGCGGTCGTCGTCGTCACGCACGACCGCTGGTTCCTCGACACCGTGGCCACCACTACCTGGGAGGTGCACGACGGTGTCGTCGATGCCTACGAGGGTGGCTATAACGACTGGACCTTTGCCCGCGCCGAGCGCGCCCGCCAAGCCGATGCTATTGAGCAGCGTCGCCAGAACTTGGCCCGCAAGGAGCTGGCGTGGCTGCGTCGCGGAGCGCCGGCGCGTACCTCGAAGCCGCGCTACCGCATCGAGGCAGCCGAGGCGCTCATCGCCGACGTCCCCGCACCGCGCGACAAGGTCGAACTCATGGCCTTTTCCAAGCAGCGCCAGGGACGAGTCGTCATTGAGCTTGAGGACGCAAAGGTCACAACCCCGGACGGTCGCACGCTCGTGGATCACCTCACCTGGCGCTTGGCGCCGGGCGAGCGCATCGGCCTCGTTGGTGTTAACGGTTCGGGCAAGACCACGCTGCTGCGCGCCCTTGCTGGTGAAGTCGAGCTTGCCGCCGGCAAGCGCATCGAGGGCAAGACGGTGCGCCTGGGCTGGCTGCGCCAGGAGCTCGATGATCTGGATCCGGAGCGCCGGCTTCTCGACGCCGTCGAAGACGTCGCCACCTACATTCACCTGGGCAAGAAGGAACTGTCCGCGTCCCAGCTCGCGGAGCGCCTGGGTTTTTCCGCCAAGCGCCAACGCACGCCGGTCGGCGACCTCTCCGGCGGTGAGCGCCGCCGTCTGCAGCTGACCCGCGTGCTTATGGCGGAGCCAAACGTGCTGCTTCTCGACGAGCCCACGAACGATCTCGACATCGATACCCTTCAGGAGCTGGAGTCTCTTCTGGACTCTTGGCCGGGCACCTTGGTGGTCATCTCGCACGACCGCTACCTCATCGAGCGCATCGCGGATAACACCTATGCGCTGTTTGGGGATGGCAAGCTGACCAACCTGCCGGGCGGAATCGAGGAATACCTGCGCCGCCGTCAGGAGATGGAGGCCGCCACTGCGCGCGGCGTCCTTGATTTAGGAGAAGCCTCCAAGAACTCTGACGAGCAGAGCGCGGACGCCGCCCCGGCCAAGCGGTTGAGCTCCCAGGAGGAGCGCGAGCTGACCAAGAAGATGAATGCGCTGGAGCGCAAAATGAGCAAGCTCGACGATAAGACGGCGAAGCTGAACGAAAAGATGGCGGTGGCTGCAGAGAAGATGTCCTCCGGTGAGGGGGACAGCGGTGAGCTAGCGAAGCTCGACTCCGAGCTCAAGGCCATTGCCTCTGAGCGCGAAGAGCTAGAAATGGAATGGCTGGAGTTGGGGGAGAAGCTCGAGGGGTAGGCCCAGCCCTACCCGAAGAGAGCCGCGATGCCCAGCATCGCCGGCAGCGAGAGGAAGGTGGTGAGGAAGACCGTATCTCGCGCCACCGTTTCTCCCGACTGGTAAGTCGCGGCATAGTTGTAGACATTCTGTGCGGTGGGAAGCGCGGCCAAGATAAGCGCTGCGTAGAGCTCGGTGCCGCTCAGCCCCAACGCCCAGCCGGCCGCCAGCGCAATCGCCGGCATAGCAATGAGCTTGAGAACCGTGGCGGTAATCGTCGGCAGGCGGTCAACGGCCAACAGCCCGTCACCGGTGAGTGAGGCGCCAAAGCTCATCAGGATCATCGGGATGGAGGCACCACCAAGGATCTCGAGCGGAGCCATAATGACGTCGGGGACGTGCCAGCCTGCGGCGGACACGATGAAGCCGGCGATCGCCGCGATGACCACTGGGGCTGTCAACCCTGAGACCACGGAACTTAAAATCGAACGCAGGCTTGTTCCCTGGGCGTTGAGGCCGGCGATGATGAAGGGCGAGAGGACTGCCATTTGCAGCACCAGCGTTGGCACCACAAAGGTGGCATCACCGATGACATAGGTGGCGATGGGCAGGCCGATGTTGACTGAGTTGTAGTAGCTGGCTGCGGCTGCGCCGGCCATGGTTTCCGCTCCACTGCGCCGGAAGAATAACGCGCTCAGCACCCAATACAAGGCCATCGTGGCGACCGAAGCTATCGCGATGACGGCGACAACCGGCGAGGCAAAGGCCGCGGTATCAGAGGTGGCCACGCTGGAAAAGATCAGCGCTGGGGTCGCCGCCCAGAACGCCGTGCGATTGAATTGCAGGCGCGCCTCACCTTCGCCGATAACGCCGCGCCGAGCCATGATGAAGCCCACGCCGATAACCACAAAAATGATGGCGAAACCGGTTAAGACGTCCAGCAACAGTGATCACCTTTCGGATACTCGTTAAAAAATCCATACTAAAGCCAGCCTTGGCTATTCTTCCATGCCGGCATGCAGCCACCGGCAAGTGATAACAAAGTGGTATCGAAAATCCCACATGAGCGGGAAGTCTTTTTCCGCCGAAGCATTTTTGTGGCACGGTGGAAGGCATGAATTCTTTCCGTCGTGTTTCCCGCATGTCCGCCACCGCCGCCGTGGCAGCTACCCTCACCACTGCTCTGTCGGTGTCCGCTGCCCAGGCCGCCCCGGTTAACTCCTCTTCCGCACAGCTGCAGGACGTAAACCAGCTGTCTTCCCAGGCCGTTGAGCAGGTCAACTCTTTAGAGATCGAGCTGCCTGCGCAGGCCTATGACCTGGCGAAGCAGTTTAACGTCCAGTTGCCGGGCTTCATTAAGAAGCCGACCCCGGCCGTCGCCGGCGAACTCGTTGGTGCTACCCACGCCCACCTGCTCAAGCAGGGCCACCACGAGGATGCCAACGCCAAGAACATCGCGCAGGAGTGGGCAAACCAGGCAGCAGCTGGCAAGGTCACCTTCCACGACAATGCAGGCGATGGGCTGACCCACCTGGAGGAGGGCAGCGGCAACATTTACAAGCTCACCGAATCTGAGGCCAAGGAGCGCGTGGACTGGCTCAACCGCGACGTGCCCGTGACCAAGACGGATGGCACCGGCTTCGGCGTCGCCCAAGCTTTTGACGGAACCTACGTCTATGTGGCGGAGTACTTCTTCAACAAATAATCCTCCCGAGAGGCTCTTTTTAAGGCCCTGCTGGAATTGGGCTAGCTCAGTTCAGCCATTGGCGGGGCCTTCTGCACGTTTTCGTGGAGAAGGTTACAGTGGGGCCCATGATTTTGATCAACGTACAGTTCCACGTCAAGCCCGAGTATGCCGAGACCTTCCTCGACGAGATCGACTGGTACACCAAGGCCTGCCAGGCTGAGCCCGGCTGTATCGATTTCAAGTGGTTCCGCGATCCGGAAGACAAGCAGCGCTTCCTGCTCCTCGAGTCCTACAAGGACGGCACCGACGTTGACCACGTCAACACCGAGCACTTCAAGCGCTCCTGCGAGGAGCTCCCGAAGTACCTGGTGGAGACGCCGGACATCATCAACACTCACATCGATGGAAAGACCAATTGGGATAAGATGGCTGAATTCTCCGTATAGGAGAGTGAGCAGCTTGGCTTCCAGTAAGAAGGAAGCACACAAGTAACGGCGAAGCGAGAACGGCCGGGGAGGCACATCCCCGGCCGTTTTCTATGTGCTCAGACCTAGAGGCGAATCACGTCAACTGCCCGAGTTGCCAAAACATGTGCTCCCGCCGCAGGATCTGGCCAGAACTTTGTCAACTTTGGCAGTGCTGCTGGGACAATGCTGCTAGCGCACTGCCCTGATTGGAGAGCAGCTGACTCGAGAGCGGCCGAAGGCTAGAGCGAGCAGGCCGTGGTGCTGGACTTGTCCCCGTTGGAGTACTGCTCGAGGGCGTCGGAAAGCGCCTGCACGTACAGCGCTGCGCCCTCGGCCTGTGGGTGCACGCCGTCGTCGTAGAGCAGCGCCGGGTTCTCTTGGGCCATGCCGCACCAGTCGGCCACGTAGACGTTGTCGTGCTCTTTGGCGGCCTCGATAATCTCTGCGCGTGCCTGCCCCATCCAGTCGCGCTCGCCGTAAGGCACGACGAGGATAACCGTGCGATCGGAACCGAGGATGGTGAGGAGTTCGTCCATCTCGCCGTCTGCAGCCGATCCGTTCGTGCCCAGCCCCACAAAGACGGTGGAGCGTAACTGACCGGATTCCTTCAGCTGCCGGACTTCTGCAATTGCCTCGGCATATTGGCGGGACACTTCTGCGTCGATGAGAATCCCTGGGAAACGCTCGTTGAGGGCTTCGGAGGCGGCGAGCATGACCGAATCACCCACCGCATTGATCTCCGTGCCCGCAGGTAGAGCGCGCTTTTCTGCGGGCTTCTCGGTCTCTGTCGGTGTTGCCGATGCCGCTGCCTGCTCGTTGGCTTGGGACATGCGCTCCAATTCTCGTTCCAGCTCGGTCTGGTCCTGTGACGTGACCAGCCCATAGGTCACGCCCAGCGCCGAGAGGATCACCATGGCGGGCACGGCAGGCCACATGGCCTTGCCGAAACCGTCCTTCATCTCGGCCACAGTGGGGCGCGAGGCCCAGTAGGTGCGCCACGTGGCGACATAGCCGGCGCGGCGGAAGGGGTTCTCAACGAACTGGTACGTCACCTCAGCCAACAGGAAGGACACGGGAAGCGCGAGCAGTCCCAGCAGCCATCTCGGGGAATCAGACAGCTCGCGGAGGATCATCACTACCGGCCAATGCCACAGGTACAGCGAGAAGGAGCGCTGGCCCAGCCACCGCATCATCCGGGTGCGGAAGAGCCATGTGAGCGGTCCGGTCTCACGCACCACGCCCCAGATCATTGCCGCGCCGAGGAGGCTGGTGAGGACCAGGCCGCCGCGGTAGGTGAATTCAAGGTCCGCGCCCATCCACACCAGCTGCGCCAGGTAACCAACCAGGGCGAGGGCTCCGACGGTGCCGGCGATAACGCCTGTGCTTGTCGACGCCCATGAGTCCGCCTTCGCCTCCTTCGACGTCGAGGTGAGAAGAAGGGACAGCAGCGCACCGATGAGGAGGCCGAAGGCATGGGTATCGGTGCCGTAATAAACACGGGTAGGGTCTTCGCCCGGAGTGAACAGCAGCGCCATCGCGGCAGCGGAGGCGGCTGCGAGGACGAGAGAGAGCGCGATGGGCAGGCGCTTGGGTTGGCGTCGCGACAGCGCGAAAGCGCCAAACATGAGCAGAGGCCACAGGAGGTAGAACTGCTCCTCAACCGCCAGGGACCAATAGTGGGCGAAGACTTGCACCTCATTGGGCGCAAAATAGGTCTGGCTGGTGGCGATCTGGGTCCAGTTGTTGACGAAGAAGAAGGTACCCAAGAACTGTTCGCGGATCCCCACAGCGAGGTCCCCGCCGATCATTGCGACGAGGGCCGTGCACAGGCATAAGACAACGAGCGCAGCCGGAAGGATGCGCCGGAAGCGCCGGATCCAGAAATCGGTGAGACTGATGCGCCCGGTCACGGCGAACTCGCGCACGAGCAGCGAGGTGATAAGGAAGCCGGAGAGGACAAAGAACATATCCACGCCGAGGTATCCGCCGGGGAGCAGATCCCCGAAGAAGTGGTAGATCACCACAGCCAAGACCGCGAGACCGCGCAGCCCATCCAAACCAGGTACCGGGCGCAGGCGCGCGCGACGCTGACGCGTGACGGTGGCGGATTCCTTCGGCACCGCAATGTCTCCAGTGTTTTTCGCGCTGTCGTGCTGTGCGGCCTGGCGCTGCTCGCGGGAAGGGCGCGGTGTTTTGAGCTGCTTGCTTGTCGGTGTGCCGACGGGCTGCGAGCGCCGCGCCAAGGCGCGCGAGATCTCATTCTCGGGCCGTGATTCGGGAGAACTCTCGGCGGGTTTGGATTGAGCTGGGGGTTGCGCGGGCCGGGGATGCCCAGCGCGCTGTCGTGCTGTGCAGCCTGGCGCTGCTCGCGGGCGGCGGCGCGGCGAGGGGGTTTCCTCGGCGGCCTCGCGGGCTTTGTGCAGCTTGGCCTTGCGCACAGCGGATGCCTTGGGGAGGGACTCCGGATCCAGTTCAAGGGAGGTGTCCGTGGCCCGACGAGGGACACGGGGCCCAGGGGATCGCAGGAACTTCTTCACTGAACACTCCACACGTAAGGGATTGGGGGTCTAGGGAACCGGGGTAATCCTACTCGGGTGGTGGTAGAGAATCGGGAAGGTTTCCTGGGAGCGTGTTAGGTGCGCAGAAGCTGGCGCAGCATGGTGCTCACACCATTGTCGGTATTGGCAGGCGCGATAATATCCGCTATTTCCTTCAACTTCGGATGCGCGTTGTCCATGGCGACAGCCGTCCCAGCAGCGCGCAGCATTTCGAGGTCATTGAGGTAGTCGCCGAAGGCCACGGTGGCGGTGATTGGAACGTTGGCAAGTTCAGCGAGTGTGGTTAAGGCTGCTCCCTTATCGACGCCGCGGGCCATGACATCGAGCCAGACCTTGCCCGATACCGCCACGTTGTCCTCCGGTACGGCACGGCGGATGGGCTCGTAGATATGTGTCTCGGAACCGGATTCGCAGAAGATGGCGATCTTGATGATGTTGGTATTGGGGACGGTGTCCAGGTTATCGACCCACGTGACCGCCTTGTAATACTTGGAAATCTCCGCGCGTGCTGCCTGCGTGACATCCCGGGCTACGTAGGCGGTCTCCGGGGAACACAGAACGACGGTGTGCGCTTCGCTGATGGCGGATGCGGCGTCGCGCGCCGCGCGCACGGTTTCTTCCTGCAGCGGGAAGGTGGCGATGATCTCTCCGTCGCGCACAATCACCGAGCCGTTCTCCGCAATGAATGTGCCGCCTTCCGGGAACATGTCTTGCAGGGTGGCCAGCTGGCGCCCTGAGGCCGGAACCAGCTCGCAGCCGCGGGCGGTGGCGAGCTCCTCAAGCTCTGAAAAGTCTGCGGGCAGCTGACCGTGGGCATCGAGGAGGGTGCCGTCCATGTCAAGAGCAACAAGCTGTGGGAGCAAGAAATTCACACCAATCTGAAGGTTGGGTTTAGAGGCAGGGGTCGATGTTAAAACCAGCCTCAAAAAAGGTGGCTGAAACATGTGTGATATGGAACACTGGTGCGCATGACTACGACTGATCCAGTACTCGTTTCCGTCCGCAACCATACCGGAGTCCTCGAACTCAATCGGCCGAAGGCCCTGAACTCGTTGAACCCGGACATGATCGATATCATCCGCCGCTCCCTCGAAGCCTGGGCACAGGACGATGAGATTGAACAGGTTCTGATTTACTCCAACAGCCCTAAAGCATTCTGTGCGGGCGGCGATGTGCGCCACGCGCGGGAGGGAATCGCGGAAGGCAAGCTGGAGGAGGTCGATGCCTTCTTCGCCAGCGAGTACCTCACCAACGGTGATATCGCCGAGTTTCCAAAGCCCTATATCGCCGTCATCGACGGTGTCGTTATGGGTGGTGGATTGGGCATTTCCCTGCACGGCTCGCATCGCGTGGTGACAGAAAAGGCCTTCGCCTCGATGCCGGAGATGAACATCGGATACGTTACCGACGTCGGTGTGGCCTATGCGGCCCAGCGCATGGTAGGCACCCGCGGTATCGCCTCACCGGGCTTGGCCAAGTTCTGGGGTCTTAGTGGATACCGCATGTATGCCGCAGACATGTTGTGGACTGGCGTGGCAACCCACGTTGTTAAGGATGCACACGAGCTGATTGAGGCCGCCATCGAGCGCGGTATTGATGCTGCGCTGGAGGACCTCGCCCTGCCCGCGCCCGAAGAGCCCGCCCCGCTGGAGCAGGTGGCCAAGGACCTGGAGGAGACGTTTGCCCTGCCAACGTGGGAGGAAATTTCAGCGGAGTTGGACAAGCGCCCGCTCATTGCCGGTGAGGTCCGCCGCCTTATGGCAGGGGCGTGCCCAGCCGCCATTATCGCGGCTAATGAGCTTTATGAGGCAGAGGCCGGTGTCGACGACATCCGCGAGGCCCTTCTTTTGGAACTCAAGCTGGGCATGCACATGTACCGCCGTCCCGACTTTTCCGAAGGTGTGCGCGCGGTACTAGTGGACAAGACTCAGGACGCAGCGTTTAACCCGGCCACCACGGATGAGGTCGACGTCGAAGAATTCCGCGCTGTGCTGAACTCCTAGAGCTTTCACCCCGGCGCTTTGCGCGCACTTAGAGGGGACGCGCCCGGTGGTAGGCAGCGCGCGCCCGCTGCTCGTCCACGCCTGCCGGCACCGCGACGTTGAGGGTGGCTTGCGTGGCCGCCGGAGTCGGTGCGGGCAGGTGGAACGCGGGGGCGTCAGACAGCGCGAGGCCTTGGCGGCCGTCGGGAAGCTGCACCGGCAGCAAGGTCCACAGGCCCAGAACTGGCATGGCCAGCTGCGGCAAGCGTGTAGAGCGTGCCTCAGTGATGGACACGCGGGCCCGAATCAATTCGGGGATGGCCTGGTCATATCCGAAGCGGCGCAGGTTCCCCGCCGCCTGGGCGGACATGGAGCCGGATAGCTCGTCTGCCCAGGCCCACGTGAAGGTGTCTGCGGCAGCGTCGATCGTGGCAATGAGGTGCGCGGGCACCGTGAGCGAGCCGTAATCAGAGTTCACCACGGTCCGCGACGTATCGGGATCAAGGTCCGCCCACAGGTTGGGGAAACGGGCCTCCAAGAAGAAGTTGTGCTCGGTGGCGAGGAAGTGGGCATCGGCCAACACCTCGCGCGCGCTGAGCCCGGCGCGGCCCGGGGCCTGGGGGAGAGCCACGATCCGGGAGCCGTGGAAGAGCGCGAGATTCTCCGCGTTGCTCTGCGGAATGCCCAGGTAGGAAGCGAGCTCGGCGGTGGCTAGGCGCTCGTCGACGCCACCGGTGACGTCCCCTGAGTGCTCAATTCCGGCCAGGATGCTCACCCGAGGATCCGGGTTAATCTCCGCGAAATCGACGGCGACCAATGCTTCGCCATCGCCCTGTGGGACGCGGACAACGGGCCGGTCGCCCACCAGCCGTCGTGCCAAGCCGCGCAGCAGGGCAGAGTCAGGTTGCGGCCCGTGGAATTCCGGCTGCGGTGCGTGCTCTGCCATGCCGGTGGTCCAGCGCAGCTCCCCGTTGTGGATGGTGGCAAGACGCAGTCCATCGAAATCATAGACCCCGGAATCAGTGCTAAAACGCACGACGGCGCGCTGATCCAGGTCTGGCTGCCCTTCCTCCGAGGTTGCTGATGCGGAATCGGTGGGAATGAAATTCACCTCGACGTCGCGAACGACGCCCAGGCGTGAGGCAAACGTGGCGTCGATGCCGGCTTGGATAAAGGCGCCAGCGGAGTACAGGTTCTGGGCTGAATCCATGGGTCTCCTTGACTAGTTTGTATTCCTGCGGAAGGGGTGCTCGATGGCCTCCTCGTAGGCCTGAAGGAGGGCTTGGGTGGATTCTACCCAGGAATGTTTTTCAGCTTCGCGGCGGGCGGCCTGTCCCATCTGCGCCCGGCGGGAGGAATCACGGAGGAGGCTGAGAGCGGCGCGGGCCCACGCGGTGTCGTCAGCGTCGGGCTCGATGAGATGTCCTGTGACGCCTTCTTCGATAACGAAGGGGATGCCGCCGGCATTCGTGCCGATGACCGGAACCCCAGAGGCGAAGGACTCGAGAGCCACGAGTCCCAGGGTCTCCGTGGCGGAGGGGAAGAGGAAAACATCCCCCACGGCGAAGGCGGCGGCGAGCTCCTCGCCGGAGAGGTAGCCAGTGAATACGGTGTGCGCAGGATTGAAGCTGGACTTGAGCTCCTCCAAGGCGGGGCCATCGCCAACGATGGCCAGGCGGGCGTCGCTAAGCTGTGCCCTCACCAGTTCCATCACGTGATCGAGGCGTTCCAAGTCCTTCTCCTTGGAGACGCGGCCGATATAGGTCACCAACGGGGAATCCGGGTTACCGTCGGTCAGGCGCTCGCGCATCTGTTCCGTGGCGCGACTGGGGTGATAGGTCTGCGTATCAACAGCCTTGGGCCACAGCTGCACGTTGCGGATCCCCATCATCCGAGCCTTATCCACCATGGGGCCGGAGGTGCACAGGTTCACCGCAGCCTGGTTGTGCAGATACTTCAGCGCGGCTTCGGTCAGCGGCCTAGTCCACCCAATCCCCAGCGCTTCAACGTACTCGGGGACATTGGTGTGGAAGCTGGCTACCAGCGGTACGGCATCGCGCTGCGCGGCAAAGACGCCGAGGGCCGCGGTCCAAATGGGATTGACCGCGTGGATGACATCGGGATCGAAATCCCGGATTTCCTTGAAGAATTTCCACGAGGGCAAACCGAATTTAATCTCCGGGTAGACCCACAGCGACAAACTGGGGATGCGGGTGACCTCGAAGCCGGCATAGGTGTCAGGGGCCTTGCCTGTGGCAAAAATCCGCACCTCATGGCCCATCGCGGACAGCTGGTCCAGAGTGCGCGTCAGGCGCGTGACCACGCCGTCGATCTTGGGCAGGAAGACCTCGGTAACGATAGCGATGCGCACGAAGGTTTAAGCCTCCGCAGCGTCAGCACCGTTGGCCAAGGCTTCGGGAACACCAGCGTGCTGCTGGCGCGTCCATAGCGACTGGGCTGGAATCTTGGAGCGGTCAACACGGTCGGCGTACTTGCGTGCGACTTCCTCCACCTCATGGAGCAACCCTTCCGACAAGGTGGTCGGCTCCAGTCCTAGTTCGAGGAAAGTGTCGTTGGTGACGTGGAGTTCATTCTCTGCGGATTCCTTGCGCGGGTTCGGCACATAAGCCACTTCCGCACCAGAGATCTTCGCCAGTAGTTCTGCCAGGTCACGCACACGGTGGGTTTCGGTCATCTGGTTGATGATCTTGACGCGCTCGCCGCGTGCCGGCGGATTCTGCAGGGCCAGCTCGATGCAGCGCACCATGTCACGAATGTGAATAAAGGCGCGGGTCTGTCCGCCGGTGCCGTGCACGGTCAGCGGATAACCAATGCCGGCCTGAATGAGGAAGCGGTTGAGCACCGTTCCGTAGTCGCCGTCATAGTCAAAGCGGTTGATGAGGCGCTCGTCCTTCTGGGTCTGCTCAGTGTGCGTGCCCCAGATGATGCCCTGGTGTAGGTCGGTGATGCGCAGCTCATCATTCTTGGCGTAGTAGGCAAACAGGTGCTGGTCCAGCACCTTCGTCATGTGGTAGACCGAGCCCGGGTTGGAGGGATAGAGGATTTGCTGCTTGACGACGCCATTCTCACCCGCATCCACCTGCACATCTAGGTAGCCCTCCGGGATTTTCATGCCGGCTGTGCCGTAACCGTAGACACCCATGGTGCCCAGATGTGCGACGTGGATATCCTGCTCAGATTCGACGATGGCGGCGAGCAGGTTGTGGGTGGCGTTGATGTTGTTATCCACCGTGTAGCGCTTGGTGCGCGAGTTCTTCATCGAGTAGGGCGCGGCGCGCTGCTCAGCGAAGTGCACCACCGCATCCGGGCGTTCGGTATTCAGGAACTCCAGCAGGCCATCGTAGTCCTGGGCCACGTCGAGGTTGCAAAAACCGATGGTCTTGCCGGAGACCTCGGTCCACGCGGCCAGGCGCTCCTCAATGGAGGCGATGGGTGTTAAGGATTCCGCGCCCAACTCCTCATCGATGGCGCGCCGGGAGAGGTTATCCACGATGATGACCTCGTGGCCTTGGTCGGAGAGATAGAGGGAAGCGGGCCAACCGCAGAAGCCGTCTCCGCCGAGAATCGCTACCTTCATTTTTGTCTCTCCACTTCTTGGGTCGGGGTCAAAACGTGCTGTACCAGCAGGGGTCTAGTCTATGTTGACACGCGTAAGTTTGGGGTGCGTTACGTGGCACACTTTTTTCGAACATACCGTTTGCTCGCCTGCGTCGGGGGCGCGCGGGGTAAACAGTAGATGAATGTTCTCTAAGAGCCTGTAGACTAGCCCGCATGCTTGAAGCCGTGCTGAATGCCTTCGCCGATTCCGTCAACGCGCTTCTCATCGGAATCCTGGTGGCCATCGGCATCATGCTTCCGCGGGGGAGCTACCGCAAGATTGCGGCCCTCGTCATCGTCGGTGACTGGTTCGGTGTACTCACCGCCGCTGCTGTGGTGATGTTCGTCTTCGTCGGCATCCAGGACAAGGTGGCCGCCGCGCTGGAATCACCGCTGCTCGGTTGGGGTCTAGTGGTCATCGGCCTGGGGCTGGGCCTTCTGGCCTGGCGCTCCAAGGGCGAACCCAATGACATGGTGCAGAAACTCCTCGGCCCACTGCGCACGCCCTCGGCCAAGACTGTCGCGGTGGGCTATGCCATGGGCGTTATCCAGTCCTTGACCTCCGTACCCTTTTTCTATGGGCTGATGCACCTTGCTGCCGGGGATTTCAGCAACACCGTTAAATACGGTGGCCTCTTTTTCTACGCCACGTTTGCGCTCTCGCTGCCGACGGTGTGCGGGCTTTTCATCGCGCTTGTGCGGGCGAAGCCAGACTCCTGGGCCGGACGCGCCTTTGCCTGGGCACGGGAGAACTCCGCAGCGGTTGCGCTTTGGAGCGGCTACGGAGTGGCCGCCTTCCTGGTGGTGATGGGTCTCGTTGCTCTTCTATAACGAGCCGGCTGGTGGGCAAGAGTTCAAAAGTGAACTGCCCTAGTTGCCAAAGTTCTGGTCAGTTTTTGCGGCGAGTTCGGGAGTTTTGTCAACAACGGCAGTTGCGGGGCTAGTCGTAGAGGACGTCGTCGAGGGGGAGGGCGTCGCCAAGCGGCGCCTGATTCTGAGCAATGTCGACGTAGCGCGCGGCGTGCGGGATGAAGGCAGCGGATTCCTCAGGGCTCAACTCACGGCGCACCTTGGCGGGCACCCCGGCGGCCAAGGCGCCGGCGGGAATGTTTTGGCCTTCGAGCACCACCGCGCCGGCGGCGATGAGAGAGCCTGGGCCCACGGTGGAGCCGGAGAGCAAAGAGGCCTTCATTCCAACCAGCGTGCCCGCGCCCACGTGCGTGCCGTGCAGCATGGCCATGTGGCCCACGGTGACGTCATCCTCCAGCACGCAAGGCTCGGTGGCTTCAACGTGGATGACGCAGTTGTCCTGGATATTGACGCGGGCGCCAAGGCGGATGGCACCAACATCCCCGCGCAGCACGCTGCCATAGAACACGGAAGAATCTGGCCCGATGGTGACGTCACCGATGATGGTGGCATTCGGTGCTATCCAGGCGCTGCGGTGGATGCGAGGCGTGTGCCCTTGGAAGGGGAGGATGAGCATGGCGGACTAGCTTTCTTCAGGGGTGGGTTCGACGGACACAGCGAGTGACTCGGAAATTTCATAATCGCCGGGCTCGGCGTTGAGTTGGGACAGTGTTTCTCTTTCTGCGGGCGACAACGGGATGGCCCATCCCTTCTTGGGGTCGTGGACGGGACGCTGCTCCTTAGTCGTGGGGGAGAGATGCACCGTGGTCTGAGGGCCACGCAACTGCGCGGGCTCACCGGAACGCGCCACCTCACTGAGTATTTGTGCGCCGGCTGGGGAGGTGACCAGGATGATGAGGCCGCCGGCCGTGTGGACGGAGAGGTGGTCTACAGAGACCTCGACGGCGTGGGGATCCGGGGAGGCCAAACGGACAGTGCTGGAGCCGCCAAGCTTGTCGACGACATTCTTAACCGCAGAAAACAATCCCATGGCGTGATCCTAGCGCGGGAGTACCATCGGGCACTGTGATTGACGCGAAAGATACAGCACTCGTCATTGAAGGCGGCGGCATGCGCAATTCCTATACCGCCGCGTGCATCGTCAAACTTCTGCAGGAGGAGGTGGAATTTGGCTGGGTTGGAGGTGTTTCCGCGGGCTCCTCGCACACCGTGAACTTCCTCTCCCGCGACGTGAGCCGCTCGGAAGAATCCTTCGTGGATTTTGCCAAGAACCCCAGCTTCGGTGGCTTGGGCTCGCTGTTGCGCGGTAGCGGCTACTTCAATGCGGAGTTCATCTATGAGAAGGCCGCCGATCAGGACATGCCCTTTGACTGGGAAGCATTTCAGGCCAACCCGGCGCAGATGTGTATTTCCGCCGCGCGCGCCGATACCGGGGAGAGCGTGTACTGGGGGCGCAATGACATAAAGACACAAGAGGACCTGATGGTGCGCGTTCGCGCGTCTTCGACGTTGCCGCTGATCATGCCGATGCGTGTTATCGATGGCGCACCGTACGTCGACGGTGCGATGGGGGAATCCGGTGGCATCCTCATCGAGCAGGCGGAGAAGGCCGGGTTTGAGAAGTTCCTGTTCCTGGGGTCGAAACCGCGTGGCTACGTGCGGCCTGAGGTGGGGCGGCCCGCGGCGCTGCGACGAATCTTCCGAAAGTACCCTGCCGTGGCGGAGGCGATGATTGCCCGGCCGCCTCGGTACAACGCCTCCAAGGACCGGCTTCTGGAGCTGGAAAAGGAAGGGCGAGCCCAGCTTTTCTTCCCGGAGGATATGCAGGTGGCATCGACTGAGCGTTCTGTGACAAAGCTGCGCTCCAACTATGAGGCTGGGCGCGCGCAGACCTATGCGGAATGGCCGGCGTGGAAGGAATTCCTCAGCAGTTAAGGGAAACGCTATGCCTAATCCGCCACGAGTGTTTCGATGGTCAGCTCCGGGTGCTCCTTCTCAATGAAGGCCAGCTTCCACTTATCACCAAAGAGCGCGATGAGCTCGCCGTCGGTGCGGGTGAAGATCTCCACGCCGCGCTGGCGGCCCAACTCGGGCGCGGATTCAGCGTCGGTGCGGCGCGCCACCGAGTAGGGGATGGGCTCGGTGATGGTCTCCACGTTGTATTCGACCTCCATGCGGGCCTGCATGACCTCGAACTGCATGGGGCCGACCGCGGCCATGACGGGGGCGGCATCGCCACGCGTATCGTTGCGCAGAATCTGGACCACGCCTTCCGCCGCCAGTTGGTCCAGGCCCTTGCGGAAGGCCTTGTAATCACCCAAAGATTTCGCGCGCAGGATGCGGAAGGACTCCGGTGCGAACTGCGGCATGGGCTTGAACTGCACCTTCTTGCCGGTGTAAATCGTGTCACCAGGTGCCAAGGAACCGGCGTTGACCAAGCCCACGATGTCACCCGGGTAAGCCGTGTCCACGGTGTCACGTGTGCGGCCAAAGACCGTCAGCGCATACTTAGTGGAGAAGCTGCGGCCGGATTGGGCGTGGTTGACCTGCATGCCGCGCTCAAATTCACCGGAGACCACGCGCATGAAAGCGAGGTTATCGCGGTGCTTGCGGTCCATGCCTGCCTGCACCTTGAAGATGACACCTGAGAACTCATCGGTGACCTCACGGACCTCATCGATAGCGGAGGTGGCGGCCTCGATGGCCTGCGGATCCGAATCGCGGGAGCGCGGAGCCGGGGCGATGGCGCACAGCGTATCCAGGATCTGGTGCACGCCGAAGTTCAGCATCGCGGAGGCGAAGATGAGCGGGGAGGTCACACACTGCTCGAAGAGCTCCTGGTCGTGCAGGGCGCCGTCAGCTGCCAGCAGCTCTGCTTCCTCCACGGCCGTCTCCCAGGCGTCCTCTTCCTTCGCAGCGGCCTCGTCGGGGGAGTAGTGCTCCTCCGGGGCGATGGTGGAACCACCGGCGGTGCGCAGGAAGTGCACGTACTCATCGGCCTCGCCGTCATCGTTGATGTGGGCCAAGCCGCGGAAGTCGCCGGCGATACCCACCGGCCAGTACAGTGGGGTGGGCTGCAGCTGGATTTCGTTGACGATTTCGTCGACAAGCTCCAGCGGCTCACGGCCCACGCGGTCCCACTTGTTGATCACCGTGATGATCGGCAGGCCGCGGGCCTTACACACGCGGAAGAGCTTGAGGGTCTGGGGCTCGAGGCCCTTGGCGGCGTCGATAAGCATGACAGCAGCATCCACCGCCGTGAGCACGCGGTAGGTATCCTCCGAGAAGTCCGCGTGGCCCGGGGTGTCCACCAGGTTGATCATGTAGGGCTCGCCCTCATGGCCTTCAGGCGCGTACTCGAACTGCAGGGCGGAGGAGGCCACGGAAATACCGCGCTCCTTCTCCATCTCCATCCAGTCGGAGACCGTGGACTTGCGGTTGCCCTTGCCGTGCACCGCGCCGGCCTCGTTGATGACGTGCGCGTGGAGCGCCAGCGCCTCCGTCAGCGTGGACTTACCAGCATCCGGGTGGGCGATGACGGCGAATGTGCGGCGGCGGGAAGCTTCGGAGGCAATACTCATGCGGGCTAGTTTAGCCGCTGCCTGCTACCACTCCACATTGAGCTGGCGGCCCAGATCATCAAAGATGCGCCGGGCCACGGAGAGCTTCTTCGCAATCGGCCGCTGCAGGCCTGGCTTGCGCTTCTGGTTGTAATACTCGCCGGAGTCGAAATGGATGCCCGGTGTGCCGCTGAGGAAGTAGGCCAAGTTCTCCCCACCCTTGTCCGCCTTGCCCAAGACGTATTGAGCCGCAGTGGTCGAATAGAGCTTGCTCGTCCTGCTCGTGGAGTTATGCCCGAAACCAGTATTCAATATCCCCGGGTGGAAGGCCACGGAGGTCAGCCCGTGGGAGTCGAGGTAGCGGGTCAGCAGGATATCGCCCAACTTGGCGTTGCCATAGGCGCGTTCCGCCGTGAATTTTTCAAAAGTATTCGGGTCACCGGGGTCGAAAGAGGAATACAGCATGTTGGCCAACGAGGCGGTCTGCACCACGGTGGCGTTGCTGGCCCGCAGCGTATCGCGCAGCAAGGAGGTCAACAGAAAGGGAGCCACGACGTTGATCTGCCACGTGCGCTCGAAACCATCGGCGGTGGCGAAAGGGCCGTCGAACATGCCGCCGGCATTATTGCCCAAGGCATCGATCTGCGAGTACTGGCTTAGCTCTTCCGCGAGGCGGCGCACTTGGCCCAAAGACTCATAATCGGCCACATGAAAGTCGGCTCCGATCTCCTCGGCCACAGCCTGCGTCTTCTCCGGGTTGCGGCCCACGAGCACGAGCGAATCCTGCGGGCGGCGCTGGTGAAGGATACGGGCAGCGGCCGCGCCCACGCCGTCAGAGGCTCCGGTGATGACGATAGTTCTCGGGTCGTTATTCAATGGCAGGCTCTGGCTCGTGCGGCTCATACTTGGATAGTGTAGGACGTTGAGCGTGGTCGCGCCGGGGTTTATTTCGACCGGGAATGGATTTCCTGCTGGGCCTTGTTGAGGCCCTCAGCCATGATGAGGCGTGCGGCCTCGGCGGCGGTGGCGATGGTGGAATCGAGCTCAGCGCTGGCGTCGACAGGCGCGAGCACCCAGTCTGGAATGGAACCACCCTTGGGTGGGCGCCCGATACCGATGCGCACGCGCAGGTAATCGCGCGTGCCCAAGCGCTCGCTCAGTGACTTAAGGCCGTTGTGGCCGTTTTCGTTGCCGCCCTTCTTAATACGCACCTTGCCGGCGGGCAGGTCGAGCTCATCGTGGATGACGATGATGTTCTCTGCCGCAACGCCCAGCAGCGTGGCCAACGGGGCGATGGGATCGCCAGAGAGGTTCATGTAGGTGTGTGAGCGCAGCGCTACGACCTTCGTGCCTCCGAGCTCGAGCTGCGCCGCGCTGAGTTGGTGTCCGGTGACAGGCTCGAGCATGTCACCAGATTCGGCGAGGAGATCATCCACGGCCATGTACCCCACATTGTGGCGGGTCGCGGCGTATTTCGCGCCGGGATTACCCAAACCCACGATGAGCCACTCGGCGCTTAAATCCGCCGGGTTTAGTCCGGGGGTGGCGGCCTTCTTTGTTTTCTTATTCGGTGCTTCGCCGGCGCGGCCAAAGAGGCGGGTGAAAAAGTCACGGATGGCAGACACAACTACTCCCTTGATGGTTTTCTTTAGGCTGGGTAACCATGAGTCAACTTCTTGAGACTATCACTTGCCCTGTCCTACCTGCCCCGATGGCGGGCGGGCCCACCACGCCTGAGTTGGTGGCCGCCGCCGACGCCGCCGGTTCCTTCAGCGCGCTGGGGCTGGGGACGTGCTCCGTCGACGCCGCGCGGGAGGCCATCGCTGCGTGTGCCGGTACGCGCTTCGGGGTCAATATCTTTCACCCGCAGCGCGCGCTAACCGAAACGGAACTCGCGGCTGCACGGTCCCTCGCCGCCGAAGAGGGCGCCGTGCTTGGCGACGTCTCCCTAAACTTCGGCTGGCAGGACAAGCTCGACGCCGCGCTGGAGGGTGGGGCAGCAGTGCTCTGGTCGATGTTCGGCGTCTTTAGCGAGGACGAGGTCGCGCGCATCCATGACGCTGGGGCAGAGGCGTGGACTACGGTCACCAACCCCGAGGAGGCGCAGGCCGCGGCCGCCCGCGGCATCGATGTGTTGTGCGTGCAGGGCCCTGATGCTGGCGGGCACCGTGGTGTGTGGGACCCGAGTGCGGAACCCGATCAGCGCCCTCTCGAGGAACTCGTCGCGGCGGTCCACCAGGTGACGGACCTTCCGCTCATTGCCGCGGGTGGTCTGCGCACGGCGGAAGATGTTGCCACGGCCCTGGCCTGGCCGGGGGTAAAAGCAGTCAGCTGTGGTTCCGCCTTCCTGCTGTCCGAGGAGGCGGGAACGAGTGAACACAACCGTGGCCTTCTGCGTCGCGGTGGCCAGACGGTGTCCACCCGCGCGTTCTCCGGGCGCTACGCCCGCGGGCTGGAGACCGCCTACACGCGGGCACACCCGGACCTGCCTTTGGTCTACCCCTACCTCAACGCGCTACTGAAACCTCGTCGCGCCCAGCTTGACGCGGACGTGGACTATTGCCTCGTAGGTGTCGATGTAATGAAACTTGGCGGGGGTAGTGTGGCGGAGATCCTCGCTCAACTACACCCAAACGGGTATGAATAACGGTTAATATTTACGGATGGACAGAGTTTTACACCCTTTTTGACGAGTAAAGGATACAAAGCACGTGACTTCGAACGCGCACATTGGGCACGAGGATTGGAACGAGCGCCTGGAGCTGGCCCAAGAGATGATCCCGCTCATCCACCAGCTGCACCGCAACAATAACGTTGTCACCTCTATCTACGGCCGCCTGCTCATCGGCGTGACCGACATCGACATCATCAAGGCGCACCGCTACGCCCGCCGCATTGCTGAGCGCGAGCTTTCCACCGCAGAGACCCTGCCGATTGTGAAGGAACTGTGCTCGATGAACCTGGGCACCGCCTCCATTGATCTGGGCCGTCTGGCCACCGGCTTCGAGGAGTCCGGCTCCGATAACCTGCGCAACTACCTCGAAGAGACCCTCGTGGATCTCGTCGGCGCTGGTGTGGACAAGGAATCCACCGACGTCGTCCTCTACGGCTTCGGTCGCATCGGCCGCCTGCTGGCCCGCATCCTCATTGCCCGCGAGGCTGCCTACGGCGGCGTGCGCCTGCGCGCCATCGTCGTACGCAAGAAGGGCGACATGGATATCTTCAAGCGTGCCTCCCTCCTGCGCCGTGACTCCGTCCACGGTGCCTTCAACGGCACCATCGCTGTTGATGAGGAGAACGAGGTCATCTGGGCCAACGGCACGAAGATCCAGATGATCTACGCCAATGACCCGGCGGACATTGACTACACCAAGTACGGCATCGACAACGCCATCGTCGTCGACAACACCGGTGTGTGGCGCGACCGCGAGGGCCTGTCCCAGCACCTGCAGTCCAAGGGCGTGGCTCGCGTGCTGCTCACCGCTCCGGGCAAGGGCGATCTGAAGAACATCGTCTACGGCATCAACCACGGCGACATCGAGGATTCCGACCAGATCCTCTCCGCCGCATCCTGCACCACCAACGGCATCACCCCGGTGCTCAAGGTCATCAACGACCGCTACGGCGTGGTTCACGGCCACGTGGAGACCGCGCACTCCTTCACCAATGACCAAAACCTCATCGACAACTTCCACAAGGGTGACCGCCGCGGCCGTGCAGCTGGCCTGAACATGGTGCTCACGGAGACCGGTGCAGCCAAGGCTGTGTCCAAGGCTCTGCCGGAGTTTGAGGGCAAGCTCACCGGTAACGCCATCCGCGTTCCCACCCCGGACGTTTCCATGGCCGTGCTCAACCTCGAGCTGGAGAAGGAAGCTGACCGCGACGAGGTCAATGACTTCCTGCGCAACGTGTCCCTGCACTCCGACCTGCGCCAGCAGATCTCCTACATCGCTTCCCCGGAGGTTGTGTCCTCTGACTTCGTGGGCTCTACCCACGCTGGTGTGGTCGATGGTCTCGCCACCATCTCCTCCGGCAAGCACCTCGTGCTTTACGTGTGGTACGACAACGAGTTCGGTTACTCCAACCAGGTCATCCGCATCGTCGAGGACATCGCCGGCGCCCGCCCGGTGGTGTACCCGAAGCGCGTTGACGTCTCTGAGCTCTAAGCGCTAGAACACGAACACCGCCCTCGCCGTATGGCGTGGGCGGTGTTGTTGTTTTCGGGTTCCGCTCGGCGGGCAACCTAGCTTTGCCAGGATGCTTCAAACGCACAACTGCCCCATCTGACAAAAGTAGGGGCTGGGATTGAAAAATCCGGGCAACTTTCGTCAGCTAGGGCAGTGTGCACCGAGCGGGGCGGCTGTGCCTACCGAAAATGTAGGAGAAGTCTGCGGAAGAACTACTTCTTCTTCTTGTTCTTCTTGCCGTGCTTCTTCTTAGTCTTCTTGCCGCCGTCACCGTTGACCTTGGCACGCTCCAAGTCAGCCGCGACATCCGGGACGTAGGCAAAATCGTTGCGCGGTGGGCGGACGTATTCAGCCTCGAGCTCGGGGCGGTTTGGAATCTCGGGTACGTCCTGCTCCACGTGCTGGTAGGGAACGGTCTTGAGGATGTGGTTTATCACGTTGATGCGTGAACGCTTCTTATCCTCAGACTCCACCGTGTACCACGGGGCGGACGGGGTATCCGTGTGGACGAACATCTCGTCTTTGGCACGCGAGTAGTCCTCCCAGCGGGTGATGGACTGCAGGTCCATGGGGGAGAGCTTCCAGCGGCGCAATGGATCATTGCGGCGGGACTTAAAGCGTGCGAGCTGTTCCTCATCAGACACAGAGAACCAGTACTTGAGAAGGATAATGCCGTCTTCGATGAGCATGTGTTCCAGCATCGGCGCCTGGTGAAGGAAGCGCACGTACTCCTGCTGGGAGCAAAAGCCCATGACGCGTTCCACGCCGGCGCGGTTGTACCAGGAGCGGTCGAAGATGACGATCTCACCGGCGGTGGGCAGCTTCTCAATGTAGCGCTGGAAGTACCACTGGCCCGCCTCGCGGTCAGTCGGCTTGGGCAGCGCTTCGATGCGGCAAGTACGCGGGTTAAGGTACTGCGTAATGCGCTTGATGGCGGAACCCTTGCCGGCGGCGTCGCGGCCTTCCATGATGATGACAACGCGGGCGCCGGTCTCAACGACCCACTGCTGCATCTCGACGAGCTCTGCTTGGAGGCGCTTGAGCTCGTCCTCATAGGCTTGCTTGTCTAGCTTCGGCGGCTTGGTGGCAGACTTCTTAGACTGTGAACTCATACCTTTAAATTTACCTCTTAGCTGGGGAAATGCCTAACTGCAGGGGTTAGAGATGTGCGTGGGATGGAGCTGGGGATCAGACTGGCGGTCAGTCAACCTCGTGTTGCGTCACCGCGCCGCTGGCGGCGTCGACATCGAGCTCGTGTTCCTGGCCGTTGGCCTTGAACTCGATCTCCCAGTGCGGGCCCTTGCCGTCATCACCATCGTCGTAGTCGACTTCCTTTTCGGTGACGGCTCGGGCATCAACGCCGGCGTGGGCTAAGGCTTTCTCAAATGCTTCATCGCCGCTGAGCATGCCGGAGCCCTCTGCGTCGCCAGCATCCGTGCCCGTCGCTGTGGCCGTTTCCGTCACGGTTTCCACCGGCGCGGGAGTCGGCGTCGGGGCGGGCTCGGCCTCCTTATCCGACGAGCACCCCACCAGCGCGGTGCTGGCGCAGAGCGCGATGCCGACGGCGGTGAAGCGGGAACGAAGAGTCATCGAGGCTCATCCTTCTCAGTTAATCGGGGGAAATGTGGTGTCCCACCGTATCGAAATCAGAGCGTGCTCGCTGAAGATCCTGTATGCGGCCTGAATGTTAACGGCCGCGACAGGTGCAGCCTTCGCCGCAGCCACCGGCAGCAGGGGGCTCACCGAAGCGCGTGGTGTTCTCAATTGCCCCGAGCCCTTCGATGCTGATGCGGGTGCGGGAGCCGTCGCCCAGCAGCGCCTCCTCACCACGCGCGAAGCCCACACCTTCCGGAGTGCCGGTGGCAATGACATCGCCCGGATTGAGAGGGTAGAGGGAGGAGCAGAAGGCGATGAGCTCGGCCACGGAGAAGATGAGGTCATCGGTGTTGTCGTCTTGGCGCACGTCGCCGTCGACGGTCGTGGTGAGCCGCGCGGCCTTGCCCGGGGCCCATTCATCAGCCGTGGTCAACCACGGCCCGAAGCCGGCGGTGCGGTAGAAGGATTTGCCGGCGTGGAACTGCGTGGTGGCGCGCTGATAATCCCGCAGGGTGTAGTCGTTCATGATGGCATAGCCGGCCACGTAATCCAGCGCATCTTTCGTGCTCACCCGGTGCGCGCGGCGTCCCATGACCACGGCGAGCTCTCCTTCGTAGTCCAGCTTCTTCGTGGCATAGTCCGGGACATAAACGTCGTCGAAGGGCCCGGTCAGGGCCTCCGGAAACTTGATGAAGAGCGTGGGCTGCGTGGGAAGCTCGCGCCCCATCTCCCGGGCATGCTTGGCGTAGTTGACGCCAACGCAGATAATCTTTCCCGGGTGCGGGATGACGGGAGCCAGGTCGGAATCTTCAAAAACGACGGGCTCGCCGGACAGCTGCGCGGCCTTGCTCCAATCGGGGCTGGCGAGCAATTCTCCGACGTCCTCATAATCCAGCTCGGTGCCCACGTTGGGGCCGTCGATGCGGATAGCGCAAGTACCAAAACTGGTGCGGAGAGTAGCGAGCTTCATGGCGGCTAGTCTAACGCGCGAAGAATCTCATCGACGGCATCGGCACAGATGATGGGAATCTCGTAGGCCTCCTGCTTAGTCCACGGTTTGAGCACGAATGCGGCCGGATCCATACGGCCGGGCGGGCGGCCGATGCCCACTGAAAGCCGCTGATAGTCCTTGGTGCCCAGGGACTTCGTGGTGGAGCGCAGGCCGTTATGGCCGTGGTCCCCGCCGCCGAGGCGTCGCTTGATGGTGGCGAAGTCGAGCTCCAATTCATCGTGGATCACGATGATGCGCTCAGCAGGAACATAGAAATATTGGGCGAGTGCCTTGATGGGACCGCCGGACAAGTTCATGAAGCAGCGCGGCTTGGCGACGATCACTTTGGTATCGCCACGTCGCGCTTCGGCGACATCCGTGTTTGTCTTTTTGTGAACGGAAAAGGAAGCGAATAGCTCGTGGGCTAGTTCATCAGCCACGTCAAAACCGATGTTGTGGCGAGTGCCGGCGTACTTCGGCCCGGGGTTTCCTAGGCCAACGACGAGAAAAGGAGAAGAAGTCACGCAGCCATTCTAAGCCGCTGGGGTGAAGACACAAGAGCGCACCGCCACCTGCACGCTCACCCCCTCGGTATGTAGGGGAGGGAGTGAGAAAGAATGCAGGCAGCGGTGCGCTAGAGAATGAGGAGTGATAAGGAGAGGGGAGTTTTACTCCTCGTCGGCCTTCTCCTCGGCGGCGCCCTCGTCTGCGGACTCGGCGCCAGCCTCAGCGCCGCCGTCCTCGGCAGCCTCAGCGGCAGCCTCGAGCTCCTCATCAACCTGAGGCTCGGAGATGGAGACGATGACGGTGTCTTCCTCGGCCACGAGGGTGGTGCCCTCCGGCAGGGTGATGTCGCCAGCGGTGACCACGGTGCCATCCTCGAGACCCTCGATGGACACGGCGATCTCCTCCGGAATGTTGAGCACGTCTGCCTCGACCAGGAGAACGTCGGCATCCTGGATGGACATGAGGCCCGGAGCCGGCTCGCCCTCGAGGACAACCGGAACCTCGACCTCAACCTTCTCGCCACGCTTAATGGAGAGCAAGTCGATGTGGTCGATGTTGAAGGTCAGGACGTTCTGGTCGACGTGCTTGACCATGACCAGGTGCTGCTCGCCCTCGAGCTCCAGCTCGAACACGGCGTTGACGCCGTGGTTACGGACCAGTGCGGTCATTTCCAGGCGGTCAACGGCGAAGTGCAGAACGTCGACGGCGTGGCCGTAGACAACGCCCGGGATCTTGCCTGCAGCGCGCAGACGGCGAGCGAAGCCCTTGCCAAATTCAGAACGGACTTCAGCCTTCAATACGGGGCGCTCAGAAGCCATAAGTAAATCTCCTTAAAGTATCGTTGTGCGGCAAGGGCTCATGAAGAACCGTGTAGATACGACAAAAGCCTGCCGATGGACGTCTTGGACGAGTCATCGCAGGCTTAATACAAGATTCACTGCTTAACTTGTGCTATCGCGTCGATAACGGATTTCTCCCTCGCCGAGACGCACAAGATTTTAGCAGCAGCGTTGTCGCAGAACCAAATCTAGTGAGTCTCAAACAGCGTGGTCACAGAACCGTTCTCGAAAATCTCGTGGATGGTGCGAGCCAGCAGCGGGGCGATGGACAGCACAGTGAGGTTGTCCCAGCCCTCGGTGGACTGCGGCAGGGTATCGGTGGTGATGACCTCGACAGCGCCGCACTCGGACAGGCGCTCGCGAGCCGGGTCGGAGAAGACACCGTGGGTACAAGCGATAACCACGGACTTGGCGCCGGCTTCCTCCAGTACGCGGACCGCGCCCGCGATGGTGCCGCCGGTATCAATCATGTCATCGAGCAGGATGCAGTCCTTGCCCTCGACGTCACCCACGACGCGATTGGACACCGTCTTGTTGGCTTCGGTGTTAGAGCGGGTCTTGTGGACGAAGGAGAGTGGGGCATCGCCCAACTCGTGTGCCCACTTCTCTGCCACCTTCACGCGGCCGGCATCGGGGGAGACCACGGCCAGGTTGTCCATCGGGTACTTGGACTTGATGTAGTCGGTCAGGATCGGCATGGCGTGCATGTGGTCGACCGGGCCATCGAAGAAGCCCTGAATCTGGTCGGTGTGCAGATCCACGGACACGATGCGGTCGGCACCGGCAGCAGCGAGCAGGTCCGCCACTAGGCGGGCGGAGATAGGCTCGCGGCCGAGGTGCTTCTTGTCCTGGCGCGCGTACGGGTAGAAGGGCAGGATGGCGGTGATGCGCTTAGCAGAGCCGCGCTTGAGCGCATCAATCATGATGAGCTGCTCTACCAGCCACTTGTTGAGCGGCTGGGTGTGGGACTGCATCACGAAGCAGTCAGCACCACGGACGGACTCCTCGAAGCGAATGAAGATCTCACCGTTGGCGAAATCGCGGGCGGTGGTCGGAACCAGATCGGTCTTGAGCTCCTTGGCCACAGCCTCAGCCAACGCCGGGTGAGCGCGCCCGGTGAAGAGCATCATGTTCTTGCTGCTGCCGGTAACCTTGCCAGTCATCAGTAGATATCCCTTTACTTGTCGTTAGTTAGTGGTCTGATCGTCAGCCTGGGCGTCCTGTGCCTTGTCGGCTGCTTCCGCTGCCGGCGTGCCCGGACGCTTCTTTTGCACCCAACCTTCGATGTTGCGCTGCTTGCCGCCGGAGACCGCGAGCGCTCCCGGGGGAACGTCGTCCTTAATTACTGTACCCGCACCGGAGTAGGCGCCATCACCGACGGTGACGGGGGCGATGAACATGGTGTCCGATCCGGTGCGCACGTGGCTGCCGATGGTGGTGTGGTGCTTGTTGACGCCGTCATAGTTGACGAAGACGGAAGAGGCACCAATGTTGGAGTAGTCACCCACGGTGGCATCGCCGATGTAGGTCAGGTGCGGCACCTTGGTGCCGCGGCCAATCTGCGCCTTCTTCGCCTCGACGAAGCCGCCCAGCTTGCCCTCTTCACCCACGATGACGCCCGGGCGGATGTAGGTAAACGGGCCCACCTGAGCGTTGGTGCCGATGACGGAGTCGAAGCCGTGTGTGCGCACCACGCTGGCGCCAGCGCCCACCTGCATATTGGTCAGGGTGGTGTCGGGGCCCACCTCAGCACCATCGGCGATGGTTGTCGCACCCCACAGCTGGGTATTGGGGTGAATGACAACGTCCTGGCCAATGGTCACGTTGACGCCGATCCAAGTGGTATCGGGATCGACGATGGTGGCGCCGCCGCGCATGGCTTCCTCGACCACACGGCGGTTGAGAATGCGGCCGGCCGCGGCCAACTGCACGCGGTCATTCACACCGGAGAGCTCCTCCGGATCGACAGCAACGTGCGCGCCGACGCGGTGGCCTCCCTCGCGGGCGATCTCCAGCACATCGGTGATGTAAAGCTCGCCCTGGGCGTTGTCGGAGTTGAGCTTCGTCAAGGCGTCGCGAAGCACGGCTCCATCGAAAGCAAAAACGCCGGAGTTGACCTCGCGCACCGCGCGCTGCTCCTCGGAGGCATCCTTTTGCTCCACGATGGCGGTGACCGATCCATCCTCGGCGCGCAGCACGCGGCCGTAACCGGTGGGATCCTTCAGGGTCACGGACAGCACGGTCACGGCGTTGCCTTGGCCAGTGTGGGTCTCGTGCAGCTGGCGCAGTGTCTCCGGGCGCAGAAGCGGAACGTCACCGTTGGTCACGATGACGGTGCCGTCGAAGTCAGGCAACGCACTCAGGCCGCACTGGACGGCGTGACCGGTACCGTTCTGCTCTTCCTGGACGGCCTGGGAGACCTCGCAGTCCAGCTCCTCGGAGATGGCATCGACGGCAGGGGAGACCTGGTCGCGCTGGTGGCCCACGACGACCACGAGGTGCTCCGGGTTCAAGCCAGCGGCTGCGTGGAGAGCGTGGCCGAGAAGTGACCTCCCGCCAATCTCATGCAACGTCTTTTGGGTTGAGGATTTCATGCGGGTACCTGCGCCTGCGGCAAGGACGATGGCGGCGCAGTTCGTTACTTCAGCCACGAGTGTGTGCTTCTCCTGTGATTGGGGATGTCAGGACTTACTTTTTTCATCATAACGCCTGCGTTCTATTTTTCGCGTGAGACCTCCGGAAGTGCCCGGGCACGCCAGGCGCCGAGCAGACCGATGCAGGCCAAGAACAGAATGGCTGCCGAGGGACCAGCCAGCGCGATCACGGCGGAGATGCCGCCAATCACGAGGAGAATGACACCCATCATGGTGTTCGCGGCCCCGACGTAGCGGGTGCGCTTATCCTCACCGGCCATGTCCACCACATAGGTCTTGCGCGCCACGCGAATGGCAGTGTGCGCCAAGTTGACCAGGAAGAATCCGAGGGGAAGCGCCCACATGCTTACCGTTGCCGGCGCCCACGCGGCACACGCGACGATGCCCAGCAAAATGAGAGCTGCGAAAGCTGCGCCCCAGGACATGACCAAGCGGGAGGACTTATCCGAGAGCACACCGGATACACGGCCACCCACGAGGCTGGCCAAGCCCGAGGCCAAGACGAAGCCGCCGAGCCCGCTCAAAGCCTGCGAACCGATGCTCTGCGAAAGCACCACGATAAAGGAGGTGGACAGGGCAGACACCAAAAGCAGGGCACGAACGTTGACGAAGCTGCGGAATTGCGCGTCCTGGGTGTATAGCTTCCAGGTGTCCGTCCACCAGCTGCGGTTCAGGCCCTTCTGACCGGCGTCATCCGGCACCGGCTCCTCGATGGTGCGGAAGACTGCTGCCGCCAAGAACCACGTGGCCGCACCGATGGCCAGCAACGCCGCCAAACCCCAGCGCGGGAGCTCGCCCAGCACGGCGAGGATGCCACCGGTAATCAAGGTAACCGCGCCGCCGAGCTGCGTGGCCCGGCCGGTCACTACTCCGCGGTGGCCCTTGGAGATGGTGCGGCCCTGCACGTCCTTGCCGGTCAGCGAACACAGCGCGCGCAGCACCGCGAGAGCTGCCAGGGCGAGGCAGACGATGAGGCCGAGGAAGGGGCCGCGAACAAGCACAGCAGCCGCCGCGATAATCGCCGCGCACAGGCCCTGGCCCACCGAGCCCAGCACCCACAGGCGCTTGCGAGCTGGATGGGACACCACCCAGGGGGTCAGCGCCGCCTGCGGGAGCATGGAGCCGGACTCGCGCAAGGGCACTAGCAGGCCGGTGAAGAAGCCGGGGACTCCGGCCACGCTAAACAGCCAGGGCAGGACCGTCTTTCCGGAGAGCAATTGATCGCCCACGCCCTGCAGGCCATTCGACCAGACGAAGCGGCGGGCATTGGCGGACTCTTCGGACGGTGAGGAGCCGTGGGGAGATGCTGAACGCGAAGCCATGACTGTGATCTTAAGCCCGGCTCGCTCCAATCCGGGGTCTAAGGTTCACCTGATCTCTATCCTGGGAGGCATGTCTATCTCCGTTCGCCCTACAGTATCCCGCCGTATTTTTGTCCAGGGTTCCGTACTGACTGTTGCCGGTGCCGCCGTGATGGGGTTGAGCGCCTGCTCCACTTCGGGGTCGAAGAATCAGCCGGAGCCGCTGGGCTACGACGGCGAGCCGCGCGCCCTGCCCATCCCGCCCGTGGAGGAGGGGGAGGTCATCGACGGCACGCGCGTGTTCAAGCTCACCGCCCAGGACGGCTACTCGGAGATCCTCCCCGGCAACGACCGCACGCGGACGTGGGGCTTCAACGGCGCCTTCTTGGGCCCCACTTTGCGGGCTCGGCGGGGCGAGAAAGTCCGCGCGGAAATCACCAACGACCTCATTGAGATGACCACGGTGCACTGGCACGGCATGAAGCTGCCGGCCTATTCGGATGGCGGCCCGCACTCGCCGATTGAGGTGGGCAAGACATGGAAACCTGAATGGGAGATCATCCAGCCCGCGGCCACGCTGTGGTATCACCCGCACCCGCACATGGCCACGGCCACGCATGCCTACCGCGGGTTGGCGGGCATGTTCCTCATCGATGACGATGTGGCCGATGACCTGGACCTGCCGCAGGACTACGGTGTGGACGACATCCCGGTAGTCATCATGGATGCCAAGTTCACCGACGATGGCCAGATTGATGAAAAGAGCGATAACACTCTGGGCCTTCTGGGCACCACACCTCTGGTCAACGGCATCACCAATGCGCGCTTCGACGCCACCACGCGCCGGGTCCGCTTGCGCCTGCTCAACGGTGCTTCGATGCGCTTCTACACGCTGGAGCTCAGCAACGGTCCCTTCCACGTCATCGCCACGGACACGGGGCTTCTCGACGCCCCCGTGGAAACCGATACCCTCTTCCTCGGCCCCGGCGAGCGCGCCGAAATCATCGTGGACTTGGAGCCCGGCAAGGAGGTCCAGCTGCGCTCGGTGCCGCGCAAGGATAATTTTGGGGTGCCCAAGGACAAGGACGCGGCCGACTTCGGCTTCCAAGATTCCTTCGACCTGCTCACCATTTCCGGGCCGGAAGAGTCCGCGCCGGAAGTCCCCGCCTTGCCGGCAACGCTCGACCCCGCCGCGGCGGAGACCCCGTCCACGGAGGGCCTTGAAGAGCGTGAGTTCGTGCTCAACACCTTCATGATCAACGGTGAGCAGATGGACATGGCCCGGGTGGATACCGTCATCGACCACGACGCCCCGGAGATCTGGACCGTGACCAATGAGAACTCTGACTGGCCGCACAACTTCCACATCCACAACGCCCGCTTCCAGGTTCTTGACTGGGACGGCGATGAGAAGATGAATGTGTTCAATTCTGGGTGGAAGGACATTGTCAACCTTCCGCCGAAGGTCACCGCGCGCCTACTGGTGGAGTTCGGTCACTTCCCGGACAAGACCATCCCGTACATGTATCACTGCCACATGCTGCTGCATGAGGACGAGGGAATGATGGGGCAGTACGTCATGGTCAACAAAGGCGAGAAGCCCGACGTGCGCGTCAAACCCGCCGCCTTAGTCTTCGACCAAACCGCCACCGCGCACTCCGCCCACGCGGGCCAAGTGGTGGACTCCTCCCGCAGCCCCTATGCGACGCCGGAGGCGAAGTCCTAACCGTTCACGATTTTCTCGTAGGCCCGGCCTACTAGCGCCGAGCTGTGCCAGCGGCGGAAGAGGTTGGACGGGCGGTTGCGCATCAAGGTGACCGCGAATTTGCGAGCGTCAGAGATCACTTCTGGTCCAAGGGCGTTGAAGGTTTCCTCTAGTTGGCCGATGGGATAGTAATAAGCCTCAGTTGGCGTGACGTTGTAATCATGGGAAGCGACGAAGTGGTAAGGGGATTTGCTAAACCAAACGGTATCGGATTCTGCTTTCCAATCGCCGCCCTCGCGTGGAAGAAGGTTAAAGAATCCAGTGCCGAGGGTGTAGCCGTCAAGAAAACCCGGGTCTAAGTCAGTTGGATCAGTGATGACACTGCTACGCGGGAAAACAAGAAACTCAAGTATTCCGGTATTGAGGGTTGCATATCGGCCACCAGCGGTTGAAGGATAGTCCGACAACGTCCAGTACGTTTTCTCTGTTTCTGGCGCTACAGGGATGATGTGCTCGAGGGCGAATGCGATGTCTTTGATTACGGCTTGAGAAACTTTTGGGGGTGCTTTCTTCTCCAGCTTTGTTGGCCCCGATGCTTCAGCGCCACGGACAAAAGCTGCGCGATCAAACTGTGATGGTTCCCAATCCCCAAGGATCCAATGTTTTTGATCGGTGACGGTTACGACTAAATCCAGCGGGCTGGGGCCCTCAGAGGCTAATACACCGCTGCGATTTCGGAGTAAGACACCGGCATCGAGTTGGTGTTGGATCATTTGTTTTTCAAGGATGTCCAGCTCCAAAGGCGGTGCGGGCGCAAATGATAGTGCTACGACATCGCCCCAGGATTCATGATGGTTGGAGCCATGCGTGTGGTCCCAGAACCGCTTGACGACGTCGATGGATTGCCCCACGTACTTGGTGCCATCGTCGAACTCGATGACGTAGATTCCGCATCGCTCATTGGCAGGGAAGATGGGTCCGATAGGTGTGTTGGAGTTGAGCTCCAAGCGCTTGAAGTCAAGGGGAGAGGTCATGAGGACAACGTAGACGATGCGTAGACCCAGCGTCCGCAGATTGGGTGTTTCAGATAAAAGAAAGCCCCGCTGACGCGGGGAAGTGATGGTGTTAAGCATCAGAAAGGGCTCATCCCGGCAGCGCCGGGAAGTGAAACGGCCCATTATGAAGCCTACATCGCGTACGTCAAAGAACAATCTTCAAGAACTAATGAACTTTCTAATGCTAGTAATGCTATGCTCGTTGTAAACCACTTCTTATGAAGGATGATCATGGAAAAGACCGCTGCACAGGGGCCGATCTCCAGTCTAATTCCGGCCCGGACACGTGATTTTTGCCTTAAGGCTGATGGCTGGGCGCGCGAACGTAGTCCGCAAGCTCAAAGTTTGTGGGCGAAGTCCGGTGATGGCACAGATTTCTTGTCGCTGCCACAGCATATGGTGGACTCGGCATGTGCAGCCTCATTCCTGTTTAACTCCTGGTTGGCTGGTTCTGTGAAGCGCTATCTTTCAGAAGAGCTGGGGGTCGATGAGTCTGGGGTAGAGGCGCTGTATGTGTGGCTTGCGGGAGCCCACGATGTGGGGAAAGCAGTACGCACGTTCCAGCGCCTACTCCTGGAAAGTGATAAAGCACATCTCGTTCATGCCGTCTTAGATGCAGGTTTAGATATCGACCTCAGTGTCGATGAGGCCAACTTCGACAAGCTTCCGCATGGCGTTGCATCAGGTGAAATCCTCTCGCAATGGTTGTGTGCGCGAGGCGTTCGCCGCCCAAAAGCTTACGCATTGGCCGCAGTAGTTAACGCCCATCACGGCATTGCAAATCAACCTTCTACACGGGTGCGCGACCTCATTGAAGAATACCCCGAGCCGTGGAAGAACGTTCATAAAGAACTACTCGACGCGATGACGGAGCTCTGCGGTGCTGACTCAGTACTTGAGGAGGTATGTTGCGGCCAAAAGCTGCATCAGGGCGCTGCGGAAATTCTCACTGGGCTCGTGGTGATGGCGGACTGGATGGCTTCTAATGAAAACGCGTTCACGCTGTACGTGAGTGGAACGCAGCTGGAACGAGTTGAAGCAGCCGCCGCAGCTATCGACGTAACGATGCCTTGGGAACCTGAAAAAGGGGACTGGCAGGATATTGACGCTCACTTTAGGCGTTCGTTTGACTGGCCGGAGGAGTACTGCGCTCGGCCGGTGCAGCGTGCTGTTGTGGAAGCCGTGCAAAAGCTGGAGGAGCCAACGCTTGTTGTTATTGAAGCCGAAACTGGGGTTGGAAAGACTGAAGCGGCCCTGGCTACCGCGGAAATCCTGGGGGCCGGTGGTGGAGCACAAGGAATCTTCTTCGCGGCGCCGACCATGGCAACGGCCAACGGATTGTTGGAGCGCACGATCGAATGGGCTTCGAACAACAGTATTGACACGGTGAGGAGTATGTACCTTGCTCACTCCAAAAACGTTCTTTCGGAGCCGTACCGGCAGCTGAAATTCTCGCAGATTGGTAAAGACTCCGGGGAAGGTGGAGGAGTCATTGCATCGCAGTGGATGTCTGGACGGCGGCTGGGACTGTTGTCCAATTTCGTTGTAGGTACCGTGGACCAAGTTCTGATGATGTCGTTGCAGCAGCGCTTCCATATGCTTCGGCACGTGGGACTGGCGGGAAAAGTCATCATCTTCGACGAGGTGCACTCCTTCGACGTTTACACCAGCGACTACCTCCAAAGAACTATCGAGTGGCTCGGCTACTACGGCGCCAGCGTCATCCTCATGTCAGCGACGCTTCCGCCAGATAAGAGACGTTCACTGGTGCAGGCGTACTCCCGTGCTCCCTGGCCGGATGAGGACCCTACTGGATATCCACTGCTCACACTTGCAACAAGGGATTCCGTGGAGTTTCATTCGGTGCCGCCTACGCCAACGAACCTAGAAGCGCGCATCGAGTACCTAGACGATGACGTAGAAAAGCTCGTCACCTTTGCGGAGCACTACCTCGACGAAGGCGGGTGTGCACTCATTATTTGTAATACGATTGCTCGCGCGCAAGAGGCATATCGCGTGCTAGAAGGCGTTTATGGCGACGAGGTCCAGCTGCATCATGCCGGCTTCGTTGCATGGGAGCGCGTAGCGAAAGAAGATGCCTTGCGTGAGGAACTCGGACCTGATTCTCGCCGGGGAGGTGGGCGTCCGTGGCGCAAGATAGTGGTCGCAACCCAAGTCGCCGAGCAAAGTCTCGATATTGATGCTGATGTTCTTGTCTCAGATATCGCCCCGATGGATCTCATTATTCAGCGCATCGGACGGTTGCATCGCCATGCGCGTCCAGCCACTGATCGGCCGGAGAAGCTACAACAGCCACGGGTGATGATTCGAGGAATCCTCGAGCGCGAGCTAGTTCCCGAGTTTGATTCGGGAGCTGAGTTTATCTACGGCCAAACCCTGCTTCTATCGACCTACGCGATGCTTCCAGAAGTCTTTCGACGCCCCGACGACATTGAAGGACTTGTCCGAGCAGCCTATGACAAGAGCTTCACACCGCCTGTGGGGTGGGAAGAGGCGTGGGGGAAAGCAAAGGCGCAGAATCTGTTTGTTGAAGATAGCGCGCACTCGAAATCTTCGACGTTCCGATTGCCTAGCCCTTGGCGCCGGACCAGCTACGATGCGCTTTTCTCACAACTCATCAGTGATGACGCAGTATCAGGAGATGAACGCGGTGCGGCTCAAATCCGAGATGCTGAACCCTCGGTGGAAGTAATTCCTATTAGGAGCACCGAGTATGGGTATCAGCCGTGGGGGCTAGAGGAAGAAGCACTTGATGGAGCCGAGTTGTCCTACGATGTCGCGTTCCATTTGGCTTCAAGCACGGTTCGTCTCCCAACACGTATGACGAGGTGGGAATCTGATTTCGAGGCGGTTATCAGCACTTTGGAAGAAGCTACTCCGGCACAATGGCGTTCGCACTTCCTATTGAGGGGACAACTGGCATTACCGCTTGACGAATCTGACACCGCACAGCTTGGGCGGTTTACCGTGACCTACTCCTCCGAGCTGGGTATCGAAATTCTTAGCGATGGAGGAAAGTGAATGTCCGTCGCCATTTGTACTCTGAGGGCACCTCCTCTCAGAGGCCCCTCTACGACTACTAGTAATCCACAACAAGACAAAGAAAGGAGGTGAAAGAAGAATGACTGACACCCCAACGTTTAACCTTCTCGATGAGCCATGGATCAAGTGCATGGATGGTACCAACCAGCCTGTAACTTTGAGCATCCGAGATGTATTTTCGGGTCGAGGTGACGCCTATAAAGTCGTCGGCGACTCACCAACCCAAGACTACGCGGTGCTTCGTGTGTTGCTGGCCATTTTTTGGCGGGCGCACGCTCTAGACCTTATTGGCAACTATGCGGACAGCAGCTGGGAAGACTTCGATTGGCCGGAATGGTTCGATGAGTTGCGTGAGCAGCTTGTGAACGAGAAGTGCGACGACGTGGTCCTTGAATACCTAGATGGCTACGAAGATCGGTTTGATCTTCTTTCACCAAGTGCTCCCTTCATGCAAGTCGCTGACCTGCATACGAAGTCAGGTGCAACCCGACCAGTATCGTTCATTGTTCCGGAAGCTGCTGACGATTTCTTCACCATGCGTACAGCGGAAGGGCGAGAATCGCTTGCCCCTGATGAGGCTGCCAGGTGGCTTATCCATGCGCAGGCATTTGATTACTCCGGAATTAAATCGGGGGCAGTAGGCGACCCTCGAGTTAAACAAGGCAAAGGTTTTCCAATTGGTACGGGTTGGACTGGCCAAACCGGTGGCACGATTGTCTTGGGGACAGGCGGGATTCTTGAGACGCTAATTCTCAATACTCCGCAGTCAGCGGTCTTGGATTCCCAAGAAGGGGGAGCCGTGAGCGTGGATACTCCCGTTTGGGAACGCGAACCCGACACCGCAGCGCAGCGACCAGGATCAAATGATGACATAGGTGCTGTGCCGCACGGTGCGGTCGATCTCGCTACGTGGCAGGCGCGGCGTATCCGTCTCTTTTTCGAAGGCGATCGTGCGGTCCAGGTACTGGTATCCAACGGCGACCGTATTCCAGACGCGGGGAAGAACGTCATGGGTGATCCGATGACTCCCTACCGCTACAGCCCGAATAAGTCGAAGAATGACGTTGATGCGTATTATGCGCGCTCCTATGACCCAACTCGGACAATGTGGCGAGCACTCGATGCACTCATCGCTTTGGAGGATGATCCCGGATTCGATAATGGCAAGAACAAAGCCCCTAAGCGTCCGAGGAATCTTTCCAACTTGGCAGATCTTGAAGCAGATGGGTACTTGGACAAGAATCTCCTAGACATCGCTTTGGTTTCGATGGAATATGGTCCAAAAGAATCTTCCGTAGCCTCGACATTCACCGCTACGATTGGCTTGCCACTCGTAGTTCTGCGTGCTGATGATACGGGCCGGAAGGTGCGCAATGCAGTTCGCACCTCTGCCGAGAAAACCGGAAAAGCAGCTATCAGCCTCGGCTGGTTTGCCGGTCAACTGCTTGTCGCCGCTGGCGGTGACTATGAATTCGGGAGCAGTACTGCAGACCGATTCTATGCTCGCCTTGAGCCGCTCTTCCTAGCGTGGATGGCAGGCTTGAACTCTGACAACGCTGAAACGGGGCAGATTGAATGGCAAAAACAGCTCCGCGAGCAGGTGCTTCGTGACGCTCGCGAACTTCTTCGTGGTGCTGGAACAAAGGCCATCGTTGGCAGGGAAGTCGACGCCGGAGACAGCGGCAAGGGCCGAATAGTTTCAGCCGGCTCGCTTTACCGTCAACTGCATCGAAGGCTGGACAAGGACCTTCCATTGACGGTTTCTCGCACTACCCCGGGCACAGATGCCTCTGGAAACTCACACGAGGATGACTCCGATGACTAACATTCCAACTACCACTGACAATCCGAGCACGTTGACAGGGGTAACCTTGCGCCCAGCAGTGGCTCGGACTGCAAACGACCTACAGTTCGCCATCTTGCGCTCACCAAACCACGCGCAAAGTGCGCAAGCTCGTGCAACGCTTGCGAACCTTCGCAAGTATGCTTCCGCTCCCCTTAACGACCAGCCTCTAGCTCTGGAGGAAGTTCTACTAAGCCTTCACCCGCCGCTCAGCGAGAAAGAACTCGGCAGAGGAAACGCTCCTTCAGCATCGGAGTCTGCAGCATTTCATGCTCTCGTCATGTTTGGTATACACATGCAAAGCGCGACGACTGACGCCCACGTTGAAGGCCAAAGCTTTGCCCGTGCATGCGGCCGTTTCTTTGCACAGAGCGAATCGCAGTCCACAAAACCCCGCTTCGATGCCATGCTCGTTGCACGCGATGAAGCCTCCCGATTGATCCATATCCGCTCGCTTATCGCACTGCTCCGCGGCGCAAAAATTGGCTTTGACTATGGACAATTTGCACAAGACCTCAGAACTCTCAACGCTCGTACTTCTACTCAAGCTGATCAGAATCGTCGACAGGGAGTTCTCTTGAGATGGGGACGTGACTTTGCCACTGGCGCTTTCACTAAGAGCACGAAATCAACTGAATCCTAAACAACCCTCTTCAACAGAAAGGAAAGTTCACCATGTCATTGGTTATTGACATCCACGCACTGCAAACCCTGCCACCATCCCTTATCAATCGCGACGATACGGGTGCACCCAAGTCCGCTGTTTTTGGTGGAGTCCCGCGCCAGCGCGTGTCCTCCCAGTCCTGGAAGCGCGCAATCCGTAGCTACTTTGAAAAGAATGTTGATCCTGAGTCTGTGGGAGACCGCTCGAAGCGCTTGCCGGAGAAGATCGCCAAGCTGGTTGAGAAACACGAAGGCTGGGATGCCGAGCGCGCAATCAAGCAGGTAAGTGACCTCTTCAAGGTCGCAGGAATTTCGACCGAAGTTGATAACAAGCGGATCAAGGAACTAGAAAAGTCCGAGGTCGAGGATAAAGAGGAGCTTATTAAGGAAGCCCGGTATCCACGTACCAAATACCTCATTTTCTTAAGCCCGCAGCAGATTGACCGCGCAGTCCGAGCAATCGTCGCTGCAGACGGAGAGAAGATCAAAAAGACTGAGGCGAAGGAAATTCTCGATACCAAGCACTCGGTTGATATGGCGATGTTTGGTCGCATGATTGCGGATGACGCTGCTTTTAACGTCGATGCCGCAGTGCAGGTCGCCCATGCGCTGGGCATTCACGATAGTGCTCCGGAGTTCGATTACTTCACTGCTGTCGACGATCTGGCAGAAGACGGTGAAGAGACAGGCGCTGGGATGATCGGCACGGTCCAAATGATGTCCTCCACCCTGTACCGGTTTGCCACCGTGAATGTAGCAGGCCTTAAGGAGAATCTTGACTCCGAAGAGAACGCGAAGCAGGCAGCGGTTCAGTTTGTCGACGCCTTCATCAAGTCCATGCCGACCGGCAAGATTAACACTTTTGCCAACCACACGCTGCCCGAGCTGGTCTATGTCACGGTGCGGGATACACGTCCGGTCAGCCTTGTGACGGCGTTCGAGGAGCCGGTCCAAGCCACCGATGACAAGAATTTGCGCATCGCTGGTGCCGAAGCTCTAGCAAAGGAAGAAAAGGAGTTTGAGGAGAACTACGGGCTAAAGCCATTCGCTGCATTCGTGGTTGGCGTAAGCGAAGCGCGAGCACCGTTCGCTGACATTGCTGAGACCGTTACTCTGCCCGAGCTTTCGGAACGTCTCACCGCAGCGTTGGATTCCTCCCAGTCCTAGTGAAGGGAGTCATCTCATGACATCGAGCTTATTACTACTACTCAAAGCCCCCTTGCAGTCTTGGGGCAACGAATCGCGCTATACAACGCGAACAACATCTCAAATTCCATCGAAGTCGGGAGTGCTCGGCATGCTTGCCGCTGCAGAAGGTCGCCGGCGGACCGACGACATTGAGGATCTCGCACGTCTGACGTTCGCTGTGCGAGTTGACCAGTCCGGCAGTTTGCTTCGCGACTACCAGACCGCGCAGAATTGGCAGCGCAATCCTCAAGCATCTGCAAAGTTGATTACACGTTGTTTCCTATCCGATGCTGCTTTTGTTGCTGCGATCGAAGCTGAAGACCGTGAATTGCTCGAAGGCTTGGTAGAAGCACTACACAAACCTGCGTTCCCTATTTTCTTGGGACGGCGGTCATGTCCGGCTCCGCCGAATGTAGTGCAGGGAATCGTAGATAAGCCTGCGGTTGAGGCGCTCCAAGCACACCCTACGTGGCATGCCACAAAGGAGTACATGAAGACCTGCGGGGAGAAGGTCGCCCTGCCGATCTATCGCGACGCGAAGCCAGGTGAAGTAGGTGAGTCGTTGCAGGACGTTCCCGTGTCTTTCGACCCGAGGCACCGTAAGTACTCGTGGCGCACAGTAGTTCAACGCGAAAGCGCCACGGTGGATAACCCCTTGGATGCCTCGCAGCTGCGACCAGACCCATTCATGGAAGCGGTGATGAACGCATGACCACGCTAACTAAAATCCTGATCAACCCACAGCTGCGTCAAGGACGAAAGCTGCTGACGAACCCACATGCTATGCATGCGGCAGTTAGCGCAGCTTTTCCGCCGGACATCGATACCGATGAAGCTCGGTTGTTGTGGCGGATTGATCGCAATAGACACGAGAATGTCCTATACATTGTTGGCCCTGAGAAACCGACAGCTTCGGGAATCGTAGAGCAGGCTGGCTACGACACACGGCCCGCCCAGTCCCTTGATTACACCCGCCTGTTGAGTTCACTGCAGAAGGGGCAACGATGGAGGTTTGAACTGCTAGCAAACCCAACCTTTTCTCAGTCTAACGACGGAAAGCGCGGCAAAGTTAAGGCCCACGTTTCAGTGGAGCACCAGCTTGAGTGGCTTTACTCTCGGGCAGCAAAGGCGGGTTTTGCGCTGGCTCCTCGCACCAACGATTCGGTGTCTGCGGAAGAACGTGCTCGTTGGTCGGTAGAGGACGAAACAGCCATCGTGGAAAGACGCTCCCTCGATTTCCGTAAAGGGGAGAACCGACGTCCTATCCGTATCGTAACGGCCCGCTATCGTGGCACCTTGGAGGTCACCGAGCCTCATCTACTCCGCTCCACACTTACTCACGGCATTGGCCGTGCTCGTGGCTATGGTTGTGGCCTGATGACGCTGGCGGCAGTTTCTTAATGGCTACGCCACGTGAGGTCCCTCTCGCACGCCAGGCATTGGCACGCGTCGGGGACCGCATCAGTTTTCTTTACGCTGAGCGTTGTGTGGTGAACCGTGATGGGAATTCGCTCACGATCCTGGATCAACGGGGGATCGCGCACCTTCCAGCTACCCAAATTGCCGCACTTCTTTTAGGGCCTGGGACAAAAATTACTTACGCGGCTATGGCTTTGCTTGGCGATGCCGGCGTGAGCACCATATGGGTAGGGGAGCGCGGTGTGCGGTACTACGCGCACGGCCGTCCGCCAGCTAAATCAAGCCGCATGGCAGAAATCCAAGCGGAGGTAGTCACCCATCAGCGCAAGCGTTTGAATTGTGCGCGACGCATGTACTCGATGCGGTTTCCTGGCGAAGATGTGTCAAGTCTGACCATGGCACAACTACGCGGCCGGGAAGGCGCGAGGATGAAGAAAGTTTACGAAGCGGAATCGAAACGGACCGGAGTTTATTGGAATCGTCGATCCTACGATCCGAATGACTTCGATTCTTCGGATCCAATCAACCAGGCGCTTACCGCTGCGAGCGCAGCGCTCTATGGTGTAGCACATGCTGTTATCGCTGCGCTAGGTTTCGTTCCAGCGTTAGGAGTTATTCACACGGGAACCGATCGATCCTTTGTTTATGACATCGCAGATTTATACAAGGCAGAGATTTCGATCCCGGCTGCATTCGACACTGTCGCTGCGGCCAAAGGAAAACCATCGACGGAAGTCCGTCGGCGCGTTCGCGATTATGTTGTTTCGCACAGGCTCATGCCGCGCATGGTGAAAGACTTGAAGGCGTTGTTCGACGTGCCTGATGAAGAGCTCGTCAGCGATGTTGAACTCATGTTGTGGAGTGAACTTGAGGTCATTGCTTCGGGAATGAATTGGGCTGAAGAGGAGACACTTTCGTGATCGTTCTCGTAGTAACAGCATGCCCCGCTGGATTACGGGGTGATCTGTCGAAATGGCTTATTGAACTCACACCGGGTGTATTTGTTGGCCGTCCTTCCGCAAGAATCCGTGATTTGTTGTGGGAGCGAACAGTCGAACTATGTAAAGACGGAAGAGCGTTATTGGTCTATTCGGCAGCCAATGAACAAGGCCTTGAGTTTAGAACGCATCGGCACCATTGGCAGCCAACAGATTTCGATGGAGTCACTCTTATGGTCCGCCCTTCTCCTGAACGCAAGACTGTGCAGAGCAGAACTGGTTGGTCGCGAGCGCGACAGATCCGTTCTGCCTATCGGAAGCAGAAAGGGAAATAGAAAGGACTGGGACACAACCTATTCCTTGTCTTTGCGAAGTTGTATGTAAACTGAGCCCAGGGCTCCTTAACTCGCTGTTCAACAAGGGTGCTCCCCGCGTGAGCGGGGATGAGCCCCGGGCCTTCATCGCATCAAACCTAGTCGTGGTGTGCTCCCCGCGTGAGCGGGGATGAGCCGGCGCCAAGTTGTATATCCAGACCGTTTCGTCAGTGCTCCCCGCGTGAGCGGGGATGAGCCGTAGTCATGTGTCTAATAATGCCCTTGACCTGCGTGCTCCCCGCGTGAGCGGGGATGAGCCCAAGTGCCGGCCGGTGGCTCGGTCCGCACGATGGTGCTCCCCGCGTGAGCGGGGATGAGCCGGCGACTGAGGCTGTGGCTAAGGCTGAAGCTGAGTGCTCCCCGCGTGAGCGGGGATGAGCCTGCGGCTAAAGGCGCCAAGTTGTATATCCAGACGTGCTCCCCGCGTGAGCGGGGATGAGCCCACGGTCTCGACCTGCTCGGCGACCGCGCCGGAGTGCTCCCCGCGTGAGCGGGGATGAGCCGGGAAAAGAACCGTGCCCAAAATAATTGATGCTGTGCTCCCCGCGTGAGCGGGGATGAGCCGGTCACCGGCACGGGGATATGGCGGGCGGCACGGTGCTCCCCGCGTGAGCGGGGATGAGCCGTGCCGGCCATGCTGTTAATACCAGCAAGACCGGTGCTCCCCGCGTGAGCGGGGATGAGCCCACCATCATTGGAGTTCTCCGCGGTCTCGCCGGGTGCTCCCCGCGTGAGCGGGGATGAGCCCCTACCCGGGGTCTGCGGAGCTGATTTATGATTGTGCTCCCCGCGTGAGCGGGGATGAGCCGCTGGAGAATCAGCGCGACGCGCTGAAGTACCAGTGCTCCCCGCGTGAGCGGGGATGAGCCCGCCAGCATTGCCTGCAGTTTGAATTGGTCCCAGTGCTCCCCGCGTGAGCGGGGATGAGCCCGCGATGGCTAAGGCGGGCAAGCTCGACAAAGAGTGCTCCCCGCGTGAGCGGGGATGAGCCCCCACCCCGAGCTGAAACCCCAGTTTGCTACCGGTGCTCCCCGCGTGAGCGGGGATGAGCCTCAGACGAAGCCCCCGTCGGGGTAGTCATTGAGGTGCTCCCCGCGTGAGCGGGGATGAGCCGACCACACATCCATGCTGGCGTCGCGGGGGCGAGTGCTCCCCGCGTGAGCGGGGATGAGCCCCATGCCGGGCAAACACCGTCTCAACCTGCTCGGTGCTCCCCGCGTGAGCGGGGATGAGCCCCCGCAGGATTTAGGTAACCCGTATTGGGCGAGGTGCTCCCCGCGTGAGCGGGGATGAGCCCGGTACAGGCACCCAACGATTTTCGGGGATACTGTGCTCCCCGCGTGAGCGGGGATGAGCCCAAATGGCTTTGAAGCTTGTTAGGTCTGGCCCGGTGCTCCCCGCGTGAGCGGGGATGAGCCGCCGCCCCACTAGCGGAGGAAGCAGCCGCTGATGTGCTCCCCGCGTGAGCGGGGATGAGCCCGATCCACCTTGAACTCAACATTCGACAGACCAGTGCTCCCCGCGTGAGCGGGGATGAGCCGGCACCTACGTTATTGCTGCCCAGTCGGGAAACGTGCTCCCCGCGTGAGCGGGGATGAGCCGGAATACTCACAGCCTGTCTCCCTATCTATTCTGTGCTCCCCGCGTGAGCGGGGATGAGCCCCCACGGCCACGCCCACAGGGCGGGCGGGGCGAGTGCTCCCCGCGTGAGCGGGGATGAGCCGTGTCAACCCGGTATTACATAATTATTCTTCCTGTGCTCCCCGCGTGAGCGGGGATGAGCCGCGCCGGTTTAAACCGGTGGACACCACTATCGAGTGCTCCCCGCGTGAGCGGGGATGAGCCCTTCACCGGTCGTGCCGCGACTGCGCGCAGACCGTGCTCCCCGCGTGAGCGGGGATGAGCCCAATCGCACGCCCCATAAGTCGGATCGTCATGGGTGCTCCCCGCGTGAGCGGGGATGAGCCCCATCATCGTCTCGACCATGGGCACCGCCGCGAGTGCTCCCCGCGTGAGCGGGGATGAGCCGTGGAGTGGTTCCAGTCGCCGGGCGGGTCGAAGGTGCTCCCCGCGTGAGCGGGGATGAGCCCTCGTTTGTGCAGGTGCGGAAGCTTCTGCCTGGGTGCTCCCCGCGTGAGCGGGGATGAGCCCCGCATCCAGGTTCATCTCCGCAACCTCAACGTGTGCTCCCCGCGTGAGCGGGGATGAGCCGGACCACGGCACCGGCCATCAAGATTGGACCACGTGCTCCCCGCGTGAGCGGGGATGAGCCCTTCCATGACGCCCACCTCAAGGTGCGGTTGCAGTGCTCCCCGCGTGAGCGGGGATGAGCCCGCAAAACCCAACAATTCGCGAGGGTTATACGTGTGCTCCCCGCGTGAGCGGGGATGAGCCCCGGCGCGCTATCGCGATGGAAGCCCTGGGGCAGTGCTCCCCGCGTGAGCGGGGATGAGCCGGTACGCCCGAACGGTAGCGGTTTGATTACGACGTGCTCCCCGCGTGAGCGGGGATGAGCCCCTCAACGACCGTGACTTAGCAAAGATTCTTGGGTGCTCCCCGCGTGAGCGGGGATGAGCCGGGTGGCGTGTCCGCGGTGCGCGAGCGGCTGAAGTGCTCCCCGCGTGAGCGGGGATGAGCCGAAGAAACTCGATTGTGGTGTCAACCGGCTTAAGTGCTCCCCGCGTGAGCGGGGATGAGCCGAGATGACTTTTGAGATTGGCGACACCGAGGACGTGCTCCCCGCGTGAGCGGGGATGAGCCCCAACATTGGTGAACAGGCCGAAGATTTTGCCGGTGCTCCCCGCGTGAGCGGGGATGAGCCCCCACCCACGCAAAGCGCGGCCAGCTCGTCATCGTGCTCCCCGCGTGAGCGGGGATGAGCCGCAACCGGCCAAGAACACTGGAGGGAGTAGCGTGTGCTCCCCACGTGAGCGGGGATGAGCCCACGGTCAGGCCAGCAACAACCGCCGTAATCGCGTGCTCCCCGCGTGAGCGGGGATGAGCCCTGCCAGCCTGCCTGCAGCAGCCCCTGGAACCAGTGCTCCCCGCGTGAGCGGGGATGAGCCCGTATATCGACTGATAAAGAGTACCTAACTGATGTGCTCCCCGCGTGAGCGGGGATGAGCCTCCCCCACTTTCTCGACTCGTACGCTCGCTGTTGTGCTCCCCGCGTGAGCGGGGATGAGCCCTCGCACACGGTGATGACTGATGCTGAGGCTGAGTGCTCCCCGCGTGAGCGGGGATGAGCCGGAAAAGAACGATGGATCGCACGATGGCGCGACGTGCTCCCCGCGTGAGCGGGGATGAGCCCTTTCGGGTAGACCCAGGGAAAATCGGGGTAGCGTGCTCCCCGCGTGAGCGGGGATGAGCCGAGAGAGGAGCACTCGTGGAGTGGTTGTTGCAGGTGCTCCCCGCGTGAGCGGGGATGAGCCTCCGACTGTGAAGGCGCAGGCGGATCTTAAGGCGTGCTCCCCGCGTGAGCGGGGATGAGCCGTCAGAAGCGCCTTCCTCATCATCCACCGCGTGGTGCTCCCCGCGTGAGCGGGGATGAGCCCTCGGCGGCTGAGAAGGCTGAGGCGGCTAGGCAGTGCTCCCCGCGTGAGCGGGGATGAGCCCAACTCCTGGAAGAGGCCGCACAAACCGGAAAGGTGCTCCCCGCGTGAGCGGGGATGAGCCCACTTCCCACAGTTGCGCGACAAGTGCTTTGAGGTGCTCCCCGCGTGAGCGGGGATGAGCCCGAAATAGAAATGGTCTGCTTCTGGCGTGCACGGTGCTCCCCGCGTGAGCGGGGATGAGCCGGCGCGTGCTGAGGCTTTCCAGAAGGAGCTCAGGTGCTCCCCGCGTGAGCGGGGATGAGCCCTGGGGTGACTGCTCTGGTACCACGTCGGCGTTGTGCTCCCCGCGTGAGCGGGGATGAGCCCGCATCCGGTGCTCCTGAGCGTGTCCTTGACCCGTGCTCCCCGCGTGAGCGGGGATGAGCCCCAGGCCCTCGTCCGCGAAGGCAAGACCGTCGAGTGCTCCCCGCGTGAGCGGGGATGAGCCCACCAACACCGACACAAGCACCGCATATGAATCGTGCTCCCCGCGTGAGCGGGGATGAGCCCGGCCCGACGCGCTTGTCTTTCGGCAAGGTGAAGTGCTCCCCGCGTGAGCGGGGATGAGCCGTACTCCCGCGCCAAAGTAAGACTGACCGCTAAGTGCTCCCCGCGTGAGCGGGGATGAGCCCAACGAATCTTTACACCCCGCGTGTGGCGCTTAGTGCTCCCCGCGTGAGCGGGGATGAGCCGTCCATCGTCGGCGCGATTGTGGATCTGATCCAGTGCTCCCCGCGTGAGCGGGGATGAGCCCCCCCACGTACCCAATGAATGCAGCCAACAAGAGGTGCTCCCCGCGTGAGCGGGGATGAGCCCGGCTGGAACACGTACTGGTCCACGAACTCCCAGTGCTCCCCGCGTGAGCGGGGATGAGCCCAAAAAGAGTATCCCGCTGGCGAACGAGGATGGGTGCTCCCCGCGTGAGCGGGGATGAGCCGGTTCGCGCCTGATGGGTCGACCCATACCAGGTGTGCTCCCCGCGTGAGCGGGGATGAGCCCGAGCCCGAGCCCGGCGGCTGGCATACCGTCACGTGCTCCCCGCGTGAGCGGGGATGAGCCGGCCCACCATGAACAACTACGATTCCCACGATTGTGCTCCCCGCGTGAGCGGGGATGAGCCCCCGGCCGTGTCCGCCCCGCAGTGGCTCGGCCAGTGCTCCCCGCGTGAGCGGGGATGAGCCGGACAACTGGGTCGGGGGTGAGGCCAAACTCAGGTGCTCCCCGCGCGAGCGGGAAATACGTGGTTCAGGAAACTATTCCTTTCGAAAAAGCAATTCCTTGCTCCTCATGCTTTTCAATGTTGGGGGTTCAATTTTCATGCTGCCTCTGTAGGCTTGCTTTCGGAACCGCAATACAGTCATCGAGTACCTCCTGTTGCGCTAGGGTCAGTATCTGTGATTCAGGACGTCGACCCGCTCATCCATTCCCTGTACCAGGTCTTTGACCTCATCGGTGTGGTACTCAACGGCATCATCGGTGGCACGATTGCGCGCCGCAGGAAATTCGACATCATTGGTTTCGTCTTTCTGGCGCTCTTTTCGGCGCTGGCGGGCGGCATGATTCGTGACATGCTGATCTCTCATGGCCCAGCAGCCGCTATCTCTGATCCGTGGTATCTCACTCTGGCATGCGTGGGTGCGCTCATTGCTTTCTTGATGGACCTCAAGGGCAAGGTCTGGGAGATCTTCCTTGAGCACGCGGATGCTGTCATCTTGGGTGTGTGGTGCACGACTGGCTGTGTGAAGGCGCTGGCCTACGATATGCCTTTTATTGCCTGCGTCTTCTTAGGCGTTCTGACCGCAGTGGGCGGCGGAATGGTGCGCGATGTTGCTTCCGGGCAGATTCCCTCGGTCTTTGGCGGCAGCCCGCTGTATGCCGTGCCGGCGGTACTTACCGGAATCGTGATGGCTTCCTTCGCACACTTCGATAAGTTTGCCCTCGGTATGATCGTCTCGCCCTTCGTGGGCTTCGGCCTGGCAGTTACGGCGTATTGGCGCGGGTGGGTGCTTCCGCGAGCAGGTGTAGCGCCCCTGAACTACACTGCGGCGCAGGTGGCATCGATTGCGCGGAGGGCCGAAATCAGGGGCTTTAGACGGGGGCGGAGAAAACGTAAACATTAGGCGTTTTACGCGCGGATAATGGTGTTGGCTTCTTTACTTAACTGCAGGTATTTGAGCATGATTTAAGAGGTTGAGGGATTGTTCACCAAGCGCTATGGGGTATGATGATTATGAATCCGGCGATAAGTCCTCCAGGGGAGGACTTCCTACCCCAATAGGTGGGATAGCCGGATTCAGTGGCTCAGGGCGTCCCCAAGGGGTAAAGACGCTGCGCAAAGTGGGTTTAATGCAAGGCTCATACCAAGTGCATGTTTTGCCCTCCAGAATTCTCTGTGTGGCCCATAAACCGTAGTCCGCAACTTGTAGGCCCCAGGAGGATTGAGCGGTCCAAACGCAGAGAGTGATGTTGCGATCGATTTGTTGACACACTTCCTCAACGGCTTCGTAGGCTGCACGACGTATACCTTTGGTCCCGAATTCCGCAACGACAACGAAAAGCTCATCGCCAGGAGCGGCAACCCGTGCCGCAATTTCCTTGAGGTGAAGGTACCAAGCCATCTTGTAAAGACGCATAGGGCCCGCGTCTTTTATTGTCTGGTATGCGTTTGCTTTGTAGAGGAACGTCGTGTCAAATCGCGGTCCCTGTCGCTTTATTTCTGCAAACATTTCGCTTCTGGTTCGGTGAGAGTCATCGCAAGCATGAAACCCCCTCGTCAGTTTTATGCCTGCTTTGGAGCCTTTGGCTCTGAGGTGCAGCCCACCCAACAAGTCGTCTCCGTGATTATCGGAGCAAAAGGTAGCGGTTCCAAAACCGAAGAATGTGGAAGCCCCTCCTCCACGGGGATTAGGGCTGCCATGGTAATCAAGATTTCCCGTCTCGTCGGCGTATAGGTAGACGCGCTTGGTCAAATCGGCTCGCATTCTTATCTGGCGTAGTACTTGCCTGTTGATGGAGGAACTTACCTCCCTCAGGAGGCGAGTTTTATAGAAAGTGTGGGTATATCCGCCGTCAACATTGAACCATAGTCATCGGACACGTCATGCGAAGTTTTCGATTCCCGTATTACTGGCAAGAAACGGCACTAGAGATGGGACACACCCCCTTAAGCCCTTCAGCCTTAACCCTCCGCCATTTGCAACAGAAATATAGCCCGCCACCTGCGTAGAAGCAGGTAGACGGGCTATGCTAATCAGCTTCCCCACCAGGACTCGAACCTAGAATAGAATCCGACTTTCACCAGGCTAAACCGCCTTTCCACCACCCTCCTGACGGAGAACTGACGGAGCTTGAGAAATATCCACCACCTCCGCAATCATCCCATCCATCGTCTCTGCCACCTCATCCAGCATATCCGGGAACAAATCCGCGTACGTATTCAGCGTCTCCGCCGCATCCGCATGACCCAACTGAGTCTGCACCACTTTCACGTTCGCCCCCGCATTAACCAGCAATCCCGCCGCCACATGCCTTAGCCCATGCGGCGTGATGCGCTCAAACGCGCGCGGCTCCGGCAGGCCCGCAGCCTTAGCCTCATCAATAGCCTGCTTCGCACTCGCCTGCATCCGCTTCACCGCACCATCAAACCATGTCCGGTGCCCAGGGGAATGCATCGGCGTGCCATCCCGCGTCTGCCAAATCAACTCATCCCGCCTACGACCAGAGGCGACCGCGAGCACCTGGTCCATAACAGCCTTCGGCACCGCCACACTCCGCCGTTTATGGTTCTTCAGCGTCGTGTTGAAATGCCACCTCTTCTCGTTATCCAAATACACCGCATTCCGGCGCACATGGATACGGTTATTCAGCGGATCCAGGTCCCTCGGCCGCAGTGCCGCGAGCTCACCCCAACGCAGGCCTGTCGTACCTAGCAGCATCACAATCTCACCGTGGCGCACACACTCATCCGCGAGGTCTTTCAGCTCCTGCATCGTCAGATACACGTGCACCGTCTTCACCTTCCGTGGTAGTCGTACACCGCGTGCGACGTTCTTCTTCACCCGCTGGTCTTTCACCGCGACATCCAAAATCTGGCACAGAACACTATGGCAGTTGCGTACCCATGAAGGGGAGTAGCCCATACCGGATACCCACCGCTGTACCTCGCGGTGCGTGATGTCCTTGACCTTCCGGTCACCCCAGTAGGGCTTTACGGTGCCGCGCCAGATGGTCAAGTTCATATCCGTGCTTGAGGGCTTGAGTAGCTCGTTGAGTACGAGCCAGTCCTCGGCGACCTCATGGAGCTTTGCCGCGCCCTTAGTGGGGTCGACCCAGTCACCATCGGCAATGGACACCGCGTTACGGCTGGCCCATTCTTCGGCTTGGGGTTTGCGTTTGAAGCCGCGTTTTGTGGTGTTTTTGCCGTCTGGTTTTACGTAGTCGACGCGGTAGCGTATGCCGCGCTCTGTCTCGTACGGCTTGATGGATGCCATATGATAGACACGTCCTTCCTAGTTCATGGTTGGATATTCCGGTCCTGGTGCTCGCGACTTCCACATGTTGAGCGCCAGGGCCGATCTTGCTTTATGCTGTTGCTGGGCCCACATCCCCCCGGTTGGGCCTAGGGTGCCTTCGCGTATTGAGCTCAGCTCCGCGAAGGCATTCCTACTCTCCGCACCCGTAGTACGAGTAGCTGCCGTCCTCATTCATGGTCGCGCCCTCACAGCCGAGGTCCTCGGCAATGCCGTCGGCAATGTCATCGGAGCTCACCGCTTCCGGCGCGGGTGGGTCAAGTGTTTCAGTGTCGATGTCGAACTCCTCGGCCAGGGCGTCCGCCATAGCGCCATAAAGCCCGTCTTGTAGCTCTTCCAAGGTGTTGAATGGGCCCATGCATCCGTTCGGCGTGTTGTACTCGGGAACCTCCGGGTTGCCTTGCGGGGTGGCTTTGTCGCATAGCCAGTAGCGGCCTTGGCTGTCTTGGAAGCGGTTGACGCGGTCGGCGTTGGCGCCTTGCTGCTGCATGTCTGCTTGTGCTGGGTAGTCGCCCGCCGGGACTGGGTTGTTTTGCTCAGTGGTGGTCTCTGACGAAGTGGCGATGGTGCTGCTGGTCGTCGTTGAGGTCGACGAGGTGGTGCTAGTCGTCGGCGCGCTAGTGGCCGTCTCGTCACTGTCGCCAGGCGCACCGCACGCGGACAGGGGCACCGCAAGGGCCGCGATGAGAGAGATGGCGAGCTTTTTCATGCTGATTGCCTTTCGTAGAGGGATTGCCACGTGGTGGCGAGGTGGACGGTGACCCCGAGCTCGTGCGCTATCGCGGACAGGCTAGGTCCATGGAGTTGCTCGGCCAGTGCGTACTCGATAGGGCTGATGAGCAACCGCGCGGCGAACTCGTCGGCCTGGCGCTCCTGCCTCGTACGGATCCAGCCCGCAGCTGTCGGGTCATGCCCGGAGATGAGATGCCCAAGCTCATGGGCGAGCGCGCACCGGCGATTCACTGGGCCAAGCCCACGGCGAAGGCTGATGTGCCTGCCGCCGTAGTAGCGGCCTTTCTCGCCCCCGGTGTGCTCGGTGAGTGTGACGCCGAGGGCTTCGGCGAGGGCATCAGGGTCCATCATGGTAGTTATCATCTCCCGGCTCTGGCTCAGTATCACTGCTGTCGGCAGCATACGGACGCGCATGGACATCGCTGTCAGTGCTGTTCGAACGCGCATCGTCGAGGGAGGCGACGGGGGCGATGCTGGGGTCCAGACCGATGACGTCATCGTCGGTGTCGTTGCCGAAGAGGTAGCGGGCCTCAGGGTCGGAGCGGCGCATGATTTCGTTGAGTAATTGCTGGTTGGTTGCGCCTTCTAGTGCTGCTTCGACGCCATACTCGTCGATAGCCGAGGAAGTGATGAACCCGAGGGCTAGAAGGGATTCAATCTCGTTGACCCCGTAGGCGCGGGAAATGATGATGACGAACTCGGCAGTCGTCTTGCCGGCTTTCGCGTGGCGCAGCAGCGTCGCTTTCGAGATGTCGGAGTGGTCGGCTGCCTGGCTGACTGTGGGGGAGCCAGGAAGTGCGTTTAGCCATTCTTGAAGTTCCATAGGTTCATTATGAACCATGTGTAAAAACGTGTCAAGCGCTGGGAAATTATCAAAATGAATCTGAAGGGGTTGACATTGAACCCATCTAGGTTCATAATGAATCTTGTCAGGTTCACAAGGGCCTCGACCAAAAACTTGAAAACCACATGGAGGTAACTACATGGCTGTCACACCGCCGCGGTTCACCTTCCGCCCCGGAGCACTCGACGCAATCATGCGCTCACGCAACGTGCAAACGGAGGAGCAGCTGGCCTTACTCATCGGAGTCCGCCCCGAAGACATGCCAAAGCTACGCGCCGGGGCAAAAGTGACCGCAGAACTCGCACTGCGAGTATCCGCCCTACAAGGCGACAAAAGCTACATCGGCGCCTGGTTCGACCAGGCCGAGCCCGCCGCCGCATAAGAAAAGGCCCAGCGCTGCAACGCCGAGCCAAGAAGAAAATCAATCTCTCACCACAGGAGTCTACACCCATGCACCGACCCAGCGAACACCGCGAACACTTCCTCAACCTCTACCTACGCCTCACTAAGACGCCGCCCTTGGACCGGGGTTGGTGGTACCGCGGCGTCCATCACGCATAAGGAGGCCTGCAGTGAGCACCCCATATTTAGAAGCATTCATGCTCGGCTACCTAAAAGCAGCCTTCAAAGAGCACCTCAGCTCGGACCTCGTCGATGAGCTATTCGCCGAAGCCGCACGTGCTGCTCTCAGCGCAAAAGCGGTACGAGATTCAAGTCAACCGCAAAACTAACAGCCCGACTTAGCAGGCAGGGGAGTGCAAGCCTCCCCACGGGCACCAGGCCGCCGAAGTCTTCCTGTCCCAGGGGATAGGGCAGGAACTCGGCCGGCCGCGATGAATGAGAACTCAATAGTGAAGAGCGCCGGAAGATACCGGCCCCGTGAGCATGGTTCATAGATTGCGACGACCGGGGCGAACCGCGAGGTAGGCACCCCAACGTGGTTGGGAGGGAACGAGCGGCGCTGACATAAATACCAAGCCCAGAACGGAACACGAAATCATCACTTATTGCCTACAAGCGGGTGGCTGATTCCTTGCAAGCACCGGGGTTCGACTCCCCGGCTGGGCACCAGGGGTTGTAAAGCGCTAGCTCCCGTCGGAGGAGAGATGGAGCGTCAAGGCTGTAACCGGGGTGGGGTGGCTTTCCGTCGCACCCTTTCCGGCCCCACCCTTTGGCACTGCACGCCTGCAACCCCACCACAAACCCCCACTACAACTACATGAACTAAGGAGCCCCAATTGAACCGCCTTCTTAAACACTTTTTTCAAAGTCGCCACCGCAAGTCACGCCCCCGCACCTTCTGGGTGGTATGGCGATGAACACCAAACAACTCATGGAAATGGTTGAGGCTGTCCTCGGCAAGCGAGTCGCCAACCTCACCGTCGCCCAATTCGCCGCCATTACCGGCCTATCGCACCGCACCATCCGCCAGGACTGCGCCGCCGGACGCCTACCCGCATACCAAAGCGCGGTTGGCACCCCGTACCTCATCCACTACACACACCTGACCCGATACATGGAGGTCAACAATGCCGCCTAACCACAAGTTCGAAATCCCGTTCGACCAGGCAGCCCGCGAGTTTTACGAGATTGAGGGCCGCTACCGCGCCCTCCTACTCGTCACCCGACTGCCGGAGGGCATGCGCAAACGCATCCTCGACGCCGCCAACTACGCCCGCCACCTCGCCATCCTCACAGAGAAAGAAGCAAAGAAAAAATGACCACCACCAACCGCCCACCACGCACCACACCGGATACGCGTCGTGTTGCCTACTGGCAAGACATCGCCGCGAAACGCACAAGATTGGCCTGGGCTACCGGCATCCTCGGAATGCTCATCGGCTTCATCCTGCATGCGTTTCTTTCAATGCCGCCGGTGTGGATGTAACCATGCCTCTCATCGGATACACCAGTACGCACCCATCCCGTGAGGCCAGAAAAATCGCACTCGCACGACTCGAGGGAGAAATCCTCGATTGGATGCACGACCACGGAGATATTTTCCCGCAGCTGCGGGACAAGTGCTTTGAGATGGAGCAGCTTATCGATACGGAGCGCGCTTCGCTGTGAGAGAAGACCGCCTCATAAAACCCACTCTCGACAACGGCCGCTGGTGGGCCAACATCCCTAAACGAACACCGTTTAAGACGCGCGCAGCAGCACTCGATGCCCTCCTCGCATACCGCCGAGAAACGAAGTGCCTTTACCACGGCTGTTGGAAGGAAGGCACCGACGACCCCGACCTTGGTCGGGGCTTCGTTTCTGCCCAGGGCATGCGCGCCTTGCGCACGCAATTCTCAACCTAAGGACCGCATGAATTCTCCATCACAAATGCCCATGCACATCAACCCGATCGCGCCTATCTACCCGCCCCGTAGTCGCCTCGACGACCTCATCGACCAGGCCACCACCACCATGCAGGCCTACCTCGCCGCAGGACTCACCGAGGACACCGCCCTCGCACTCACCGACATCACCCTCGACCGCTTCGACCAAGGAGCCCAACCATGACCACCAACAACGACCGCAACACACTGCGCCGCTGGGCAGCAGCCAAACACATCACCAAAGCCCAACTCGAAGACCTCATCGAGAAGGGATACATCACCACGCTGGAGGACGGGTCACGCCGCCTGACCGTCCACGGCACCAACCTCATCACCGGAAAGGACACCAACAATGACCTGGATGAATAAGGATTTAACCCTCGACCTGCTCGCCATCGGTATTGATACTCTACAGCGCACGTACGACCGGATTAAGCAGGAGCCGGATAGCGCGTCACCGTGGCCGCAGGTGGAGAGCCTGCAGGCCGCGCCGGGCCCGGTAGAGCAGCAGTCGCCACAGCCGCAACCGCAGCCGGAGACTTCGGAGACCTCGGAGACTTCGACAGAACCCGAAGCCCAGGACAATGCTCTGCTCCACGAAGCACAGACCATCCTGCGCCACATCAGCCTCACGGAAGGCCCAGCATGGATCACCGGCGAACTCTTCCCGCACTTCGGGGTCAAGACACTGACCGACGTGCCAAAGGACAAACTACAGGAGCTCATCGACATGGCCACCAAGCACAAGGAGACCATGGATGAGTAACTACCAAGCCCTCCTTGCCATACCTGATTCCGTTGGTGATGAGGAGCTTGCGCACATTGAGGACGTCATCAATCAAGTCGGCATCACCCACCTAGAAGACAGTGATGGGGCCATCCGGCGCATTGCCGGCCACCTCAACAAGAAGAGCATCCCGCTGGCGAACGAGGACGGCACCGGACCGAAACGCCTGTCCTTCGGCAAGGTGAAAACACTGGGCACCATCGAAGAGGACAAGCCCGAGACCGCGGGGCATGCCGGGCGTGCGCATGCTGTCCTGTCCGCCTCCAGCGCGCACCGCTGGCTCAACTGCACACCAGCCCCCCGGCTGGAAGAACAATACCCGGACAGCAGCTCTGACGCCGCGGCCGAGGGTACCGCAGCCCACGAACTCGCGGAACATAAGCTCCGCAACCTCCAGGGCCTGCCCAGCACGCTCACCAGCACCGACTGGATATCTGAGGAGATGGACGACTACACCGACGACTACGTCGACAATGTGGTTGCTGAGCTCGACCGGGCGCAGAAGTCAAGCCCTGCCGCGTTCCTCGCTATTGAGCAACGCCTCGACTTCTCCCACATCGTGCCGGATGGTTTCGGCACTGGTGATGCCCTCATCGTCGGTGATGGCACCATGACCGTCATTGACCTCAAGTACGGCAAGGGCGTGGAGGTGTCCGCTGTGGGTAATCCGCAGATGCGGCTGTACGCCCTGGGCGCGCTCACCCAATTCGGAATGATCTACAACATCGACACCGTGCGCATGGTGATATTCCAACCCCGTCTAAACAACATCAGCGTCGACGAGGTCAGCGTGGCGGAGCTTGTGCAGTGGGCAGACATCGTGGTCAAGCCCCGCGCCCAGGCCGCCATCAATGGGGAGGGGGAGCTCACCGCGGGGGAGTGGTGCCGATTCTGCCGCCACGCTCCGCAGTGCACCGCATTGGCGGCTAAGTACTTCGCCCCCATCCCCAAGGAAGCGGACGAGGTGACCCCGGCAGCGCCCGCGCCGGAAACACTCACCGACGACCAAATAGCACAGATTGTCACCTGGTCTGGGGAGCTGAAAAAGTGGCTATCCACCGTGGAAAAGTTCGCCTTGGATAAGGCCAACAGTGGGCATGCTTACCCGGGCTTGAAGCTCGTGGAAGGCCGCTCCGTGCGTAAGTACACGGACGAGGCGGCGGTAGCCGCCGCGGTCGAACAGTCCGGCCACGACCCCTACGAGAAGAAGCTGCTGGGTGTTACTGCGATGACGAGGCTGCTGGGTAAGAAGCAGTTTCAGGACACGCTCGGCGACCTCGTCCACAAACCCGCGGGTAAGCCCACGCTGGTGCCCGAATCAGATAAGCGCCCCGCGCTGGCAGTAGCCACACCAGAGACCGTATTCCAACCACTAGAAGGAGCAACTAATGACTGACCAAGAAGCCGCGTACCGCAAGATTCAATCCGTCTTCAACCCGACAGGGGAGAAGTTCGGAGACGGCCCGGAGCCGGAGCCGGACTACCCGGACGCCGCCTAACCCCATTTTTGCCGCTGGTCGATAGACGATTAACCGGCACCACCCACCACCCACCCAATGTTCCAAGGAGGAACCACCACCATGGCCATCACCAACCGCGACGCCACCTTCCCCGCACGCCTCAGCTTCAACGACCTCTTCACCCCACGCGCACAAGCCGAAGGCGCAGACCCCAAGTACCAAGCGGTCCTCCTCATCCCCAAAACCGATGAGAAGACCATCGCCACCATCAACGCCGCCATTGATGCCGCCGTCCAAGACGCCGTCACCCGCGGCACCATCAAGCAGGCAATTGACCCCGCCATGACCCAGTACCCGCCACTGCGCGACGGCGACCGCCCCAAGAACAACGGCGAACCCCGCGGCGACGCCTACCAAGGCCACTGGTTCATCTCCGCGAAGGCACCCGAGTCTCGCAAGCCGTTCATCGTTGACGGCAATGTGCGCCCAATCATTGACCAGTCGGAGATCTACTCCGGCATGTACGTCAACGCCGCCGTCCAGTTCTACGTGTACTCCAACTCCGGCAACGTCGGTGTGGCCGCATCCCTGAGCGGTATTCAGAAGGTTAAGGATGGTGAGCGCCTGGGCGCTGAGCCCACCACCGCGGAGGATGTGTTCTCCGCGCTCGGCGGCGGCGCTGCTGCTGCGTCTCCGAACCTCGGCTTCTAAACCACTATCGCCCCTCGGCACCTGCCAGGGGCCTCAAACTTCCACACGACAACTCAATAAAGGACCCATTGTGAGAAAAAGGCTCGCCCCATACCTGTACGCCACGATATGGGTCTACACCGCCGCGCTCTGCGGCTGGCGACTCAACGGCAACGACGACCTATTCAGCATTCTGTGCAACCTCGTCATCCTCGTCGGGGTCACGCTCGTGGCGTACGGCACCATCCAAGAAAGAGAAAACCAATGACCGCTGATGATTATTGGGAGCGGGTGCGTGACATCCGCAAGGACGACCAGATTCTGTACGACGAGCGTTTCACCCCACCATCGGAGAACCCCAACAACTGGCGAAACAGGCAGCGTGACCCCATCATGCTCGGCCCTCGTGACGAGTTCCTAGTCATTGGTGCTGTGCGCTACGCCCGGGGGCGTGCCACCTACGTCGTCAAGGAAACCGTGGACTGGGTAATCCGCCACTGGCACCAACTCTCGGACAACACCAGGTATGTCATCGCCCGCGACGTGGCGGAGGAATGCGATTACCGCGACAACACTCCCCGCAGCGTCCTCAGTGAAATCGACGACCCCGACTGGCAACGCCTCTACAACCACATCAAGGACAACCAATGACCAACCCATTCTCCTGCATCGCCAACGACACCGCCCGCTATTTCACCCACCAGGGCATCAGCTGTATGACGCAGCTGGGGCCGTTCAGCATCAACGGCTACATCGAACTGCCAGAAAACCACCCGTGGCTTGATTTCCCTGACACGATTGAGGTGCACCCTGACATCGAAGTACATGGCGGCATCACCTACCACGAAGGTCGCGTCATCGGCTTCGACACCAACCATCTTGGGGATGGACACCACCCCGGCGCTGAGCACGCCTGCCTAACAGGCGACTCTCTGAACATCCTCGGGGGCATCCCCCATGTCTGGACATGGGAGGAAGTCGAAACGGAAACCCGCCGCCTAGCAGACCAAGTAAAGGACACCAATGCCTAACCCAACCCGCCAAGAAATCATTGAGGCGTACGACGCGCTAGAGAAGCTGTGTCAGCGCTTGCCTGCAACCCGCGCAGCCAAAGAACCGATCCTCCGCGCCCTCCCACCCAAGCCACACCCCACCATGGCCGAGGTCGAATGGGACGGCGATAAGCACTTCCTCGCAGAGGCGAACCATCCGACGTGGGGAAGGAGCACCATGCTCGGGCTGGATAAGGACGGGTGGATAGAGGTTATTTCCTGGGACGAGGACGGGCCAGCCATACACTCGGCCATCCCGTGTTACCTAGTCCCGACCGGAAAGCGCTACATGCTCACAGAGGTGCAGGAATGAGCATTCTCGCGATAATTCTTGCGGCCGTAGCAGCAGTGGGGTGGCTCGCCACACTCGGAACACTGTTATACGGGCTTGTTACCCGGCACCCACTTGCCGAGGGGATGTTTATAGCCCTAATCATTGTCACAATCGCAGCGGTAGGCGCTTGCACAGGAGCTGCCGCACTACTCGGATACGAATGGGGATAAACCAATGACTGACCTGAGTACCGCCAACCTGAAACGCCTCCTGGCTGAGACCACACCCGGCCCGTGGGAGGCGCGGGGATACTACATGGACGGCGAACCTCGCCCCGACGACTCACACCAAATACGCAGTGCAGATGGCGAGTACCTAGGCATCATGTATGCCTCAGACGCCATCCTCACCGCCGCCGCCCCACAACTCGCACAAGAAGTACTGCGGCTACGAGAAGAACTTATCGACTGGGCTAACGATGAAGCCCTAGCGCACAACGCCCTAGTGAAGCGAGCGCAAGAGGCAGGCGGCGCAGGAATCGTATCCACACGCGAGACCACCTATAACCGAATCTTAGAAATCCTAGGAGACCATGATGGATAACCACACCCGGGCCGCGAACATCATCGCCCACGGTATGAAAAACGGTGATAGCCCCGCACACATCACACGACACCTGGCCGACTACGGACTACTCGCAACAGACCTACCAGAGCCGTGCATCTACCCGGACACCGGGGAACATGAGTGGCACATGGAAGACGGCTACGTGAGCGTGGAGGACGGCATCATCCACGTCATCCATGACGAAACCGACGAAGACTGGGAACCAGCCGAGCTAGAACCTGACCCCGGTGAGCTTCGCTTCTCCAACACCACCAAGGGGCGGGAAACTGCCTACGCAATCCTCGCCGCCTGCGACTACAAGGACGCACAAGATGAGCAACTATGACCAAGCCCTCCGCGTGCTAGAGCAAGCCCGACGGCCCGGAGACCTCCGCATCCACCCCAATGATGCGGTAGAAGCACTCGCACAGGCGGGGCTGCTCATGCCAGAGCCGCCGGAGCCTGACGCATTAGACCGAAAAGGCTGGCCGCACTGGAAACTCCACGGCTACGGACCCCACAAAGACACTATCCACGTGGAATACCTCGCCGGGGGTGTATATATCAACTCCCCAGCCTGCTACATGAGCGCCCACCCCAAAGACGCCGCCGCCCTCGCCCGCGTAATCCACGCCGCCGCCTACTACCCGAAAGGATGGACACAAGCATGACACCGGAAGACGCCCGCTACTGGCTGGGGCACAGCACGCGCCCGCCCCTCATCCCGCCCTACATCGCACAGGAGGCATTGGAGACTATCGCCGCAATGGACTACCAAGAGGCGGACTACTGCCCACCCCGCTTCTACACCGTGGACGAACCCATAGAAAAAGGCCCCGACCTAGGAGACCACGTGACCCGCGCACGCAGACTAGTAGGCGAATGGGAGAAAGCATGAGTGCACTAGCCTTACAAGCAGCAAACAACCGCAGCAATAGCAGGAAATAGAACCATGCCTAACTACGTGACAAACCGTATCCGCGTCCGCCAATCCGACTGGGGCACTCTACTCGACGCCCTAGTCAACGAGGATTGGGAAGTGGACTTCACCAAGGTGACCCCGATGCCAGACTCCGTATACCAAGGCACTCTTTCCGGCGACGACTACACCGCCCCGGAAGGCTACACGGACACCTGGTACGCATGGCGTAAAAGGAAGTGGGGTACCAAGTGGAACGCCAAATACACCGATATTGACCATGCTAACCACGAGGTCAGATTTGAAACCGCCTGGTACCACCCATTCCCGGTCATCTACACGCTGGGGGAGCAAACAGGTATCCCACTCTATGTCCTGTACGCAGACGAAGACGACGGGAACAACCTGGGAGGATACATCCTCAACAAACACAGGTACTGGGCAGAGTTTCCCAAGGAAGGTAGCCCCGAAGCCGTCAACCTCACATCGCTTATTGATTCTGGCGAAAGCGTTAAAGACTCGTACGGGGCAGACGAATACACAGAGATATTCGAGCAGCACCCAGCGCTTGAGGAAACCTATGACCCGTGGGAGCGGTACGGCCTCAACCCACCAGACAAAGAACAGGAACAAGCATGAGCCGCTGGAAAGTCCACAAAATCGGGGACATGTGGGAAGCCCAAGACCGCAAGCTCAACATGTCCATAACCTTCAACCACTGGAAAAACGCCCTACACTACGCCAACACCAAAGCCAGAACCACCAGAATCCACATACCATCCGAAGTCTCATTCACCCCAGCACAGCTCAAACAAATCGAGACCCTACTCCCCCCCGCCATAGAAGGAGGGTGACCATCCACCACTAACCGCCAAGGCCCCGCACAACCACGTGCAGGGGCCCTTTTTCATACCCACAGCACCCCCATGGAGGAGAAACCAAATGAAAAACCGCGAACTCAAAATCGCCACCGCCACCACCCGCACCTCCTCCCACTGGACCAACCAACTCACCACCCTCCAAGACCTCACCGCACGCGCGTACGAGCCCATCATCGTCAACTGCACCAAAGACGAATACCGCAGCCTCGCCAAAGCGGAGAAGGACAAGCACAAAGATGTCGGCGGCTTCGTCGGCGGACACCTACGCGGAGGCAGGCGCCGCAAAGGCCACATCCTCACCCGCAGCCTCATCACCCTCGACCTCGACAACATCCCCAAAGACGTCAACCTCGCCCAAGCCCTGGCCGACACCCTGCCCTACGCCTGGCTCGCACACACCACCCTCAGCCACCTCACCACCGAACAACGCTGGCGCATCTGGGTATGGCTACACCGCGACATCACCGCCGACGAATACGGCGCCGTCGCCCGCAGAGTCGCCCAAGACATCAACCCAGGCCTAGCCTGGTTCGACCCCACAACCTTCGAACCCGAACGATTCTTCTACTGGCCCGCCACCCTCGAAGACGGCGACTACCACGTCGAAATCAGCACCCAGAAAGACATCCTCAACCCCGACGACTACCTCAACAGATACGACACCTGGCAGGACGTCACCACCTGGCCCGGCATCACACCCGACGACGCCAAAGCCATGCTCGGCACCACCAAGCTCGACGACCCGCGTACCAAGCCCGGCATGCTCGGCGCCTTCAACCGCGCCCACACCATCCCCAACGCCATCCAAACCTTCCTCGCGGACGTCTACAAGCCCGGCACCACCAAAGACCGCTACACCTACACCGGCGGCACCTCCAGTAATGGTCTCATCGTCTACAACGGAGGCCACTACGCCTACTCCCAGCACGCCACCGACCCCGCCGCCGACGGACACTCACACAGCGCATTCGACCTCGTCCGCATCCACCGCTTCGGCGACCTCGACACAGACACCGCGGCCGGCACACCAGCCAACAAAAAGCCCAGCTACACCGCGATGATGGACCTCGTCAACCAGGACGCCGCCACGCGCGCGGAGAACGCTAAAGCCACCGCCGCCAAAATCAACGACGTCTTCCAGCCCATCACCGAGGACCAGGCCGCGCGCGGCGAAGAAGACGATGCAACACCACCCGAAGAAGGGGAGGGAACCGCCGAGGCAGGGGAGGAGACCACCGACACCGCCGCCTGGCTAACCCAACTCGAAACCAAAAAAGACGGCGGCTTCAAAGACACCATCGGCAACTTCGAACTCATCCTCACCCACGACCCACGCCTCAACCACATCGCCTGGAACGCCCACGCCAACCGCCTCGAAATCCAAGACCCCCAAGCCCTCCCCTGGGACCAACTCACCCCAGGATGGACCGACAACGACGAAGCCATGCTCAAAACAGAGATCGCCCGCACCTACCAAGGCCTCTACGCACCCACCAAAATGCACGACGCCCTCATCTCCACCGCCACCAAACGCGCATTCCACCCCGTACGCGACTACTTCAACCACCTCCCACCATGGGACAAAACACCCCGCCTCGACACACTCCTCATCGACACCCTCGGCGCCGAAGACACCGACTACACCCGCGCAGTCACCCGAAAAACCTTCGTCGCCGCCCACCGACGCACCTTCCAACCAGGATGCAAATTCGACCAAGTCCTCACACTCGTAGGCCCACAAGGCGCCGGAAAATCCACCATCTTCGCCCGCATGGCCAACCCCTGGTTCTCCGACAGCCTCACCATCACCGACATGAAAGACAAAACCGCCGCCGAAAAACTCCAAGGCAACCTCATCGTCGAACTCTCAGAGCTCGCCGGCATGCGCAAAGCAGAAGCCGAACCCGTCAAAGGCTTCATCTCAAGAACCGAAGACAAATACCGGCCAGCCTACGGGCGCACCGTCGTCACCTACCCACGCCAAGGCATCATCGTCGGCAGCACCAACGCCGACGAGGGCTTCCTGCGCGACACTACCGGCAACCGCCGCTGGTGGCCCGTCCACGTCACCGGCCAAGGCTGGCTCGGCAAACCACACGACCTAGACCAAACCACCATTGACCAACTCTGGGCCGAAGCCCGTCACCGCGACAAGCAAGGCGAAAAACTCTACCTCGAAGGTGACCTCCTCCAGGCCGCAGAACACATCCAAGCCGAAAGCGTGGAGGCCGACGACCGCATCGGCATCGTCCAGGAATACCTCAACAAAGCACTCCCCGGGAACTGGGACGCTTTGCCGCTCAACGTGCGCCGCGTCTGGCTCGACGGCGGAGGACTACCAGACCACCTACGCCACGGCGGCCTCGCCGACGACTACTACACACGCACCAGCGTGTCGAAAATCGAAATCTGGGCCGAATGCTTCGGACGTAATCCGGAGGACATGCGCAAGATTGACTCTCATGAAATCACCGCAATCCTGCGGCAGATAGACGGGTGGGAAGACAGTGGGTTACAGCGCAGGCTGCCAATCTACGGCAAGCAAAGAATCTTCCACCGCACAGAAGTGGGAACAAACGTTCTAGCTTAAGAAGTGTGGAACAAAGGGTGGAACATTGCTTTGTTCCAGCTTTGTTCCGGGTGGAACAAAGAAAAAGATTGTTCCACTTTGTTCCACACTTTGTTCCGGGGTAAAAACCGCCACTAGCCAGCAAAAATAGTAGGAGTGGAACAAACGGAACAAAAAATCTACCTAGAAACATTTCATGGGGAATAGGGGGTGTTATGTATAGAACTACGTACATACCCCCTAAATACAAGACCTATATAGAAACGTCGTTCCGTTTGTTCCACCCACCACCGCCAGGCAGGAAAACAATGCTCGAAAAAGAAGTCGAAAAAGCGCTAGTACACGCGGTCCGCAAACACGGCGGAATCGCCCCCAAACTCACCAGCCCAGCAAACGCCGGCATGCCCGACCGACTCATAATCCTCCCACCCGGCAAGGTCTGCTTCGTCGAACTCAAAGCCCCCGGCAAGAAACCCCGCCCCCTCCAAGTAAGGCAGATGGCACGACTCACCCAACTTGGCTGCATGGTCCGCGTCATCGACCACCCCAACCAAATCCAAGAACTCCTCCATGAAATTCAGCAGCAGCCTACTTTCAAACAACATTTGAAAGAGCCAGGACAGCGCCCATGAAATACATCCCCCACGACTACCAACGCCACACCACCCAATTCATCATCGACCACCCAGAGTCAGCGATATTTCTAGGAATGGGAATGGGCAAAACAATCTCCACCCTCACCGCCATCAACGACCTCATCCGCAACCGCTTCGAAACCCAGCGCGTACTCGTCATCGCACCCATCCGCGTCGCCCGCGACACCTGGCCCACAGAACTAAACAAGTGGGACCACCTCGCCGGCCTCACCGTCAGCCCCATCATCGGAACCGCAAAACAGCGCGAAACCGCCACCAACAGGCAAGCCGACATCTACACCATCGGGCGAGAGAACATCCCCTGGCTCGTCAAGCACCACGGCAACCGCTGGCCCTACGACATGGTCATCATCGACGAACTCTCATCCTTCAAGAACCCACAAGCCAAACGCTTCAAAGCCTTGAAGAAAGTCCGCCCAAAGATACACCGCATCGTCGGTCTCACGGGCACGCCCGCGCCGAACAGCCTGCTGGATATCTGGGCGCCGTTCCGACTCATCGACAACGGCCAACGCCTCGGCAAGTACATCACCCACTACCGCGACCAATACTTCACCCCTGGCCGGCGCAACGGCACCATCGTCTACAACTGGAACCTGAGGCCCGGCGCGGACCAAGCAATCTACGACAACATCGGCGACATCACCGTCAGCATGCGCACCACCGACTACCTCCAACTCCCAGAGGCCACCCACCAACACATCACCGTCCAACTCCCCACCAAGGCGCGGAAGCACATCGACACCCTCAAGCGTGACCTCGTCCTGGACCTCGACGACGACACCATCGACGCAGCCAACGCCGCCACCCTCAGCTTGAAGCTGCAGCAACTCGCCGGCGGCGCCATCTATAACGAGGCCGGTGATGACTACATCACCATCCACGACGAGAAGATCCAGGCGCTCACCGAACTCGTCGACCAAGCAGCCGGCAACACCCTGCTGGTCTGCTACTGGTTCAAACACGAACGCGACCGCATCCTCAACACCATCCCCGAAGCGCGCGTACTCGACACGCAGCAGGACTTCGAAGACTGGAACGCCGGCAAGATTCCGGTCGCCCTCATCCACCCCGCCAGCGCAGGCCACGGCCTCAACCTCCAAGCCGGTGGCCACATCATGGTGTGGTACACCACCCCCTGGTCACTGGAGCTCTACGAGCAAGCCAACGCCCGCCTACACCGGCAAGGCCAAACAGAGCCCGTCAGCATCATCCACATCGACACCGCCGATTCGATTGACCAAACCGTCCACCAGGCGCTTACCCGCAAAGACACCACACAGCAAGCACTCATCACCGCAGTCAAAGCCCAACTCGAGGAGGCAGCATGAAACAAACAGATGAATTCCAACTTCGAGACACCGCCCGCGAACTCGCAGAGCTCTATGTGGAGATGCACCGACTCAAAGACACCACACCATCCCCACCAGAGGTTAAGACCAGGAACAGTATCAAAGGCGCGGGGCCGAAGCCACCAGGCAACTGGCTGTGGATGCACCGCTACGTGACGATGGAGCAGAACCTCCGCGAGCTATGCCTCAATGCTTTCGGCAACGACGGCATCGGCATCCGCATCACCGAATTCGACTTCACCGCCCCACGCCTGTGCGGGCTCATCGCCTGGCATGCCCAACCATTGTCCGAGCTGGACTGGGCGGCCGACCTGCTGCAGGAGCTCGACGACCAGGCGCGGATGATTAACCGGTGGGTCAACCCGGCTGACCAGGCTGCCGCGCTGTTGCGAAGCGCGAGGGTGAAGCGGCATCTTGTAGAGAAATACGGTGCAAACCTTGACATGGGTCGGGATTAGAATGATAGGCTTGCGCTGACGTAAGAACCCCGGCAAGCGCTGGGGTTTTCGTCGTTTTACGCCCCTGGCACTTCCTGTGTTTCCTAATGGTGATTTGTGAGTCAACCCGCCAGGGGCTTCTAGTCTTACCGCCTGCCTCACTTCCGTCCGCACAAGGGTGCCGCTATCCACCCTGAGGCGAGGCCACTGGTTCGCGACCAGAGTAAGACACCAATCGGAGGAGGTGGCTGTGGCGCTCATCGTTGTCACTGGACCCCCGGCAGCTGGCAAGACCACCTATGTGGCCGAGCACGCACAGCCAGGTGACATCCGCATCGACCTCGACCACATCGCCAACACCCTCGCAGGCAAGAGCGTCGACAACCATGAGCACGCGCCGCACATCTTCGCTGTCGCCAAGGCAGCACGGCAAGCCGCCATTGATGCCGCCATCAAGCAAGACTGCGATGTGTGGCTCATCCACACGAAGCCCACGCCTAAGCAGCTCGACGACTACCGCGACCTGGGGGCGACCATCCGTGTTGTCGACCCAGGCAAAGATGTGGTGATGAAACGCTGTAAGGAACAGCGGCCGCGCGGCTCACTTTTCGCCGCCGCCAAATGGTACGACCAGCACCAGGCCCCCGGCCTCACCGTACACTCCTATGCCATCGGCAAGACCAGACCAAGCGCAGGACTACACCTCGATGCACGAAGCCTGCCGAACCCGCACGCTGAACCTGGTTTGCGGATACTCAACGGGACCAATACCCGCGTAAAAGACTGGCTGAGTTCACAGCCTGAGGTGCAAGCCTTCATCGCCGATGCCATCCACCGCATCGACGCCACCAACCCGACGCATGTATGGGTGGGCTGCAGCGCAGGAAAGCACCGAAGCGTTTACATCGCCGAGCAGATTGCCGACCACTACAACGCCACAGTCGAGCACCATGAGCTCACCGCAGGCAGTGGCGGAAAACCAAAATCCACCCATGAGCGCGGCTACGGGGCACGCCACCAACGCCAGCGCGCCTACCTCATGCGCAAGCACAAGGACGGCACACCATGTAGCTGGTGCGGCCAGCCTATGTTCAAGAACCCGAAGCTCAACTTCGATGGTGCGCCGCTGGAAGCTGAGCACTCCGAGCCGCAGAAGTACGCGCAGGACAAGCAGGCCAATCTGGCCGATAGGCTGCTGCACCGTCGGTGTAACCGTTCGAAAGGGGCGCGCACGACGAAGCCAGAGCCGCCCAGCGAGCCCGTAGACGTGTCGGGAGGCTTCGAGTGGGGCAACGTGTCGGTTGAGAGCTGAGAGGCTGTCAGCGGCGCTGCTGGAGGCTGCTGCAGCGCTGGAATCTTGAGCGGGTTGCCCCGCTGACTCCCCCTCCTGGCCGCGAGTCAGCCGTCTCTCTCCCTTGCGGAAGTTTGTTCTAAAAGCTGGAAAAGAGTTGCCCGTTTCTACCCCAAAAACCTGCGTTGAGCTGGTATAATGTGGTTTATAAGGCGCCCGCGATAGCGGGAACTATCCGGGCGCATGACCAACCACTGAACCGGAGTGATTGATATGACCAACCTTAATGCATTCCAGCGCGAACTGGAGAAACTCGCCGCCACGCACGGCGTGGAGCTGACGAAAGCGCAGGCGAAGCACCTAGCAGCGGAGGCTGCGGGCTTCTCGGAGCTGAAACCGGCTGATGCGCGTCCTGCGCGCCGCGCGCAAGCCCGGTTCTCTCGGGCTGGTGCCGCGCGGCAAACCATCGCCGGCTTCGACCACGACATGGACATCCTCGCCCTGACCTACGGCCAGTTCTCCCTGATTGATTTGGTGCAGGCCACCCTGGAAATCACGGGCCCGGCCGATGTGACGATTGCGACGTGGTCGGCCGGGTTCTACGACCTGGAGGCCGCGGAGAACTTCCGCGACTGCGGAATGATCCGCTCCATTCGCTTCGTGATGGATTCCGGCCGCGCGAAGCGCGGGCAGGCAGGTGTGCATGAAGTAGGCGAGATTTTCGGCCCCGACTCCTACATCCAGATTCGCACGCACGCGAAATTCGTTCTCATTCGGAATGAGGAGTGGGATGTGTGCATCACCAGCTCGATGAACCTGAATAAGAACATTCGGTGCGAGCAGTTCGAGATGACGGACGATGCAGAGCGCTGCGAAATGTTCGAGGATTTCGTGCGGGCCGCGTTTGATGAGGCTCCGCCGTCCCGAAGCTTCGGCCGTGTGATGCCTGGTTTGCGGACTGTGGATCCGTCGCGGTCGGTGGTGGCGCTGCCGGGTGTGGAGCGCAACACCGCACCGATTTCGATGGGGTCCATCATGATGGACGCCGGCTAGCCTTGGGCCTGGGCCTCACCCTCTACGCAGGGGGTGGGGCATTTCTTATGCCCGAATCAAGACCAGAGGGGGAGGTGAGTTTAGGGTGTCTCGACTGTCTGCCGAGTATGACCGCCTGTGCAGCGGGCGCGAGTTGTCAGAGTTTGACCAGTCGGTGGTGGAAACCGTGGCCGGGCTAACGCTGCGGCTGAAGGATGCGCGCGAGGCGATTGAACGTGAGGGCACCATCATCGACGACGGTAAAGGATTCCCCGTGGAGCACCCGGCGCTGCTGATTGAGAAGCGCGCGTCGGCGGAACTTCGCGGGTGGGTGAAAGACCGGCCCGACCTGTTCGGTGGGGAAGCGAACGAGGATAGCGTGGCGGATGACGCGCCGGGCTTTACTGGGTTTCATGCTGTTTAGGGAGGTGTGCTGTGGCTCTGATTGGGTCGCAAGAACCAGTCCTGTACGCGGCTAACCCCGTGGCCCGCGCCGTCGAAGGAAGCATTGATTATTCCCTTGGGGAGCAGCGCGTGCAGTTCCTCAAAGCCGCCGGAATGACACTGTTCCCCTGGCAAAGCGGTTTCGTCCGCGAGTTCTCAGCCACCGCCACCATCGTCGACCCCGATGATGCGAGTATTCAGTGGGTGGGCCCGGCCTACACCAACGCGGTGGAGGTGGTGTCCCGCCAGAACGGTAAGGGCGAGGAGCTTATCGGCTTTGAGCTGTCGGTGGTGTATTCGTCGCTGAGTGAGAAGTCGATTCTGCACACAGCGCACTATGGACAGACGGTGCTGAAAGCACAGGACCGCACCTGGGAGGTCATTGAGAACTCGAAGCTTTTGATGGAGTGGCCGGCGTGGGTGAAAAAGTATGGGCGGCGCGGCGCGCGGCCAACAAAGGTCACCTCGAACGGTAAGGAAGCAATCCGATTCCCCAACGGCTCCATCGTGAAGTTCTCGACCAGGTCCGGCACCTCCGGGGCTGGTACATCGAATGATGTTCTGGTGCTTGATGAGTGCTTTGACCTGCCGGAGGGCACTGCGGATGCGTTGACCTATACGACGCGTGCGCGGCAGGGTGCGCAGACTATTTGGATTTCGTCGCCTTTCAATAAGCTGAATCCGCAGCATTTGCATGGGGAGATGTTCTCTGGGCAGCGGTGGGCCGCGATTGATGGGGCGCCCGGCATCCTGTTTCGTGAATGGTCGTTGCCGGAGGATGTCAGTCCATTTGAGCGGCGGGCGTGGGAGATGACTAACCCGTCGCTGAAGACCGGGCCCGGCCCGGGCAAGGAGTTCAGTGAGGTTGAGGCGGCAGCAGAGGCTGCACAATCCTCGGAAAGTAAACTCCGTTCCTTCCTGGTGGAGGATATGGGGCGCGGGAACTGGCATCCGCGCGAGACCGACGAAACTGAACTGGCGCCGGTCATTGCCGATGAAGACATGGACGAGGTGATGACCGGGGAGCATGTGGCGCTGTCGCATTCGACGGTGTCGGTGGATGTGACCCCTGACCGTGCGATGTGCTCCATCGCGCTAGCAGGCCAGGCCGGGGACAAGATCCACGGCATGGTCGGCTTCCACTCAGAGTTCAGTGTGCCGACTGTGGTGGATGCGCTGATGGATGTGCTGCGGAAGGCTAATCCGACAGCAATTGTGATTGACCCGCAATCACCGGCCGTCGTGCTCATCGAGCACTTGGAAAGCCTCGGGTTTGACGTGCAGCGCATCGGCTTCAAGGAGGCGAAAGAGTCCTGTGTGGAGTTCCTGCAGGGTATTGATGACCGCCTGTACTCCATTTCGGAGAGTGACGTGGTTCGTGAGGGTATCCAGAGTGCTGAGTTGAAGGAAACCTCCGATGGTGGGGTGAAGTGGGCGCGCCGCTCTGGTGTTATTTGCCAAGTGGTGGCGCTGTCGAACGCTATGTGGGCGGTTCGGCGCTTCGCGCCGGTGGAGGGCAAGAAGAAGGATCCGTCTGGTGTGGTGATGCGCCGGGTGAAGTCGAAGCGGAAGGAGCTGGCATTTTGATAGGAGGTGAAGGTGATGGCTAAGGGCGAGATTGGGCATGCGCACGCGCGTAGGCTGTCCGCATTGTCGGAAGACAACTGGGCTTTGCAGTGGCCGCAGTCGGTGCGTGCGTACTCGAAGATGCTGCGTGAGGATTCCCAGGCGAAGTCTGTGGAGCGTGCGGTGACCCTGCCGATTCTGCGCACCCCCTGGTATGTGGAGCCCAATGGGGCCGCGCCGGAAGTAGTGCAGATGGTGGCGGAAGACCTGAACCTTCCGGTGAAGGGTGACTCGACGGCGTCGCCTTCCCCGCAGGCGATTGGGCGTGTGTCCTGGCAGGAAACACTGCCGTGGATTCTGAAGTATCTGCGCTATGGGCATGCCTATTTTGAGAAGGTCTACTCGGATGGGTCGGATGGTCCGCAGCGTTTGGTGAAGCTGGCGCCGCGGTTGCCGGACACGATTGAGAAAATCAACATCGCGCTCGACGGTGGTGTGGATTCGATTGTGCAGCGCGCGGCCACCGACCGGGATGGGCGCACCCTCGACCGCGTCGAGCTTGAGGTAGAGCGCCTGTTGTTCTTTATCTTTGATGAGGAGCGTAAGGACGGTATCGGCACCTCGATTTTCCGGCCGGCGTACAAGCATTGGATTCTCAAAGATGAGTTCCTGCGCCTGGAGCGGCTGGTGCTGGAGCGCAACGGCATGGGTATACCCGTCTACACCTCCTATGATGCGTATGACCAGGCCGATATTGACCAAGGCCAAGAGCTGGTGGAGGCGCTGCGCAGCGGCGCGGAGGCCGGCGCTTCACTAAAGAACGGCTCCGAGCTGAAAGTCGTTGGCGTGTCCGGCCAGCTGGTATCACCGCGGGAGGCTATTACCTACCACGATTCGCAGATTGCGCGAACCGCGCTGGCCCACGTCCTCAACCTGGAGGGCAAGGGCGGTTCATACGCGCTGGCCGAGGTGCAGCTGGACGTATTCATCCAGTCTTTGCAGAGCATTGCGGACTATATCGCCACGGTGGCCAATAAGTATCTGGTGCCGGACATGGTGGAGAAGTTCACCGGTGAGCGCGTGGGCCCGTTCCCGCGTGTGACGTTCGAAACCATCGGGTCCCGTACTGGCTTCACGCCGGAGCAGATTGTGGCTTTGAAGAACGCAGGCCTGCTCATCGCAGACGACGCACTGCTGGAGCATGTGCGGCGCCGCGGCGAGTTGCCGCCGTTGACCCCGGTGCGGGAAGCACTGGAGAAGAAACTCGAGCGCAAGCACCTTGAGGAAGAACTAGGCGTGACCCTATCCGCGGGAACCGCCCCACCACCCCCACAAGAGCAGGGAGTAAACAGTGAATAAGCTTGAAATCAACAACCTCGGCGATGACCGCGCCGAGGTTTTATTGTATGGCGACATCGGAGGCTGGGGGCACACAGCTAGCAGTGTTAAAGACCAGCTGGATGGTGTGACCGCCTCGGAAATCACGCTGCGCATCCACTCCTACGGTGGCGACGCCCTGGAAGGTATCGCCATTAAGAACGTGCTGCGCTCCCATTCCGCGCGTGTCATCGGCATCGTCGACGGTGTCGCCGCATCGGCCGCGTCGCTGATTGCCGTGGCGGGCTCCGATGAGCTCATCATGGGCAAGAACAGCGAAATGATGATTCACGATGGGTGGATTTTTGCCGATGGGGATGCGGCAGACCTGCGAAAAATGGCGGATCGCCTCGACCAGGTCAGTGAAAACTACGCCAGCGCCTACGCCGAGAAAGCTGGCGGAGACCCGGCCGACTGGCGCGACCTAATGACGGCGGAAACCTGGTTCTCAGCTGAGGAAGCCGTGCAGATTGGGTTGGCTGACCGGGTTGCTAGTGCCGACTCGGCGGAAGTGGCGGCGTTGGCCGGGTCGCGGGTTTTCGCGTCGTTTAAGTATTCGGGGCGTCGGGCTTCGCCGGCGCCGAAGATGGCCCCGCTGGGGCAGAAGGAAGGAACAAGTATGGATTTCATGGCCTCTATCGCCCAGCGATTGGGCATTGAGAAAACTGATGATGAGGCAACTGTGCTGGCCGCGTTGGATGAGACGCTGGCCGAGCAGGCCGAAGTCGAGCCGACAGAGACCGCTGAGGGCACTACCAGTGAGGAAGACGAGCCGCAGGAGGGTGAGGCTGCGGCCGGCACCACCGATGGTGAGGATGGTGTGGATACTGGCGGCGATGAGCCGGCCGAGTCCACGGCCGAAACCGTCGTCGTTGATAAGGACGTGTTCGAGCAGCTGCAGCGCGAAGCAGAAATTGGGCGCCGCGCGGAAGGAGACCAGCTCCACCGCCAGGCCGAAGAACTCGTCGCTGCAGCCATCAAGGACGGCAAGGTACTTGCCGCGAAGCGTGACGCCCTTGTGTCCGCAACCGTCGCTGATTTCGACGGCATGAAGGCCCACTTTGCGCAGCTGGCGCCGGGCCTGATTCCCGTGTCCGAGAAGGGGCGCGGCGGTTCGGATGAAGCGCGCGGGGTCTTCGCGAAGGATGACCACGCGGAGAAGAACAATCTTGCCAACAGCTCCATGTTGTTTGGCGCACCCACCATCTAAAGAACGGAGAACACTGTAATGTCTACCCCTACTTTTGAGACTGGCCACCTGACCCGCGAGGCTGGTGAGCTCGTCGAGAAGTTCCACCTGGTCGACTCTGACGCGGGCAAGGTCAAGCACGCGGCCGGCACCTCTGTGCCGTTCGGCGCGGTCACCGAGTCCGCCGCCCCCGAAGAGGTCGAGAAGGCGAACGTCCTGGCCCACGGCCTACCGAAGTACGTCCGCGTCCACACCGGCCGTGTTGTGGTGCCGCTGGCCACCGATGACACCGGGTTCACCCCGGACACCAAGGTTTTCGCTGCGGCCGAGGGCAAGGTTGCGAAGACCGGCACCGTCGGCGTGGGCCTGGCTGTCGCCGCCGAGAAGGACGGTCTTGTCAAGGTATCCCTCTTCCACCCTGCTGGAATGGGCGCCGCCTAAACACACGCTTCTAGTAGAAAGCCACCTCGCCCCCTCTTCGTTGGGGGTTGGGTGGCTTTCGCCTTTTCACTTAAGAAATCTTTCCTTTGAAAGGGGAAAACCCAATGGCTGATCGTCTTACGTCCGCATACAGCGGCGACACTATTACCGTCGACTCCATCGTGAGCGACCCCACCTGGCTGCAGGGCCGCGCCTACGACAACCTCGACGGCACCGACCTGGTCAAGGCAATCTTCCGCAACGGCGGCACCAACGATGGTGTCGTCGCCTACCATGAGGCCGCAGCGCCGTTCCTCAACGATGATTCCGAGAACATCGCCGAGTTTGCGGAGATTCCGGTTGCTGACGTCAACCTTGGCAAGGTCAAGAAGCTGGTCTCTGAGAAGACCGGTATTGGTGTGCGTATCTCGCGTGAGATGCGCCGCAAGAACAAGATTGACCAGGTCAACCTGCGCATGACCGCGATGCAGAACACCATGGTCAAGAACGGTGTGGAGGGCGCGGTACGTGCTTTCCACGCGGCCGATGTGACCACCATGGCAGTCTCCGAGGACTGGGGTAAGGATGGGGCTAACCCGATGCGGGATATCCGTGCCGGTAAGCGCGAGGTCAACCTGGCCAAGGCTCCGAACCGCAAGGACGCGCTGATGGGGTACCGTGCCGACACGCTTTTGGCCAACCCGGCAACGATTGACCTGCTTCTCTTCCATGAGGCTGTGCAGAAGTTCTACAACGGTGCCGCTGCTGTAGAAAACCCGGTGTACAAGGGGATTACCCCGCAGACCATCGGCGGGCTGCGCGTCGTCGAGTCCGCTTGGCTGGCAGAGGACGAGCTCTACATCCTCCAGTCAGGGGTTGTGGGCTTCGAGTCCACCACTGACCCGCTGACGATTACCCCGCTGTACTCCGAGCATGGTGAGAACGGCTACGGTGGCTCGAACCAGTCTTGGCGCATGGATGCATTCCGTGAGCGCATCCTTGGCGTGGACAACCCGAAGGCTGTTGTTAAGCTCACCGGTTTCCAGGCGTCCTAGTCATGGCAGAAGTAAAGATTCTGGTCGACGTGTGGCACCAGCTTGTGGACGGTCGCCGCGTGCGCCGCAGCAAGGGTGACATCGTCGATATCAGTGACGAGGACCAGTGCCAATGGCTAGTGTCCGCGGGTATTGCCACACCAGACACCGGTGGTGCGGCTTCGGTGAGTGATGTGTCGGCTAAGACGCCGGCCGCGGCGACCGCCCCGACTAAGACGAAGCCCAATCATGTTGAGAAGCCGTTGAATACGCAGGCTCGGGCCGCGTGGGATAAGTACGCGCGCACGGTCGGGGTTGACCCGACGAAGTTCAAGACGAAGGCCGAGCTGCAGGCAGCACTCAACTAACCCTGTATAGAGAGGCGGTGAGAACCCATGCTGGTGCGTGTGGATGATCTGCTTTTCCCGCGAGAGCTGACCAAGTTTGAAGAAAAGCTTGCTGAGAAGCTTCTCGAGCATGCGGAGAACATGCTGCGCGCTGAATATGGGCGCTGCGGCATGGACTTCGATGCCCACGTGCAGGTTGATTGGAAGCTTTTCAATATCAAGCGTGTCATCGGTGAGATGGTCAGTGCGGCGCTTCTTGTGGGGGCGTCGCGTGGGATGCGCTCCGGTAGCTCCACCTCGGGCCCGCAATCCGATTCGGTGACCTGGGCTGACGTTGAATCCGTCAAGCTTGGTGGCATGGCCATCACCGATGAGCAGCGCGACTTACTCGGGCTGTGTCGGGGTAGTGGGCCGCGATTTAGTTTTCCCGCGCCGGGGGAGTGGCCGGAGGAGCTGCTGCACCCGCGGGAGGGGAAATACGCTGAATACAGTGAGCGGGGGCGGTGCTAATGGCATGGCGCCCAGACGAGTTCGGTGAGCCCATCACAATAAGGGTGGGTTGGTTGGCCGTGACCACCGTGGCCGGCCACAGTACGGGGACGACACCATTGTCGAGCGCTGTATTGTGAGCCCGGCCGGTGACCAGGTCGTCCGCGGTGATGGTTTCGTGCACGGTGATATCAGTCGCCTGCAGGTGCTCGCCCCTGCTGGTACTCGCGTCCAGGACGGCGACGTGGTCGTGATTCGTGGCGTGGAGTACAGGGTGGACCAGCTGCAGTCCTTCGATTACAGCGTTGGCCGGCGCCCGGTGGTGCCCTGGCACCAACCTAAGGTGATTTTCATCGTGGAGCGGGGGGAGGTGAGCGACGTTGTCTCTTAATTACAACGAGTTGTTTAAGCAGATGGCGGCTACCCCGCAGGTGCAGGCGGCGACGAAAAAGAAGGCGGAAAAGCTACGGCGCATGCTGGAAATCCGCTGGCCGGAGGTTCATGAGCTGTCCAAGAGTGGCCAACGATTCCTTGATGATGGCGGAGACGAAATCATCAGGGTTACTGAGGCGACTGAGGGCACGAACCGACCGGTGCAGATTGTGACCGTTAGGCATCCGCGCGCGGTTGAGCACCAGGCCAACACCGGCTTCGTGACGAAGGCGGTGAAGGATGTCTCCTGAGTTCGGTGTAACCCCCGACCCCGTTGCCATCGTGCATAAGCACGTCCTGAAGTTGTTTCCTGAGGCTGACCAGGACATGGTGCACCTGCATTTTTGCCGGATGGCTATAACTGCCATAACGACGGTGTAGGGGTCGTGGTCTCTAGTGATGTGGCGCAGGTGGATGAGTCGGCGCACTCGCGAGACCTCGTCAAAATCAGTGTGTATGGGCCTGACCATGACCAGGTACGCCGCCTCGGCAGGAACCTGTACACCGCCCTAACCCAAGGAATGACGGGGGTTGGGCTGGGTGTTTCCCGGTCTGCCTCCACGTTTTTTGGGTCGGGGCCTTCATTTAAGCCCACGGGGTTTGTGTCGACGATGAGTTTGTCGGTCGGTATCGCCAAACTCTTCTACCAGCCGTCGACGTAAACCCACCAACTAACCAACTTTTCCTTTTTAGCCACCCCGCGGGGTGGCTTTTTCTATGTCCTTTTGAAAGGGGATAAACAATGTCCAAGCTTCGTAGCGTTGGCCTTGACCTGCGCGTCCTTGAGGACCGTGAGGTACTGGTCAACTTCTCTGACAATCCGATCATTGATAAGAAGACCGGCGCTTTCGTCGGCGAGTGGGAATCCCTCGGCCTGGAGCCGACCGATTCCCAGCATGCCCACACCCGCGAGGTCTCGTCCAACACCACTAACTTGACCGGTGGCCAGTCGTCCACTTCTTACACTGCTGGTGCTATCACCGGCGCGGTGGACGGTATTGCTGGCTCCCCGGTGATGCGCTACATCGAAAACCCGGGTGCTGTGGTGCAAGAGGGCACTACCTACGGCAAGCACTCCGACGAGGTCGCAAAGGGATACGTCGCCTTCGTGCATAAGTTCACCTCCGGTCTGGTGCGTATCTGGGTGTCTCGCGAGAAGGCTGACCTGGTCATTAATGAGCGTGTGACCGCGAAGGACCCGCAGGCCCGCCCGGTACAGATCACTTTCAACAACGGTGACGATGAGCGCTACTACGAGGAGCGTTTCTACATCGTCGGAAAGGACGGCTCCGTGACCCGCGTCGAGGAGAAGATCTTCAAGGACATCTCGGATGTGGAGGCCCAGATTAAGGCCGGTACCGCGTTCCACCCGCAGGCCTCCGCTAATGGCCTGACCGCGATGGTCGTCAAGCCCGATGAGTCCGGTGATGTGACCCTGCATGAGTACGAGGACCCGAAGTCCGGCGAGACCGCGGAGAACTCCAATGATGGTGTTCGTACCTCCGGCGGTGTTCCTGGTGCTTCCGACCAGTAGTCGCTAATCACGGGCTGTGTGTTTTTCTTGGCGGTTCCGCACACAGCCCACCCAGGCTTAACCAAAGTCTAGGAACCGCCACACCTTTCACTTTCCAATTCCATAAGGAGGAACCGCCATGGCAACCGCCAACAACAAAACCACCACCCGCAAGACCACCACGAAGGCCGAGGACGTAGAAGTCCTCGACGCCGACAACACCCCGGAGAAGCCCACCATCGTGGACGGCATCTACACCGAAGAAGCCACCCTCACCAACGGCGTATCCCTCAAGATTGAGGTCATCGTCGACAAAGACCAGCTGCCCGCCTCCATGTCCTCGCTGATGTTCGAGGGCAACCTGGAGGGCATGATTCTCGCGCAGGTCACCCCGCTGACCCGCAAGCTACTCGACCTGACCGGCGCGACACGCAAGGACCTGCATGAGGTGATTGCTCCGGTTGTGCAGCGTGGTACTGAGCTGGCTGGTGAGTAATGTCTGCCCGGCTGATTCTCGAGGATGAGCCGGGCACCTGGGTCGAATTCATCCACGCCGGAGCACGCTACCGTGCACGCCGCGACCCCATGGACCTCGGGCACGAATTCGTGAGCCAACTACCGGAAAACCCGCGTCTCATCTGGCGGCTGTTTGATGAGTCTTCGCAGATTCGGGCCATGACCGCCGCCTACGCGCAGGGTGGCCTGTATGAGCAGATGGATGCTTACTTTGAGGCGACTGGCCTGTCAGTGTATAAGGTGGCTTTGGCTGCGCTCGCGGTAGAGAATATCGACCTGCTTGAGGTTGATTTGCTGCGCATCGGTCTTGATGTGCGGGACTGGCTCGACCCCGAAGGGGGCCTGTCGACGCGGCGTGTGGTGGCGCTCTATCAGGATTTGTTGGAGCGGCCGGAGACACTGGTGGGGGCCAAGCGCTGGGATATCAAACCAGCGGATAAAGCTGCCCTGGCGGTGGCTATGTTTCATGCGAGCTTTAGTGAGTCGGGGGATGAGCATAGCTTCCTCAAGTCGCCGAAGAAGCTGGCCCAGGAGCTGGAGGATGCGCGTATCGCCGCGGAGAAGCGCGAGCGCATGAGCCACGACCGTAAGACGGTACTCACGGATGGTTCTGGTGGGTCGTTTGAGTCGTCGACGGATGAGTCGTTGCGCATGTTGGAAGAGATTGCCGCCGCCCAATAAACGGGTGGTGGCTTTTAGTTTTGAGGAGGCTTAAATGTCTGCCGGTTTCGTCGCCGTCCCCGTGGTCCCAACGTTCAAAGGGATGAGCAAGGAGTTTTCGCAGCGCCTAGAGAAGCCAGCTCAGGAGTCGGGTAAGCGCGCCGGCGAAGCCATCAGCAAGGGCCTCGGCAGCGCAGTCGACAACCTTGAGCGCCAGGTCAAAGCCTCCTCCACGAAGCTCAACGAGCTCGACCGCGCCTACGAGACCTCCGTGGGTAAGCGGGCCGCGCAGCAGGAGAAGCTGGAGGCCGTCACCCTGCGCCTGCAGGATGCCGAAGAGAAGTACCAGAAGGCCCTGGAAAAGGGCGGCAAGGGCACTGCTGAGCTGGCGAAGGTCAAGGAAGCTAAAGCCCGCGTCATCGGTGAGACCGAGAAACTCGAGCAGGCCGAAATTGATGTCCGCGTCGCGGAGGAGAAGCACAAGAACCAGCTCGAAGACCTGCAGAGTACCCTGTCGCGCTACGACCAGGCGCAGGACCAGCTGGCAGACCAGCTAGGGGTAACCCGCAGCGAGCTGTCCAAGATGGGAGGCGAGTTCTCCAAGCTGGACACTGCTATGGATGATTCATCCAATAAGGCTGAAGGGTGGGGGTCACGATTTGCCGGCATCCTGAAGCCCCTGGGCAAGCTCGGCGGCCTGGCGGTCGGTCTTGCTGGTATTAACAGCATGGCCGGCACTTTGCAGGCGGGTTTTGACAAGGTGACCTCGATTGAGGACACCACCGCGTCGCTGGGTATTTTGATGGGCTCAGCTGAGGAAGCCACCAAGGTCATGGGGCAGCTGCAGGAATCCAACCAGGGCACCCCGTACTCCTTTGATGCGTGGGCTGACGCAGGTAAAAACCTCATCGCTTTCGGTGTGGATGCCGGCAAGGTGTCCGACATTGTTACTGGTCTTGGTGAAGCAGCGTCCGCATCCGGTAAGGGCGAGGACGCGCTGAACTCCATGGCGTCGGCGTTTGGTAAGGCTGCAGCCTCGGGCAAGATTTCGATGGACACCATCAACTCCCTGGCTGAGGGTGGTGTGCAGGGCCTGGCCATCATGGCCAACGAATACGGTGTGACGACTGAGGAGATGCAGAAAATGATCTCCAAGGGCGCCGTTGAGGCGTCTGAGGGTATCGACATCCTCACGAAGGGCATCCTGGAGGGCTCATCCGGTATCGCCGGTGAGGTGGCCTCCATGTCCGGCGTGATGGGGGAGATGGCGGAAACCACCTCGGGCCGACTGACCAACATGAAGGCGGCTTTCAACAACGCCGCTAAGGCTGTGTTCGCGGAGATTAACCCGCTCATTGGTGACGCGGCCAAGCAGATGACCGACTGGACGTATGCCGGCATTGACCTTTTCAAGACCTACATGGTGCCCGCCATCCATGATGGTGTTGATGCCGCCAAGAACGTCATGGAGCAAATCAAGCCCGCGCTTGAGGCCACTCGGGATGTGCTGAAAACCGTTGTGGAGTGGCTTAAGTCCTCTGCGGAGTGGCTGTTGAAGAACAAGGACTGGGTCAGCTCCCTCGCGGTGTCTGTCGGTGTCCTGGTCGGCTCCTACAAGCTGTGGGTGCAGTACCAGAAGATTATGGCCGCTGGCGGTTTCGTCAAGTGGCTTGTGGCCGGTGTGAAGGCAACGAAGTTGTGGACAGCGGTCACTAAGGGTGCTGCTGCGGCGCAAACTGTGCTTAACGCGGTGATGAGCGCAAACCCGATCGGCTTAGTGGTTGTGGCCATTGCTGCGCTTGTCGCCGGACTGACGTGGTTCTTCACGAAGACCGAGACCGGCCGGGAGCTGTGGCAAAAGTTCACCGAAGCGCTCGGCGCTGGCTGGGACTGGTTCGTGGGGAAATTCCAGGCAGGCGTGGACTGGGTCAAGGAGAAGTGGGCGGTCTTCACCGACGCCTTGGCGACGGGCTGGGAGAACTACATCAAGCCTGTCTTTGATGCCATTTTGCAGGTGGCGAAGGTCACTATTGGTGTGATTGGCACGCTGATTCTTGCACCGCTGCTGGTGGGCTGGAATGTACTGTCTGCCGGTATTAAGGCTGGGTGGGAGACCATTATTAAGCCTGTGTGGGAGGCCTTGGTGGGCTTCGCACAAAACACCTTGTGGCCCATTGTTCAGGGTGTTTTCGGGTTCATTAAGAGTGCTTGGCAGGTTATGGCTGACGCCATGGGCGCGGTGTGGGGATGGCTGCGCGATAACATCTTCGCCCCATTCATGGACAGCCTGTCCAACCTCGCCGCGTGGTTTAAGGCCCGCGTGGACGACATGGTCGCCGTGTGGAATTGGTTCCAGGGGCTGCTGCAGGCCGGCTGGCAGTTCATCGACAGCTGGGTGTTCGCCCCGCTGCGTGCCGGGCTGCAGTTCGTCGCTGATTGGTTCCGCGCCCGTGTGGACGACATGCTGGCTATCTGGCAGGGCTTTCAAAACGTGTTGAAGGCCGGTTGGGAGTTCGTCAACCAGTATGTGTTCCAGCCGTTTAAGGGCGTGCTGGAGACCATGCAGGGTTGGTTCCGCACCACGGTCGATAACATCGGCAAAATTTGGGACGGAATCAAGGAAAAGACTAAAGCCCCGGTGCAATTCGTTGTCGATGTGGTCTACAACAACGGCATTCGCAAGGCGTGGAACGCGGTCGCGGGCCTCGTCGGCCTGGACAAGCTGAAGGAGATCAAGTTCGCCACCGGTGGTATCCTGCCTGGCTACACCCCGGGGCGTGACCCGTACACCTTCATCGAGCCGCGCACTGGTATGCGTATTGGCCTGTCCGGTGGTGAGGGTATCTTGCGTCCGGAGGCGACCCGCGCCCTCGGTAAGGACTGGCTAGATAACGTGAACGCCGCCGCTCGTCAGGGAGGCGTGGAGGGCGTGCGAAACCGCCTAAAGCGCTCCCACTTTGCCAACGGCGGTGTCATCGACTTGGGCAACTTCGCTAAGGGCGGTTTCACCAACCTGGCTGGTGCTCTGTCTGCGATTCAACAGTCGCACGCGAAATTCGTGTCCCGCTTCTTCCCGGGCATGTTTACGCTGACCTCGGCGTCGCGTAGCGAGCCCGGCTCGATGCACGACTTCTCGCGCCAGGCCGCTACTGACTGGCAGGCCGCTGACGGTCAGTACGCGACTCAGATGCCGACCCCGGCGTCGAAGGCGCTGGCTCGGGCTATTCACAAGAATTTCCCGAACACGACGCAGCTGATTCACCACCCGCTGGACGGTTGGCAGAACCTGCTGAACGGCGCGCCTTTTGATTACGGGCCGGGTACTAACTCTCAGCACGGTAACCACGTGCACTGGGGTACTAACTCGCCGCTGCGCTTCGATGGTGATGACATCGTCCTGGACGAGGTGCCTAGCGGCACCTCGTATAACCCTGTTTCGATGGTCAAAGCCCTGTGGGATGCGGCTATCGGAAAGATTGGTGATTTCCCCGGCGCCGATAAATTCGGTGAGTGGGGCAAGCTTCCTGCCGCTTATCTGAAGACGATGGCGGAGTCTGCCTGGAACTTCATTAAGGAAAAGGCGGGGTCTCTGGCGTCCGCCTTCACTGGTGGGGGTGGTGCCCGCAACGTTCAGGAGTGGGCTCCTGCCGCTACGGAAGCGCTCCGTCGTGCTGGCTACGATGATTCGGTGCTTCCGGCCATGCTGGAGCAGATTGCTATTGAGTCCAATGGTGACCCGAGTGCGGTCAACAACTGGGACGATAACGCCATGAAGGGCACCCCGTCGGGTGGTCTGCTGCAGGTCATCGAACCGACCTATCGGGGTATGCGCAACATGTACCCGGAGGCATTCGAGGGCCTGCCGGATAACCATTTGGACCCGGTCACTAACATGACCGCGGCTCTTTTGTGGACGAAGACCCGGTATGGTGGCCCGTCTAATGTGTGGCCAACCCGTGGTGGCTACGCCATGGGTGGCATCGTCGACCTGATGAAGCTGTACGACCAGGGCGGCTGGTTGGAGCACGGTAAGGCTGCCATGAACCTGTCTGGCAAGCCTGAGCCGGTGCTCAACCACGACCAGTGGAAACTGATTGCCCAGATGATCCGCTCTGGTGCGTCTATGGGTGATGTTGCTCGCGAGCTCGGGCGCCTCGTGCCCGCCCTGAAGCAGCAGACTGAGACTTTCGCCAAGTTTGCTGACAATGCGCAGGCGTGGCTGGCGAAGGCCGGGGACTACAACTCCTTTGAGGGTATTAATGCTCGTCAGGGTGTGCGTCGTGTCCTCGACCTGGGCCTCGACCTTCCCGGCTCGGAGCAGATTCGTGTCATCCTCGACGGTGAGAAGGAGCTGTGGGATTCCCGCGCTCGTGCCGTCGGGCATACGGAGGCGCTGGCCGAAAAGGAACAGGCCCTGGCTGATGCGAAGAAGAAGCTGCGCGAGCTCGAAACCGGTGAGGTCGAGCTCTCCGTCAAGGACAAGCGCAAGCTTGCTGACGCGGAAAAGGCCCTGGCTGAAGCGCAGGCCGAGGCCGGTAAGTCCACCAGCAGCTCCGCCTCGGCGGCACGCCGGGTAGCTGATGCGGAGAAGGCTTTGGCGAAGGCCCGCGAGAGCGGGGATGCCGACAAGATTGCCAAGGCTGAGGAGAAGCTAGCCCGCGCCCGCGAGGATTCCACCACCTCGGCTGGCAAGGCGAACGACAAGGTCGCCAAGGCCGAAGAGAAACTGTCCCGCGTCCGCGAGGATTTGGGAATCAAGCAGGAGGAGGATGAGGCCAAGCGCGTTGAGGACATTGAGAAGGCGAACGAGGCCGTAATCAAGGCCGAGGGCGAGTTGGCGACGGCTCGCCGTAAGCAGGCCGAAGACCTCGACAACGTTGTCCTCATCTCGCAGCAGCAGATAGAGGGTCTCATTCCGCAGGCTGAGGCCCTGGCCTCCAAGCTCGTCGGGATGGGCGCACCAGCAAGCGCGGTTAATACTGGTCTTGGGATGGTGGTTGGCAAGCTGGCCAGCATCGCCGGCCTGGCAGGCCCGACGGGTATCACCCTGGGCATGGCCATGGACATGCTGAAGGTCGGCATCAACATCATCAAGTCCATCGTCGGCGCGATTGTGGATCTGATCCATCGGATTCAGGATGCGCGTATCACCGCGCTGAAAACCCTGGCCGAGGGGCTGCAGGTCGTCGCTGACTATGCTGCACTCAACCTTGAGCTGCAGGCCAACGTTGCTGCCCTGCAGCAGCAGCTGGTGCGCGGCCTGAACGAACAGCGCGTCGCCGCTTTCAACCTGAAGGTCGCTAACCGTGACCGGATGGTGGCTGAGGCTGAGGGCATGCTGGCGATTGCTCAGGCCCGCATGAAGCTCGACGGTGAGATTGAGAAGGGCGCGAAAATCGCCCAACTCAAAATGATGGGCCTCCATGAGGACTGGGACTCTTACAATGCGTTCCAGGCGCAGGTGGGGCGTGGTGTGCTGGCCCAGTGGTCGGATGCCGCACTGTCCGCCCTGTTCACTTATGAGAAGGCGCGTGCTGAGGCTTTCCAGAAGGAACTCAGCGCGAAGCTGACCCAGCTGGAGGCCGAGTACGAGCTCGCGGAACGCGTACGCCAGAATGCCCGCACTCAGGCTGATTTGATTACCGCGCAGGAGCGTGTGATTAAGATGGCCGCCCGCATCTCCGGCATGGATTTGGAGGGTGCTACTGGTCAGGCGCAGGTCGCGAAAATCATGGCCGAGATGGCCGAAAACAAAAAGAACCTCGACAACAATGTTTTCGGCCGTTGGGGCTACAAGCTGGGCGCACAGGGCTCGCACGCTAATGAGTACCGTGGCCAGCTGGCCCGCCAGGAATCACTGCAGGCCGCACTGGATGCGGTGATGCGTGAAACCGGTGTCAGTGTGGGCAAGGGTCAGATTGACCGCACGCTGGATTTGATGTCCAAGGCCGCGTTCCGCGGCGGGGACGCAATGTCGGTGCTGCGTTCGCAGATGCCGGATTTGGTGGCTGCGGAAACCGCTCTTCGTACGCAGGAGGCCATGAAGCCGATTTGGGATATTCGCGACAAGAAGCGCGATATTGACCGCACGGCTGAAGACTTCCGCGCCGAAGTGGATCATTTTGAGAAGACGCAGCCGTTGAAGGAGCAGATTAAGGGCCTGGATTATGCAATCCGTGGCCTGGAGGCTTCGTCGGCGGCGTTTGCTGAGGGTAATGAGAAGGTGCGTGGCGAGTATTTGGCTTTGGCGCGTGCTAATCAGGCCTCTGCTGAGTCTTTGGGTGTGCGGTGGAAGATGGACCCGAGGTATGCGTCTGCGCATGACCAGGTGCGTCGTGAGACGACTGTGGTGATGCGCGGCGATGAGGTGTACACCGCTGACCAGGTTGACCGGATGCTGTCGGAGGTGCGGTCGTCGACGGGTGCCGGTGTGAAGACCCGTATTTCGTCGACACTGTTGGCTAGTGCTCGTAGGAAGGAGCTTCGCTAATGGAGGTCACTTTGGTGACGGGTACTGGTGAGGAGTATCTGCTGACCGGTTCGGAGCGTACATCTAAGGTGTTGGCCCCGGAGGGTGCGCTGGTAACGCTGACTGGTGAGGCTGAGAGGTCTGACCTTACGGTGCCTGCGCGCTCTGGGGTCGTGCCCGGCAAGCGCCGGTTCAAGCCGGTGGACACCACAATCGAGTTTCTTCTTGTGGCTGAGTCGCACGAGGAGATGGAGCGGCTGTATTGGTCGTTTCGTCGAGCATGGTTGAAGACTGTGGCGGCGAAGGACGCGGCCCCGTGTGTGTTTCGGATTGATGGTGCGCGGGGCACATTCTTTGTGGATGCGGTGCTGGGTGGTGTGCTGCCGGGCGTTGATGTGGAACCTGGGCGTCGTTTGTCGATGCGGCTGGAGGTTCCGGTTTTTAATGCTCGGGGGCTGGCGCGGTCGGCGGCGTTTGTGCAATCCGGTACTGTCACAGTGACGAATACTGGGGATGGGGTTATATACCCCAAAATCCGAAGAAATGGCACTTACGGCTACATCGTCAGCCCCTCCGGGGCACGCTTCCATGCGGGCACCAAAATGCCCGATGTAATCGACACCGATCCGATGGTGCTGCGTGAGGATGGGATTCCCCCGGAGGGTGTGGAGCCGGGGGACACCGCCACCTGGGAACTGCCGGGGTCTCGGATAGAGCTTGAGTGGTGCCAGCTCGTAGCCGACCCCTGGGGATAGGAGGACAAAATGGCCGACATTGATTGGGAATCCTGGCGCAAGCACGTCGACTACGTCGTCGACAAACGCGACGTGTGGTACGGCATCGGAGACGGTGACGGTAACCCGCTCTTCACCCTGCCGGAGCCGATTAATAAGGACACCCCCGACCAGTGGATGGAGTCCACCGACCTCGAGGTCACATTCTCAGCCCGAGGCACGGACGGTGAGATTAACCGCCTGACAGACCTTTTGGTGATGTCAGCACTGCGGGATTTCGACCCGTCCGGCAAACTCCCCACCGCACAAGGCGACTACATGCTACTGGTCGCTTTCCCTGGTGAGGATGGGGTGGTGCGGCGCGGTGGGATGATTACGCATGTTGAGGCGCATGATTCTGATAACGATGGTGTTCCTGCGGAAATCACTGTGCATGCTCTGAACATTATGGATGTGTGGAATACGATTCCTGCGGCGTCGTGGCCTGCCGCGTGGTGGGCAGCAGCACCGTATCCGAATGAGGGTGACGAGTCGGGTCTCATGTACAAGACACCGCGTCTCATGGCGAGGATTGAGCTCGCGACCCGCACCACATTCACCTGGAAACACGGCCCCGCGGGCTTCGTCATCCGCCGCCTGGCGCAAGAATCACTCGATGCGACGATGATGACCCAGGCCGACCCTGGTGGTAGGCGCTGGATTGACGACCCCTACCACATCGTCGAAGTCCCCCGCACCGACCTATCCCCAACGATTGACCTTGAGGCCAAGGACGGTTTTCTGTGGGAGACGGTGGCTGGCCAGGCTGAAAACGCCGGCTTGATTTTGGGTGCGTATTTGTGGTGGCCGGGGGATAAACCGGTGCGCTCATGGAGCCTCGCGAACTCGCGCATGTCCCCGGCGCAGGTGGATATTAGCCCCTCGCAGGGCACATCCCAGCGGCGCGAGATTCTACAAACATTCTCCCACGCGATGATTGTGATGACCGTCAAGGAGGTCCAGTAACATGCCCACCCCGTACTTCGTGGCTGACAGCGCCCAGGTCACTGTCATGCGGTCTTTGGCCTCCACCGCGTTCGGCACCTATGACCTGACCCTGCCAGACGGTATCACCCTGGAGGACTTGTACACGCTTGCAGCACCTGGCAATAAGCTGGGCTATGTTGCTTCTTTGGGTGGGCCGCGTGTGGGTGGTATGGCCAGGCGGTTTATCCGCTCGGATGTGGCCATCACCACTGCTGGTGGTGAGCAGGCGCCGGCCACCAACGTGGAAGAAGTCTTGGACGCTGCGGCGAAGCGTACCAGCGGTGACTTCTTCCTCGAAACCGACATCTCCAAAGCCGGCCTGGGGCCGTGGGTACCGTTCAAGGACTTCCAGGTGGGGGATAAGGCCCGCGTGGAAATCTGGGGTACTGTGGTCACCCTGCCGATTACCCGCATTGATGATGATGTGGTGCATGTGGGTGGGCAGTTGGTGTCGGATGCGGATGCGAGGTTGGCGGAGAATGAGGCGGTGCGCCGCGCCCTCGTCGATGACCGCAGGGACCTCTTCGGCCTGGACGAAAAAATCGAAACGTCGGTGTCGTCGGCTAGGTCGGATTTTTCCCGTGATTTGAGAAGCACGACACAGACGTGGAACTCGAATTTGAATGCGGCCACGGGCCAGTGGAATGCGAGTCTGAATGCGGCGACGGGCCGGTGGGATAGGGAGCTGGTGGCTGCCAGGGATGCAATTGTTGCGCAGCTTGAGCAGCAGAAGCAAGACTACCAACGCGAATACAATTCGCTTTCCGAAAACATCCAGAAATCCATTGACGATGCGGAAGCATCGAACAAGAAACTGCAGGCTCTGACCCGTGCCCTGCAGGGTGAAAACCAGGATTTGGACACCGCAGCCCGCCTAGTCTGGCAGCGCATCAACGGGGTCAGCGATACCGCCAATAAGGCCGGGGACTGGGTCACGAAGAACCAAGACGATGTCAACAAAGCCATCGCCCTGGCCCTGTCCGCGCAGGGAAAATATAACGAGTTCAACAACATTAAGTGGCTGAAGGACTCGGAGTGGAAGACTGAGCAGGCCAAGATTAACGACTCGAATGATCTTTTTAAGCGGATGCAGTCCCAGGTCAACAGCCTGAACAACGTCCAATTTATCAAGATTAATGAGTGGCAGAAGGCTCAGGCTGACATCAATCTGGCGAATGATCGTTTCAAGAAAACGCAGGAGGGGATTAACGAGGCCAATCAGCGGTTCCGTGAGGCGCAGGAGTACTACAACTACGTCAACAACCAGATTAACAACGCACAGAACCGGTACATGGAACGATTGGCCGCTCTCCAGCAGGAAATGGTCAATGCGCAGTCTTTGGCTGTGGACGAACTCATGGCAACAAAAGCCGGGGCAAACCGAGACGATGCGCGGGTAACAAACAACTCTGACGGCACCTGGACCGTGCACCTGCCTTATGTTTCTGGTCGAACGATGGTTCATACCACGTGGTACACGAAGGGCAGCTCGAATTTTCTGACGCGAGAAGGGGAGAAGTTAAGCGACGATATCGGCCGTTTTACTTTTAACCCGAGCACTGACTATGCGCATATCAGGTGGACACGTGCGAAAGGCTCTGTGGAGGTCATTGACCGTAGTCTCTCTAATGTTTCTGTCCCTCGCGGTAGCTGGTCAACTATCTATTCGTTCTCCACGCATAAGTCCGGTGGAAACCTTGTCATTGATGCGACCGTGACGTGGGCGGCAGCAGACCGTGGGTCTGGCTATGGTGTCCGTCTATGGGCGGGTGACAGGATGCTCGGGTCTGAGTACTCCACGGAGCTGGGGCCGATGACCGTCTTTGGTGATGGTGTTCGGAGTCAGTCGGTTAGCGGCACTAGGGCGAATATGCCGAGCAATATTGTTATTGAGGTGCAGGTCTTCTCGAATGCTCTATTGGCTGATAGTCGCAAGGTCAAGTCGGCGACAGTAAAGGGCACTTTTACTGCGCACTAGAAAAGTGAAGGAGAAGGTTTTATGCCTACTGTGACTGGTGTTTTGCAGCACGTCACGCAACGACCAGACACCATTGATGAAGTCTGGGTGCGCGCCCCGGAGGTGCGCGGCCACTCCGGTGGTCTTATCACCCGCAACCCCGACCGGTACAAAGTGGTGGGCGGGAATGTGCAGTTTCAGGTAGCACCGGGGCCTGCCATTCTGGTCATGGTGTCCGCCGGAAACCCCGTGGACAGCGTAAAAATGTTTATCGGCACTGCCGCTTCGCAGACGTTGGAGGCGGTGGTTAAGGGTGCTGACCTGCTGGATGAGAATAGTGTCCGTGAGCTCGACCGTGTCCTGCGGGAGATTCAGCGGAATGTGAATAGTGCTGCTGAGTCGGCGGCGAAGGCTAAGACGTCGGAGACGAACTCCGCAAATTCGGCTAGTCGGGCTTCGTCGTCAGCATCGTCGGCGTCGTCATCGGCATCATCGGCAAAGGCGTCAGAGAATCGGGCTAGGTCGTCGGCGGGCGAGGCGATAATCTATGCGCAGCAGGCCGGTGAGATGGAACGAGCTGTTTTTGATTTAGAAAAAGAGGCGCGGGGTTCCGCACAGGCCGCTAAAGCCTCGCAGGACGCGGCGAAAACCTCCGAAACCAAAGCAGCTACCTCAGCCACTTCCGCTGGCAGGTCAGCAACAACCGCCGCGAGTGAAACCACGAAGGCTTTGCAGAAGTGGCGGGATGAATTCACCGAAAATGACATTGTCTGGGTGGGTGACCGGCTGGGCGTGTCCGGCAAGCTTTCTCCGCCGCTGACCGGGCCGAAGGGTGCTCCTGGTGATGTGTCTAAATCTCAGATGGATGCGGCTATTACCGCCGCCATCGTCGCCCTGGCCCCCACCGGTCTAAAGCTCGTGCTCGCAGCACCAGACGACAAGACTGCCGAGCAGGCTGATACCGCAATCAGAGCCAAGGGGTACCAGGCTGTTGTGGTGGTACCAACCACCGGCAACTGGTGGGAATAAGGAAGGAGCTGAGTGATGCTGAAGAAGATTCGCCAGGGCCCGGTGGTGTTTTTCTACAACGGGGAATCTTGGGAAATCATGGGCGGCACCCCGGATGGGTGGCGTATCTGGCAGTTGGGCCGTATTTACCCGCCGCCTGGCACGTATTGGGTGGAGTTGACGGAGAACGCCACCGTAGAGCACCGCCCAGCTAATACGGGTGTGGCCATTAAGAATCAAAAGGTCGTGACCTTTAAGGAAGACGAAATGCTATTGGCGATGTACGCAAAGAAAGGTGATGCGCTCATGCTCACGTTTTTAGCTCCCCCCCCCCTCGGTCTAGGCAACTTTGCCGCCGCCTTCGTGAGGTGGTGGCAGCATGGCGCTAAAGCTGGTGGATACGGGCCGGGATTCGGCGCTCATCGAATCCTCCGGCGTGGCATCGTATCGCAACTGGGGGACATGGAAAAGGGATGTTCCTCCGTGGGCGTCCGTGCTAGAGAAGGGCGAGGAACTGCGGGTGGAGGGGCGGTTCCGTCTGGAAGTGTTATCCTCCGAAATCCTCGTTTACGTCAACGGCCCGCGCCTGGGATCACTGGGCCAGGGCGTGTACATTCTGGACGGCACGGCGAGGATGTTTATCCAGAGCCCAACCGCGCAAGTGCAGGCGGTACTAACCCGTCTTGCTTGACCCCTGTGGGGGTGGCTCATGCTTAAGCTTGTGAAGCAGGGCCCGGTGTTGCGCCGTGGTGTGGTGTCGCCTGGTAGCGGCTGGATAAATGTAACGGGTGCCGACCCGAACAACAGTAGTAATCCGTACTGGTTTGGGTATTCCGGTCATTGTCTTATGACTGTGACGGCGTGGAATGTGGCGGGCCTGCGGGTGATTGAGTGGGGGAAGGATCGGTTTCTGGAATCTGGCTTGCCGGGTACTGCTCATTCGGTTTCGGGCGTGCTCGATTTAAGCCAGCGTCCCGCTGTGGTGCGTGTGCTGAACCCCACCGATAAAGCGGAAATCGTTATCAACTGGATTCCTCTCTCTCTCTCTCTCTTCGTAGAATTTGCCGCCGCGTGGTTAAGGCGGTGGCGAAATGGCGCTGAGGAAAATTGCTCCAGTCACGGAAACCGCCTCGGGTACGGGTTGGTCGGTGAAAAAGACCGGGAATGTGGTGGAACTACGAATCGATGGATTGGATGCGCAGCAGACCTTTCCCGCCCAGTACGCCCCTACAAGCATGACCTACGCGCCAGTGTCCGCTCAATCGACCACCACCTCCTACACACCCCGCGTAGGGATCAATCCAGGCGGAGTCCTTACCCCGCAGGGCTACACCGGAAAAGGGTACGGAATTATCACCTACACCGTCTAACCCCCGTAGGGGGTGGGCGCTAATGGCACTGAAGCTCGTCAAACCAGGCCCCATTGTCAGGGAGTACGACAAGGCCGTTGGTGGTGTGACCTCGGCCGGTTGGCAGACCGTGACGTTTGCGGGGAATGTGTATCAGACTCTCCCTCCCGGGGTGTACACGGTGACCCTGACCGGTGTGGATTGTGATGGGATACGCCTGTACTACCGCAGGGGGACGAATACCTCAGTCAACGCTTTCTATCTGGAGTCCGCGCCCGTGACCTCTTTGCAGGCCCCGACGCTGACCGCCACCCTCCGCATCAACACTGGCGATAGGTTCTTCATGCAGGTCAATGGGGAGAAACCAGAAACCACAATCCACTACTCCGCTACATACCTCAAACCACTCTAAAGGAGAAATACTATGACCATTCAAGACCTCAAGCAAACCATCATCAGCCTCAACGAGCAGGACTTTTTCGACCTTTTCGGCTGGGTGTGCGGTGACGAATACGACCGCAGGAAGGCCGCACCGGCTGTGGAGAAAGCACAAGCCGACCTCGTGACCGAGCTACAGGACGCAGGCAAGCTGGAGAAGCCGAAGGCCGTGACCGTTGAGGAGGCTATCGCAGCGCCGGGCAAGGTACCAGCGTGGGAGAACCCGCTCACCGACCACTCCAAAATGTACGGGCTGACCAATGTCATCACCCACAACGGTCGTTTCTGGGAGTCCACCCACCCCGGGCTTAATTCGTGGGAGCCTGGCGCACACGGCGTGGACGGGTACATTTGGCGCGACATCACCCATCAGGTGCACCCAACCGCCCCGGAGGAAAACACCGCTAGCCCGGGTGCTATCCCATTCGCCCCCGAACTCCCGGTGGAGGAGGGCAACCTCATTGAGTATGAGGGCGTGGTGTACAAGGTTCTCAGTGCCCACGTCACCAAGTCGTACTGGCCGCCAAACGAGGCGACCAGCCTCTTCGAGCGCGTATAACCCAACCCCTACTGACCGCCGCCTTCGGGCGGCTTTTCTTATACCCAAAGGAGGACATCATGGCACGCGACTATTACAAGCTAGAGCCCGATAGAATCTACCGGATCGGCAAGCACTACACCCCGGGGCGTGCAGGCCAAAAAATCGAGTTCATTACCCGCCACCACCTCATGTATATAGGCGAAGGCGAAGCCGTCGTTGACCAAATCTGGAGCCATCGGCCAGCCTCCGCCCACCACGTCATCGGACCCGACGGCAGGTGGGTGCAAACCGTCTACGACCGCGATACCGCGTGGGCGAATGCCTCCCAGTGGGCCAATCAGCGCACTATCGCTATCGAGCACTCCAACATCACTGGCCGCGCCCACGGCAGCGATTTCCACCCTGATTCGTGGAACATCAGCGAGGAAACAATTATCTCCGGGGCGCGTGTAGCCGCCGCATACTGCCTGTATTTCAACCTGGGCAGGCCCGTGTACGGAAAGAACATCCGTGACCACTTTGAGTTCACCGCGACAGGCTGCCCAGTCCACTTGTCCGGTCCGAAGGTCAGTAATGGGTTTGGTGGACGCGCTGGCAAGTACCACCAGCAGTGGATGGACGAAGCGCAACGTTTCTATGACGAGCTGAAGAACGGCAAGACCACGGGCAAGACACCGACCAAGACTAGTGGAGGGAGTAGCGTCACCATGAACGCAGTAGAGCAAGTCAACGCCCACACACGGGCATTCATCACTGGGTATTTAGGCCCGCAGATTGATGCGATTCAGGAAATCTGGACGCAGTTGCGTGGCCCGAAGGGCAAGGGCTGGGAGCAATTAGGAACCAATGACAAGGGCCAGAATTTGACCCTCGTCGATGCTATCGCGGCGCTGCGCCAGGACGTAGCACGCCTTGAGAAGAAGCTGGAGGGCAAGCGATGACTCGACCGTCCCCGATGCTCACTGAGGTGGGGGAGTATGTGGCTGGTGCGGTGGCTGCGGAGCTTGTGGCGCAGCCGTGGTGGCTGAGACGCAAGGCCACCATCATGCTGGTGCTGCAAGCCCTGGCGTGGCTGGCAGGCATCCTCCCCGTCGTACTGACTGATACCCCGGAATGGTTCATCTTCGTCGCCGGTGGTATCGGCTTCATCCTCACCACCCTGCTGAATGCCCTCACCTTTGATGGTGTCACCCCGTCCATGGCGGGGCGGTTGGCCGAGCAAGCCCAGGCCGCAGAAGCCGAAACCGCACCGCCCACACTGCCGGTGTACACCGGGCCAACCACAGCAGGGGAGTGACGCGCCGTGCCGATTGATAAACTGCCCGCCCAATCCCAGCCAGCAGCCCGCAGGGTGCGTGCTTGGTGCATGGGGGACGCCCCGGCGCTTGTCATCCTCGGCATCTCCATCATGGCCCGTGGTATCTCCTACCTTCCGCCGCTCATGTCACCGCGTGCGCAGGCCGCGCACCCCGCTGAGGGCTTCCTCTCTATGCCACGTGGGCGGTGATTTGGATTGTGATTGGTGCCGCATGCATCCTGTCGGCCTGGTGGGATAAAGCCACGCCCATAGCGGTAGGGGCCGGGGTAGGGCTCAACATTTTGTGGGGCTTGAGCTTCCTGACAAATAGCATCATCAATGACAGTCCACGCGCCTGGGTATCCTCCATCGGCTACCTCTCCCTAGCTCTACTGGTCATCTGGGCGGTGTGGCGCGGACACCGCGAGCCCACGCTACAGGGGGAGGAGATTCGTGATGCACTTCAGCGAGATTGATGGGGGACAGCTGACCACCATCATCGTCGCCGTCATTTCCGCCCTTGGTGCCTACGCTGGGGTTAAAGCCAAAGCGTCTGCTGATAGGAAGGCGGCGGAGCCCGCCACCTTGCAATCCCTCATCACCGAGATGAAAGCCTATTTCAAAGAGCGTTTGGAGACGCAGCAGGAGCAGCTGGAGTCGCAGGGGGCGCGCATCACCACGCTGGAAGACCGCCTAGCCGCCCACACTGATTACGTGGAATGGCTCGAAGGCCTAGGACTCCCAAAACCCCCTTTTTTGCCGTTCGATGAATGGCGCCAACGTCGATAACCTAAGACCCTCACCTTGATAGGTGGGGGTCTTTTTCTGCGTTTTAAGGGGCTACCTCGTAGTCGAAGTCCGCGAGGGTGTACGCCATGCAGATGTGCCCCATGAGGGCGGTGTGCTCATGCCTGCTTAGGTTCTCGCCCGTGAGCTCGTTGGTGAGTGTTACTTTCTTCCCCTCTTCCTCGGCCTTCTCGGCGACCTGCATGGCCTGGTCGATGCAGTCCGCGAAGCGTACCCACTTGTCCTGGAGCCACACGCCGACATCGAGCGGGGGCTGGTGGGTGGATTCCCAGCGTTGTGCGGTGCGGATGTTGACGTTGCAGGCCTCGGCTACATCCTGGGAGGTGAGGCCCATGCTGGTGCGGAGGATACGGAACTCGTTTGGGGTCATGCTGCTTGTGTCCTTACTTCGGTGATGGTGCCTAGGTGGAAGTATTGGCGTCCAACTTTGCGATCGATGGTGCCCCACTGGCCCGGGGTGTTGGTGCGCCGGAACGTCACATCATCAGGGAACTGCTCTTTGAGGATGGCGTACATGTGGGGGCCGGTGAAGGTGCCCAGGGTGGTGACGATGGTCTGCATGGCTTAGGCTCCTGCAATCGCGGCGTTGATGATGGCGTGCATCTCCTCGCCAGTGCGCATCTCGATGGTTGCGCCGTCGATGGTGCGAGCGCGGGGGAGGTCTAGGCGTACACCGCGCAGGGTCATGCAGTTCTTCACCCACTCACCGCGGGTGCGGTTGTAGCCGAAGCCTTGGGCTTTGAGCTGTCGGCGGATACGCGGGGCCTTAGCCTTGTTGGCGATGTGTGCGATGAGGAACATTTCGGACTCTCTTTCCGATTCTTGCGGCCTCTTCCAGGAGCTGTTCTCCTTGCCGTCTAACTACAGTCTACGCCGTAAAATACGACATTGCAAGTTGTGGGCAATAAAAAATCCCCGCTGACGCGGGGAATAAGAGCAATCTGCGTGATGGTTGAGCATCAGCAACGGCTCACCCCTGCTAACGCAGGGAAATAGAGCTACAGCGCAATGTATTGAACATCGACAACGGCTCACCCCCGCCGAGACGGGGAAGAATCGAGCTTTCCTGAATGCTTAAGCATCAGAAACGGCTCACCCCCGCAAACGCGGGGAACACCACTGAGACTACTTCATCCTTTTCCACTGCGCAACGGCAGACTGCTGACGCCCTGTTGCCTGCGCCACCTTGTACTGGGTAATCCCACTGGCCAGGGCGGCCCGGGTGGCCTCCGCACGCTCACGCTTCAACCCGGCCAACGCCTCCTCGGCGTCCTGCACCTGGCGGTCAATCCCCACCACCCGGGCGAGCAATTCATCCTGGCCCATGCTTATGCTCCCTTCTGGGCCATCGCGGCCATGGCGTTGGAGGAGGAGATGATGTAGCGGCGCATCAGGTCACGCTCGGCATCACCGGCCAGGATGCTCATGCTGACGCGGCGCACCACATCCGCAGCCACGCGGGTGCCGGTGCGGTTGCTGAGGCGCTCCTCGGCCTCCTTGAGGCGAGCCTCCATGCGGCCCATTGCTTGCTCGTTGATGATGGTGGTCTCGCAGTCGCCCTGTACACCGAAGGCCTGCTGAATCTGGATGGTGTCGTAGATAGCGACCGCATCCTCAACCATGTCGTCGAGGATGGGGCCGTGAGCAACGTCAGCACCGTCGGCAACCTGCTCGGCGTGCTGAATCTGTGCCTCAACATCTTCGACGCGCTCGGCAATGTAGGACTCTAGTTCCTTGGTGATGTACGGCATGAAATGAATGGCCACCTCGTTGAGGTTGGCGACGAGGGCTGGGTGGTATCCGTCCTTTAGGGACTCAATCAGGTCGCTGGCCTGCGCGGTGGTCAGCTCGTCGAGGTCGCACTCGAGCTCATGGTTGTGGTCTTCGATGAGGCTTTCCATCCAGTCGTTGAGGGCTTCCTGGTCGATCGTCTTGCCGAAGCGGACGAGGCGCTGGTTAATCAGGTCGATGTTGTCCTGGATGTGGTCGTCGTCGATGGTGAGGGCGTCGCGGTTGTTGCGGAGGGATTCGATGTAGCGGGCCTGTGCTGCGGTGGTCATTGGTCTGTGTCCTTTTCTTTTGTGGCTCTCTGCCTTACACCTCTAATACTACATGGGTTGTAGTACTACAGCAAGCGTAGTGGTGTGATAGTGGCGAAACTCACACCCTAGGGGCCAGAGAGTGAAAACTAGGCCAAATCCGTGACGGACAAATGACGGAGAATTGACGGAGACTGAACCGTTTCCGCAGGTCACCAAACGTCGCCAATACAACCGGGATCAAACACGAAAACAGCCCGCAACCAGCAAATACGCCGGTCAACGGGCCACCTTAATCAGCTTCCCCACCAGGACTCGAACCTAGAATGACGGTACCAAAAACCGTAGTGTTGCCGATTACACCATGGGGAAACTGCGCACACAACGTGGGCGCTGGGGGACATGTTACCTGACAGGTGCGGGTGAGACCTAAACACGTGGCCACCCCTCCCGTTGTCGCCGGTCGCTCTTGGCTGGTGAGGGCGATGTCCGGTGGGGGAGATACAGTAGAAGGCATGGTTCGACAAAGGATGACCGGGCGTGAGCGCCGAGAGCAGTTGATCTCCATAGGACGTGCGGCCTTCGCGGAACGCGGCTTCGATGGTGCCAGCGTGGAAGACATCGCCGCGCGCGCAGGCGTGTCCAAGCCGGTGGTCTACGAGCACTTCGGCGGCAAGGAAGGCCTCTACGCCGTCGTCATTGACCGTGAGCTCGTCGCTTTGGAAAAGGTCGTCACGGAATCACTGCAGACAGGCTCGTGGCGCCAGCGCATCGAGCAGGGGGTCGTCGCTTTGCTGACCTACGTGGAGGAAGAGACCGATGGTTTCTTAATCCTCGTGCGCGACTCCAAGCCAGGGGAGGAGCGTAGCTTCTCCACGCTGTTGAACACAGCGGTAAATCAGATTGCGCACATCCTCGGTGAGGCCTTCGAACACCGCGGTCTCGACCCCGAGCTGTCGGTGCTCTACGGCCAAGCGCTCGTCGGCATGGTGGCCACCACGGCCCAGTGGTGGCTGGATGAGCGCGAGCCTTCGCGGGAGACCGTCGCAGCGCACATCGTCAATTTGTGCTGGAATGGTCTTTCCGGCATGGAAGCAGCACCGAAGTTGAAGGGAGCCAAGTAGGTGGCAACGCCGATGCTGGGCGGACTGCTCAAGGTAGCCGCCTCAGATCCGAAACTCAAAGGTCTCGCTACCCAAGTGGGCACACCGTCGCTGCACATCACGGGCATCGACCAGGCCCGCCCCTGGGCCATTGGAACGCTGGCGCACCAAGCGCCGGTGCTGGTGGTGACTGCATCCGGGCGTGAGGCCGAGGACCTCACCGCGGAGCTGGCAGCCATGCTGGGGGATAAGGTCGTCTACTTCCCGGCGTGGGAGACGTTGCCGCATGAGCGGCTGTCGCCGGCCCCGGATATCGTCGGCAAGCGCGCGCGTGTGCTCGACCTAGTGGGGGCGGGCAAAGCCAAAGTGGTGGTGACCTCTGCCCGCGGGTATTGCCAGCCCATCCTGAGCAAGGTGGAGGGCCGGGAGCCCATCTTCCTCAAGGAAGAGGATGAGCACGAGCTCTCACATATCCTTTCGGAGCTGGAGTTTCGCGCCTACAAGCACGTGGATATGGTGGCCAAGCGCGGCGAGTACGCCACGCGCGGCGGCATCCTCGATGTTTTCCCCACCACCTCGGACTACCCGGTGCGTGTGGAGTTCTGGGGCGATGAGATTACCGATATCCGCCAGTTCTCCGTGGCGGATCAGCGCGCCATCCCGGAGATTGAGGTCGGCGAGGTCGCCATCTATCCCGCCCGCGAGCTGCCGATTACTAATGAGGTTGCCGCACGCGCCCGTGAGCTGGCTCAGAAGTTTGGCGGGAATGCGGCGCTGGCAGAACTGCTGACCAAGGTAGGCGAGCACATCCCGGCCGACGGTATGGAGGCGTTGCTTGCCGTGCTAGCCGACGACCCCTTTGTCACCCTTCCCGAACTCCTCACGGCGGGCACGCACGTGGTGCTCGTGGCACCGGAAAAGATCCGCACGCGCATTGCGGACCTGGAATCCACCGATGCGGAGTTCTTGGCTGCTGGCTGGGAGGCCGCCGCGATGGGTGCGGATGGTCCGCTGGCTGCCGAGGGCTTGGATACCTCGGCGTCGAGTTACCGCTCCTATGAGTCGCTTGAGGCCACGTGCCGGAATATCGAGGCCCCGCTGTGGACTTTTGCCCCTCCGGGGATGTTCGCCGCCGCCGAATCGGAGACCCTGCCGCTGGACTTTGAGCCCGGTCCTACTCCGCGCGGTGATATCTCAGAGATTGATGCCATGATGGCGCAGCTTCTAGCGCACACCACCGCTGGTGGGCGGGCTGCGTTTATTGCTCCTGCCCAGGGTGCGATTAAGCGCATGGTGGAGCGTTTCGCGGAGAAGGGCATCCCTACCAATGTGGCGACGCCTGGGTGGGAGCCGAGCCCCGGTGAGGTCACCCTCTACCAGGCCTTGTCCCATGCAGGTCTGGTGTTCCCCAAGGTGCGCAAGCTGAAGGATGCTGAGGCGCTGCCGCTCGTGGTTATTACGGAAACCGATCTGACAGGCAACCGCGTGGGCGATATTGCGGGAGCTAAGCGTCGCCCAGCAAAGCGCCGCAACCGCGTGGATCCCCTCGCACTTAAGCAGGGCGACTACGTGGTGCATGAGACCCATGGCATCGGCAAGTTCCTCAAGATGGCCGAGCGCACCGTCCAATCCGGTGATGAAACCTCCCGCCGCGAGTACATCGTGTTGGAGTATGCGGCGTCCAAGCGCGGTCAGCCGGCCGACCAGCTGTGGGTGCCCATGGATTCGTTGGATCTGTTGAGCAAATACACCGGCGGTGAGGCGCCGACGCTGTCCAAGATGGGCGGCTCGGACTGGAAGAACACCAAGAAGAAGGCGCGCGCCGCGGTGCGTGAGATCGCCGGTGAGCTGGTGGAGCTTTATGCCAAGCGCCAGGCAGCCCCTGGCCACCAGTTTGGGCCCGATACGCCGTGGCAGGCGGAGATGGAGGATAATTTCCCCTTCGTCGAGACTGAAGACCAAATGCTGGCCATCGATGCCGTCAAGCAGGATATGGAATCCACGGTGCCGATGGACCGCGTGGTCGTCGGCGATGTGGGCTATGGCAAGACCGAGGTTGCGGTGCGCGCGGCCTTCAAGGCCGTGCAGGACGGTAAGCAGGTCGCGGTCCTCGTGCCCACCACTTTGCTGGCCCAGCAGCACACCGATACTTTCCGCGAGCGCATGCAGGGCTTCCCGGTGGATATCGAGGTGCTCTCGCGCTTTACCTCGACCAAGGAATCCAAGGAGATTCTCGCCGGTTTGGCGGATGGTTCCGTAGACATCGTCATCGGCACGCACCGCCTGCTGCAGACCGGTGTGCAGTGGAAGAACTTGGGCCTCATCGTGGTAGATGAGGAGCAGCGCTTCGGCGTGGAACACAAGGAGCACATCAAGGCGCTCAAGGCCAGCGTGGACGTGCTCACCATGTCCGCGACGCCGATTCCGCGCACCTTGGAGATGTCCATGGCGGGCATCCGTGAAATGTCTACGATTTTGACGCCTCCGGAGGACCGTCACCCGGTCCTGACTTATGTGGGCGCGTATGAGGATAAGCAGGTGGCCGCGGCCATCCGCCGCGAGCTGCTGCGCGACGGCCAAGTTTTCTTCATCCACAACAAAGTCGCCGACATCGAAAAGAAGGCCCGCGAACTGCGGGACCTGGTGCCGGAGGCGCGCATCGTCGTCGCGCACGGCCAGATGAACGAGGACGTGCTTGAACGCACCGTCCAAGGTTTCTGGGACCGCGAATTCGACGTGTTGGTGTGTACCACCATCGTGGAGACCGGTCTGGATATTGCTAATGCAAATACCCTCATCGTGGAAAACGCCCACCACATGGGTCTATCCCAGCTGCACCAATTGCGCGGGCGCGTGGGCCGCTCCCGGGAGCGCGGCTACGCCTACTTCCTTTACCCGAAGGGCGCCACACTGACGGAGACCTCCTATGACCGTCTGGCCACCATCGCCCAAAACAACGATCTGGGTGCGGGCATGGCCGTGGCCATGAAGGACCTTGAGATGCGCGGCGCGGGCAACGTCCTGGGTGCCGAGCAGTCCGGCCACATCGCCGGCGTGGGCTTTGATCTCTACGTGCGCCTCGTCGGCGAGGCCGTGGAGACCTTTAAGGCGCTCGCCCGCGGTGAGACCCCCGTGGTCACGGACGAAGGACCGAAGGAAATCCGCATCGACCTGCCGGTGGACGCCCACATCCCGGAGTCCTACATCAACTCCGAGCGCTTGCGCTTGGAGGTCTACCGCAAGTTGGCGGCTTCCAAGGAGAACGCGGACCTGGCGCACGTGGTGGAGGAGATGCAGGACCGCTACGGGCCCATTCCGGAGCCGGTCGAGCGCTTGCTCGCGGTAGCACGCCTGCGCCACCAGGCCCGCCGGGCTGGGGTCAGCGACATCACGGTGCAGGGCACTCGCATCAAGGTCCACCCGGTGGAGCTGGCGGATTCCAAGCAGGTGCGCCTCAAGCGCCTTTACCCGGGCTCGAATTATCGTGCGGCGGCCAAGGCCATCCAGCTCAGCTTCCCCAAGGCAGGACGGAATGTCACAGACCCCAAGCTGCGTGACATTGAGCTGCTGCAATGGGTGGCGGATTTCCTAGCGTCGATGTTTGAACTCGAGCACGTTGACGTCAGTGGTGCTAAGACTAAGAAAAACGTCATTAGCGTAGGAGAGAAGTAATGGACGCCGCGAACAACCGCATTGGCTATCCTCGGGCGAATCAACGGATCGTCATGGTGGCGGTGTGGATGTTCGCGGCGTTAATCAGCATCCCCGTCTCGCTGGTCATAAAGTTCAGCGGCGAGAACGGTGGTTGGCTCACCTTCATGTTGATGATGTTTGGGGTAATCCTGGTTGGTGTCTGGGTGTTGCTTGGGTTGCTCCCGTTATTCATCCGCAGTGATTACGAGAGCAAGCTGGAGTGGGCGTGGGTGTCCATGGCCCTGGTGTTCATCGGCTTCATCCTGGGCAACGCCAACCTGCCGGATTTTGGAGACATCGGACCGTCCACCGTACCGACGTGGTGGTTTGGCAACGAGGAAGCGGCCACAATCACCGGCGGCATCCTCCTCGTTATCAGCGGCATCGGCCACGTCATGTGGCTCGCAAGCTGCATCACGTACGCGGTGCTCTCGCACCGCTCAGCACCTGAGGTGTTCTAGAGAACGAGGCGCCCGGTGCCCAAGCCCCACACCGCGGCGACAGCGCCGACAATCACCAGCGCCACAACGCACCATTCGAAGGTGTTAAACACGCGCTCCTTCTTGTGTAAGCGTGTGGCCACGTAAGGGATCATGCTCGGGACCACAGCCAGCGCGCCAAGCAGCACGTAGACCGGGTCGGCGGCGTAAATGAGCCAGACGGAATAAATGAAGGCGACGAGGCCAATGTAGAGGTGGCGGCGGTTGTCGCGGCGGCTCACCTCCGGGCCAGACAAGTCGAAGCGCACCCCGGCATGCGGGTGGGTTAGCCCCTTGCCGCGCACCGCCAAGAGCACCAGGTACAGCGAGGAGAAGATGTAGGGCAGCAGGTACATGATGGTGGCCAGCTGCACCATCGCGTTATAGGACGTCTCGTTGAGGAAGAAGACGATGACGAAGAGCTGAATCGTCAGCGTAGAAATCAGCTGCGCAACCCAGGGCGCGCCGGCGATGTTCACAGTGCCGATCTTGCGGGGGAGAAGACCATCGACAGCCATCATGACGATAGGCTCCGCGCACAGCATCTGCCAAGACACATAGGCGCCAAGCACGGAAAGGCACAGGCCGAGGGAGATGAGCGCGCCGCCCCATTCACCGACCGCTGCGGTGAGCACGGAGGCCATCGAGTTATCCGGAAGCGCTGCGAGCTCCTCCTGGGTAAGGACGCCGAAGCTCAGCGTGGACACGGAGACCAGCAGTGCCAAGACGCTGATGAAGCCGATGACGGTGGCGCGGCCGACGTCGGCACGCGTGCGGGCCTGCTTGGAGTAGACCGAAGCGCCCTCCACGCCGATGAAGACCCACACGGTGAAGAGCATGATTCCCTGCACCTGCTCAAAGAGGGACTTATCAGAAGCCTTGCCCCAGATATCCAGGGTGAACTTGTCCCAGCTAAATCCCACGAAAGCGAGGATGACGATGAAGGCCAGGATGGGCACGATCTTGGCCACGGAGGTGACCATGTTCATGATGGCCGCCTGCTTAATACCGCGGGCCAGCACCGCAAAAATACCCCACGACAGCAAAGACACCGCAATGGCGGAAACCCAGCGGTGGTCGGCGTCAAAGAGGGGGACGTAGTGGCCGATGGTGTTGAAGAACAATGTGGCGTAGCCGACCTGGGCCATCACGGAGCCCAGCCAGTAGCCCCAACCGGAGGTGAAGCCGATGAAATCACCTAAGCCGGCGCGTACATAGGAGTACACACCGGAGTCGAGGTGCGGCTTGCGGTGCGCCAGGATTTGGAAGACGAAGGCGACGGAGAGCATGCCCACGCCGGCGATGAGCCAGCCGATGAGCATGGCGCCCGGGCCGGCGACGGAGGCGATGTTTTGCGGGAGAGAGAAGATACCCGCGCCCACCGTGGAACCGATGATGAGCGCGACAAGCGTCCACAGCGTCACGGAGTGCGTGCGCGGCGATTCGGTGAGATTGGAAGTGGTCATTGGTTAAAAATACCCCTTAAGGCGGGCTTTTGTGCAACTGCAGCGAAAGCTCATGGAACCCGGGACCTATACTCGTTGCTTATGACTGTCCTGTTGTTAGATCCGCGCTGGCCCACCCTAATCCCTCTGGAGGCCGTTGGAAAACTGCAGGGACCTGTTGTTTTTACCGATGAAGTACCGGTGAAGGTGCGGTGGAATTTCGACCAGCTCCTGTGCGGTGAGGATCCGGCAGGCCACGGTGTTGTGGTGAGCACAGATCCGTCCCACCCGCAGGTGCGCGCGCTTATCGACGCCCACGCGGAGCTCATCCTTGCCCCCTCCCTAGAGGAGCCGATGTGGCAGGCGCGCGAGGTGATGACGCGGGCCCGGCGCATCGGGGAGTGGGAACGCGATCAAACCCATGAGAGCTTGCTGCCGTATCTGGAGGAAGAGTCCGCGGAGTTCGCCGAGGCGGTGCGGGAGCGCGCCTCTGACGCCGAGCTGCTCAAGGAACTCGGTGATGTTTTCTTACAAGTCCTTTTCCATGCCGAGATAGCGGCGCGCCGCGGAGCTTTTAGCCTCGATGACGTCGCCATGTCCTTCGTCAACAAAATGCGCTCCCGCGCGCCCTACCTTTTTGACGGCACGGAGGACGTCGTGGAGGTAGAGGAGCAGGAGCGCCTGTGGGCCGAAGGCAAGGCCCGCGAAAAGGACTAGCCCTTCTGGATAATGGAGGACAGCAGGGGAGCGTAGTCGGTGAGCGTGGAGGACAGGCCAGTGCCGCCGGTGACGATGGTGTCTTCCTTAACGATCTTGCACTCGAGGGCGCGGTCAGCGGTCTGGCCGGAGTACTTCACAGCGGCGAGGGCCAGCGCGCCGAGGTCCTCGGAGTTGCCCAGAGCCATGAGGTTCTTCGACAGCTGGTTGCGGGTGGTGTCCGGGCCGAGCAGCTCGCCCTCGGTCGTCTGATCGATCAGCATCAGGGTGCTGCGGAGGGTGTTGCAGTCAGCATTCTGGATGCCCTGGGAAAGGAAGCCGCCCAACTCTTCGAAGGACGCGGCGGACGCGGTGGCGGGCACGACAGCACCCAGGGTGACAACAGTGGCAGCGGTGGCAGCGATACGACGGATGAACATGGAACTCCTTGAGATTGAAGAAAGGGCGTTGAAAGAACGTGCAGGACCGGCGTAGGCGCGGCGGACCGTTCATCGGTGCAGTGTAGCGCACAATGTTACGCGTGGGAACACTTTGACATAATTATCCGAAATATTTTTGCTTAGCTAGGTTTCTTCCGTCGCTAAGCAATGCCCTCTGTGTCGGTCTAACCCACACGTGAAACCGTCTGTAGTATTCACCTTTATGACACAGGGGCTACGGAGGATTGGGGGCTGTGGCCTCGGCATTGTCTTGGCCATCATTCTGATCATTTCCCTGGTGGCGTGGAGTCTTTCCTTCCTTGATAAGCCTTCCCCGTTCCGGCAGCTGTCCCCCGTTCCGGAGGATCTTCCACCCGTCGGTGGGGCAGAGGTGCCCAATATTGATGTCGAAGCGCCAGGGCGCACCGCGGACAAATTGACGTGGTGGTCTGATCAGCTTGCCGACGCCACCAGCATCCCCGCCCAAGCTTTGCGGGCCTATGGCAATGCCGAATTGATCGCGCGGCAGTCGTGGCCGAACTGCAATCTGCGCTGGAATACCCTCGCCGGGATTGGCTGGGTGGAAACCCGTCACGGGACCTATAACGGCAATATCTTCCACCGTTCTTCACTCGATGAGAATGGTTTCCCCGAGCCGCCCATCGTGGGCATCCCTCTTGACGGTACGAACAACACCACCCACGTTCCGGACAGCGATGGCGGCGTGTTTGATGGCGATACTGAGTTTGATCGGGCGGTAGGCCCCATGCAATTCATCCCGTCTTCGTGGGAGCATTTTGGTCGCGACGCCAACGGTGATGGCGTAGCCGATCCCAATCAAATCGATGATGCCGCGCTGGGTGCTGCTGCCTTGTTGTGTTTCGGGGATAGAGACCTTTCGACGCCGGAAGGCTGGCGCTCAGCCATCCTTAATTACAACCAATCCGAGGATTACCTGCGTAAAGTGGCTGCTGCGGCGAATTCCTATGCCATCGAACAGCCTGCGACGTCCTAGCGCCTTTCTAGATCTTTATCACGTTGTCCGTTTCCGCCCGACACGTTCCGAAGTTTTCTGGAACAATTGGCTGCAGGTGGTTTGGGAGCCCCTCCCAGAACACGAACCCAAGATCAATTTGGCTCTATAGGAGTGAAAGCAGCATGGCTGACATCATCCACGTAATGGCACGCGAAATTCTTGATTCCCGCGGTAACCCCACCGTTGAGGCTGAAGTATTCCTCGACGATGGAGCACGCGGTGTTGCCGGCGTTCCGTCTGGCGCTTCCACCGGTGTTCACGAGGCTCACGAGTTGCGTGACGGTGGTGACCGCTACTTGGGCAAGGGTGTTCTCAAGGCAGTTGAGAACGTCAACGAAGAAATCGCTGATGAGCTTGCCGGCTTTGAGGCCGATGACCAGCGCCTGATCGACCAGGCCCTCATCAAGTTGGACGGCACTGATAACAAGTCCCGCCTCGGCGCCAACGCCATCCTGGGCGTCTCCATTGCCGCTGCCAAGGCTGCTGCCGAGTCTGCTGGCCTGCCGCTCTACCGCTACGTCGGTGGCCCGAACGCTCACGTCCTGCCCGTTCCGATGATGAACATTCTCAACGGTGGCTCCCACGCTGACTCCGGCGTGGATGTCCAGGAGTTCATGATTGCTCCGATCGGCGCAGAGTCCTTCTCCGAGGCGCTGCGTCAGGGTACCGAGGTCTACCACGCCCTCAAGAACGTCATCAAGGACAAGGGACTGTCCACCGGTCTGGGCGACGAGGGCGGCTTCGCTCCGTCCGTCGAGTCCACCAAGGCTGCACTCGACCTCATCGTTGACGCAATCAAGAAGGCCGGTCTGAAGCCGGGCGAGGACATCGCCCTGGCACTCGACGTTGCTTCTTCCGAGTTCTTTAAGGATGGCAAGTACCACTTCGAGGGCGGCGAGCACACCGCTGAGGAGATGGCCAAGGTCTACGAGGATCTCGTTGCCAACTACCCGATCGTCTCCATCGAGGACCCGCTGCAGGAAGATGACTGGGAGGGCTACACCAAGCTCACCGCAGCCATCGGTGACAAGGTCCAGATCGTGGGCGATGACTTCTTCGTCACCAACCCGGCCCGCCTCCAGGAGGGCATCGAGAAGAAGGCAGCCAACGCACTGCTGGTGAAGGTTAACCAGATCGGCACCCTGACCGAGACCTTCGACGCCGTCGAGCTGGCTCACCGCAACGGCTACCGCACCATGATGTCCCACCGTTCCGGCGAGACCGAGGACACCACCATTGCTGACCTCGCGGTTGCCCTCAACTGCGGCCAGATCAAGACCGGTGCCCCGGCACGTTCTGAGCGCGTGGCCAAGTACAACCAGCTGCTGCGCATCGAGCAGGAGCTCAGCGACGCAGCCGTCTACGCCGGCCGCTCCGCATTCCCGCGCTTCCAGGGCTAGTTTCTAGGAGGGACCGAATGCCGGTCGCTCGCTGAGATAGCGTCTAAGCGAAAGGTGCCACAGGAAACTGTGGCACCTTTTTTCGTCGGGGTGGCCTCCATAGCGCTGTGACGCATGTTATTTCTGAGACACGACGCGCGCCGCGCACCACCTGGGCTGTAGCGGGATACAATGACTTCCCGATGGCACGCACTACTTCTTCCCGCACGAAGCGCCGGAACACCGTTCCGGTCCACACGCGTGCCCGCGACGCGCAGCGCACCAAGCCGAAGAAGAGCCCGGCCCAGCCTAAGGGGCTCGACATTCTGGGTGTGGGCGTCATTATCGCCGTCGTGCTCGTAGTCCTCTTATCCATTGCCGTTCCGCTGCGCAATTACTACCACGGCCAGTCGGAGATAGCGCGCCTGGAAAGCTCCATCGCCGCCAAACAGGAGCAGAAAGAAAACCTCCTCACCGAGATTGATAAATACCGTTCGGAGGAATACGTCAAACAAGAAGCACGCCGCCGCTTCGGTGTGATGGATGAAGGAGAAACCGCGTTCCGCATCATGGATCCGCGGATGGACTCAGGCGAAACGGTGACCTCGGAACGCCGCGAGGACGTCGACGAGCGCGCGTGGTACACGGTGCTGTGGGATTCGGTGTCACAGGATGCTGAGACCCCACCGGACACTGAAACCCCACCGGAAGCGGAGAACCCGCCGGAAGACTCAGTCGAAGCTCCTGCTGAATAGGACGCACCCGCGCCTCCGTGTCACAATGGTTCCTATGACCGTGACCGATGCTGATCTTGAAGTCGTCCGCGAACAATTGGGCCGCACCCCGCGCGGCGTCGTGGACATTGCTTACCGCACCCCCGACGGAGCCCCTGCCGTGATTAAGACCGCGCCTAAGCTTCCCGACGGCACTCCGTTTCCTACCCTCTATTACCTCACTGATCCGCGCCTGACCGCTGAGGCGTCGCGCCTTGAAGTTGCCCACGTCATGAAATGGATGGAGCAGCGTCTCGCGGCGGATGAGGACTTGCAGAAGGACTACCAGGCAGCGCATGAACACTACCTGGAAACCCGCAATGCCATGGAGGATTTGGGCACTGATTTTTCCGGTGGCGGCATGCCTGAGCGCGTTAAGTGCCTCCACGTGCTTATTGCTTATGCCTTGGCAGAAGGCCCGGGCGGTCCGCTTTGGCACCGAGGCCGTCGCGATGGCTGCAGAACACGGTAAACTCCGGGGAAGCGCCATCCCGGAGGATTGGCCCACCGTGGGGGACCTGGGCATTGATATGACCCAGTTTGATTTTTCTAACGCCGGTTAAGAGAAAGGCTAGCCTTATGACTCGCGTCGCTGCTGTCGACTGCGGAACCAACTCCATCCGCCTGCTCATCAGTGAGATCCAAGAGGATGGCAAGATTCGGGATATCTCCCGCACGATGGAGATCGTCCGCCTCGGACAAGGCGTCGACGCCACCGGTGAATTCGAGCCAGAGGCACTCGCGCGGACTCGTGCAGCCCTCGAAGAATACGTCAAGCAGATGAAATTTGAGAAGGTTGAGCGCGTGCGGATGGTGGCAACCTCGGCAACGCGTGATGCCAAAAACCACCGCGAGTTCTTCGATATGACCGAGGAGCTTCTTGGTCAGGTCCAGCCGGGTGCCCGCGCGGAGATCATTTCCGGGGAGGAGGAAGCACTGCTGTCCTTCACCGGTGCGGTGGGGGACCTGCGCTCTGAGAAGGGACCCTACTGCGTCATCGACTTGGGAGGCGGTTCGACGGAATTCGTCGTCGGGACAATCGACGGCGAGATTCTCGGCTCCCACTCTGCTCAGATGGGCTGCGTGCGGCTCACTGAGCGCATGATGCGCAACGATCCGCCTACCGAAGCAGAAATAGAGATCGCTACTGATTACGTCGCTGAACGCATGGCGGAAGTGGAAAAGATCGTGCCCATAGACAAGGCCCAAACCTTTGTCGGCTGCGCTGGTACTTTCACGACGCTCTCGGCGTTGGCACAGGGCATGGAACGCTACGATGCTGACTCCATCCACGGATCCGAGCTGCGCTTCGACGCCCTGCGGGTGCTCACCCGACAGATGATTGGTTTGTCCTCGGACGTGAGGACCCTCAACCCCGTCATCCACCCGGGCCGCGCCGATGTCATCGGCGGCGGCTGCGTGGCCGTGGAGGGCATCATGACGATGATTGAGCGCAACAGTGATGCCCGTTCCTTCTTCATCAGTGAGAAGGACATCCTCGATGGCATCATTAGCGGCCTCGTCGCGAACTAAGCTAACTAAGCCGGCACCGTCCCACGGACCGGCACAGTTTTGCGGATGCCGACCCTATTTTCGGCATGTGTCTACCCGTGCCCTAAGATAAGTGGGCACGGTTTGGCCCCCATAGCCCAATCGGCAGAGGCAGTCGACTTAAAATCGATTCAGTGTGGGTTCGAGTCCCACTGGGGGCACCATGACCAGCGGAAATGCTGGAAAAATTGGAGCAAAAAGCGAAAACCCTCTAAAAACCCTCTAAAAAATCGCTAGACAACACAGTTTTGCTGGAACTGTGTCTCTGACTCACAAGCCCCTAGCGGTACCGCCCCTGCATTCGGGCCGTGCTTTCAGCGTCGGGATCGGTTGTTGTGATGCGGGTTTTGTCTACTGATAGATGGAGCCGTCTGGGTCGGCAGCTCGGACTATATCTTCTACTGCGGAGCACAGGTCTGGGTCATCAATGTATCCGTCTTGGCAGCCGTGGTAAGTCTGGATTTCGCCCGAGGTTGGGTTACGGGCGCCATTATCTGCAGTGCCGTATCCACATGTTGCCGCCGGGCCGACGCATTCCTCAGTTTCTTCTAGTCCGGCCTGGCGCTCATTTTCGAGGTACTGCTCGCCGCCTCGGGTGTCGAAACACCATTGGGAGTAGGAGACTGTGCCATCTGACCAGCGGGCAGTGCCGGGGATCCCTTCGAGGCATTCCACGACAGTGGGTTCCGCGGGTACTTGTTCTACTGCCACAGGAGCGTCGGATGCGGGAAGTTCTGGGTCAGGTTGTGCCTCTTCCACGTGGGACTCTGGTTCCGTGGATTTGGAAGCGTCTGCGGGGGAGGTACTGGACGGGCTTGTGCTTGGTGGCGCCTCGTCGGCCCCAGTTTCGTTGCTGCTAGTACTCGTTGGACTTGGTTCAGGTGCAGGGGCGGTGCTGCAACTGCCGAGGGCAAAAGAAATAGCAGCAACCGCAAGGCTAAATTTCTTCATGCTGCTTGCCGCCTTCCATTGAAGTGATAGTGAATGAAAAGAACCCTAGCCTCTGCGCAGCGTACTTGGACGAGGAGCGGGGAGAAGACCTCACAATCCTTAGCCAAGGACACAGTGTGCTACCTCAGCGCAGCGGTGCTTCCCGACGTTTCGTTGACACGTGTGGACAATTTTGCGAATTTTGGGATTTTTGGGAACTTCCTAGCAATGGGGCACGTTGATCCCAGTGAAATGACAAACACGGCACCCCCTCCGGGGCTGCTTTTAGAGAAAGACTGTGAAAGGAATCGGGATTCGCGTGCGTTCTAGTAACCCCGTGATGAGTTCCCTCTCGTCCAGCCAAAGCCAGACCCAGGTTAACCCCTACGGTCAGAGCGACAATCCGTTTAACCAGGGAAACCGTAGCGCCGAGCGTCCGCTGACGGTTGATGATGTCGTGACCAAGACTGGCATCACCTTGGGCGTCATTATCGTTATGGCCGTGCTCAACTTCGCTATTGGTGAGTTGATCAACCCGGGCATCTCAATGATTCTTACCTTGGTTGGTGCGCTGGGCGGTTTCGTTACTGTTCTGGTCTCAACGTTTGGTAAGAAGTTCGGATCTGCTGCGGTGACGTTAATCTACGCAGTGTTTGAAGGCCTTTTCGTGGGCGGATTCTCGCTCATGTTTGCCGGCGTATCCTTCGGTAACTCCGATGGTATGGCGCTTATCGGCCAGGCCATCATGGGCACCGTTGGCGTATTTATCGGCATGCTGATGGTCTACAAGACCGGTGCAGTCAAGGTCACCCCGAAGTTCAACAAGATCATGTTCGGCCTCATCGCCGGCGTGGCTGTGATGGCGCTGGGCAACTTACTGGGAGCTATCTTCTTCGGCTTTAACCCGCTGCGTGATGGCGGCATGCTTGCCATCATCTTCTCCTTGGTCTGTATCGTTCTGGCCTCCCTGTCCTTCATGACGGACTTCGATCAGGCTGACCGTCTCATCCGCCAGGGCGCTCCGGCTCAGTATGCTTGGGGCATCGCTCTCGGCTTGGCCGTGACCCTGGTCTGGCTCTACACCGAGATTCTCCGTCTGCTGAGCTACTTCAGGGACTAGCCTCGGTACCGCCTTTAAGAACCGGCGGCCGGCACCACAATCACTTGTGGGTGCCGGCCGCCGGTTTTCTATGTCCGGTTCGCTTGCAACTACAACCCCCGTGGGGAAGCAAGGAGCTCAGTGCTGCGCGATAGGTGCCGATGTCCTAGGCATGAGAAGAGTGCCTTCCCCATTGTTAGTACATGTGTGCCAGGGGTCTTGCGATTATTTGTGTGCCTCAATTGGCAATTTCTCACCACATACGGCGGGGCGTGAAGAGGAAAGAAACGAGCCTTGCAAAAAGTGCAAATCGGCGAGAAGATACCGTTGTCTTGGGAGAAATGTTCGATCGCCCAAGTCAAAAAACGGATGAAGAATCCCGTCCACGGTGTTCCGGAGTGACCTTTGACAGCGGTATGGAGTGTGACCTGGAATCACTTTCTGCGATTGCTTGTCACCCTACTCTGCGGAATTTATGCAAGGTCATAGGTGGTTTTGTGAACTGCTGTGAGGATGAATCTGGTCCATACTTCCGAAACACGCGATGGGGTCGTGCCTGCAGGGTGAAAAACGACGAACGAATGTTAACAGTGTTGTAATTAGGGGGCACCTGCATGGTCATAATCGGCAGCGCAGGCACAAGAGTCTCACGGCGCGCACCCACAATTCTTACAGGCGACGACCAGCACCTATTTATGAACCTTTTATTACTCGCATCTAATACATCATTATTTGCAACCCATTGAAAATGGGCTATGTGGGGTTGGCGCGACATATTGCGCATTCTCGTGCATTCTGGTCGCAGAAGCCGTTCGCTGAGCTTGGCTCTGGCGAGAGGCTTCTGATAGTCAGAAAAGTTGGTTGAAGGGAAACCATGAAGCGAATCGGGGGCCTTGCGTTGGTGGCGGTTTGTATAGGGGTGCTTTCAAACTGCGCAGCTCCGCTGGGCCTTAGTGCTCGCGACAATGGTAATAACTCGGGGGGCTTTAGCAACTTTTCTGGCGACATGTCCGGCGGTGGCTCAGTGGACTCGGGGGTCGCTGAAGCCACCGCCACGAAGGTGCGAGAGTCTCAAGCTTCAAGCAGTGAGTCTCGTGCGGGCGGTGGGGTACTACCGCCACTTGGTGAATTTGATCGTACGGAGCCTGGCTTCCAGGTGTTTGATCCATGTACCGCGGAGGCTCAATCTGCTTTTAGAAATTTGGGACTACTTTTCACGGGTGAAATCAATCGGGAGACTGGTTTTCGATCTTGTCGTTTTGAGGCCCTGGAACGTGATGGAAGCAAAGCCAGTGTGAGCATAGAATCTAGGGATTACTCGGTTACTGAGATTCGATCCGCTTTTCCTAATGGAACCGAGGCTGAGCTAGGAGGCGGAGAAGTAATCTACTTGGTTGAAGAATCGCTTATCGCGAATGCAACGTGTACGGGGTATGTGGAGACAGTCGAAGGTTCAATCTCATTATCTTGGACTAATTTGTCTAGCGCTAATTCGATAAAGGGCAACTGTAAAAACGTTGAAAGGGTAATACGCGCCGTCATCTAATTAGATGGGGGCTCGGGGGTGAATGATGATTATTAATCAAGGAAATTTAAATCAACAAGTTGAAGCAATCCATAACTTTGATCGAAATCTGTCTCTTGCTAAGGAGCGGGCACATAGCCCCCTTGACGGAGGATTCTCTCCAGTTACTGGCTTAAGCGAAGTCGGCGCAATCCACCAACGCGTGCTGGCAACCGACCCGGGGTCGGCGCGTAATTCCTTGGAGGGGTTTAGGGGACAGGTTTCTTGGCTCGGGGAGGCGCTCCAGACCGAGCTTGCCGGCTTCGAATCACAGGATGAGCTCAACAGCAGAGGGCTGGATGTCGCAGACGCCGGTGGCGGGGGCGCGGCGGAGGCGATGCCGATCGTGTCGCAACCAGATCCGGGATACAGCCCATTTGGGTTTACGGTTCCCATCGTTGACACCGGTGCGTCAATCATGGGACTGGCATCCAACTTGTTCAGCACCCGTTTCTGGGATGTCTCGGAAGCGAATGCGCGGTGGAGAGCCTTGAGCGGAGAAGTCGCCGATATCGTTGCGGGGCTGGAAAACTCGGCCGCGTCGTTGGAGGAGGAGAATGATAGCGAAGCCACCACGCGAGCGGCCCAGAAGATTCGTGAAGTTGCGCAGGCAGGAACACACTTCATTGCCAATGCCGAGGTCATGCAACAAAAGCTGTTCGGCTTCCAAGCACAGCTGATGAATGTGCAGCCAGAGGCAATCGCCTTGGCCTTCGAGGTAGCAGCAATTCCAGATCCCGTCGCACGCGAGGCCGCAGAACAGGCGGCGTTGGGATATATGCAGGGCGTGCTTCAACAGCAGGTTATTGCCGCCATGCCCTATCAGCACGCGCTCATGGATGCGGCACCACCCAGCGGTGGTGGGGATGTCAGTACCCAATTCGGCGCGGTCGCAGGTGATGGATCCCGCTACACCACGGAAGGCGTTGCCTGGCCGCAGCAGATTGCTGAGGCGATGGAAAGCGGCGCCGTCGGGCCAGGTTCCTTCGGCGTTGCAGACGGTGAAATCCAGGGGCTTGAAAGCGTTGGGATGGATGCTGGTGACATCGCGAAGTTTCATAGCGCATTGCATGATCGTGGACGCACGATCCTCAGCGAGTTGGGTTTCGGAGATTCGTTGGCACCCGTTAGTGCGGCGGACGTGAACACGTCGGCCGCGAGCGCAGGCGTAGGAACACTGAACCCGTCTCATGCTGGTGTTCCGGGGACGTCGGCAACTCAGATTGGTGCGCCGAACATTGGCGCTGGTCTGAGTGGACTAGGAGGCCTAGGCAGCGGTGCCGGTGGGCAGGGACTTGGCGCCGTTGGCCTTGCGAATGCGCGCGGCAACGCGCTACCTGGGGGTGTTGCCGGACTCAGCGGCCGGGGGCTGGGCCGGTTACCGGAGATGTCGGCGAATCCGACGACTGCAGCGGCGGGGCTAGGCGGCTTCGGTACTGCGCCCAGCGGACCGCAGACGGGTACGCACCCGGTTATCGGTGGCCTTCCCGGGGCCGTAGCGGGGAGTGGACTGCAGAGGGACGGAAGGGCGTCGCTAAGCGCAGGCAGTATGGCCGGAGGAGGAGTGATCGGTGGCGCTGGTGGAGTTGGCGGCGTCGGCGCCGGCAGCGCCGGTGGTATTGGTAACGCTGGCGGTACAAATAGTGTCGTAGGTGCCGCTGGGGGAGCAGGCGCCGCAAAGGCTGGCGGCGGACAAACCCGCGGCGCGGGTATGCGGATGATGCCCATGATGGGCGGAGCAGCCCGCGGCGGTGAAAGCGAAAAGAGGATCAAATCCGTCACCACGCAGGTTGAACGCGATCCGAACCGCCGAGATCTCCTCGGTGAAGCGCCCGCGGTGCTGCCCGGAGTCATCGGCGAGTGGGCCCGGGAAGAAAACTAGGGGCCGTGGGTGAGGGATATTCTCTCATAACCTCATAACGCGAAAAGCGGCGCCCGAATAACGGGACGCCGCTTTCGCTTTAAGCTGACGGTGAGCCTACTGCTGAACCGGAGCAGTGGTGTACTCGGCCGGAGCAACCTCAGTCTCAGCCGTGGCTTCAGTCTCAGCCGTTGCTGCGGTGGACTCGGATGCACCAGCACCCGGCGCCTCACCGGTGAAGGTGGCACCGGTGTCGACCTTCTCAGTGGAATCCTGCTCGCTCGGCGGGTGGCAAGCAGCCAGGGTGAGTCCAGCGGAGACAACCAGACCAGCGGCAGCGAAACGAGTGAACTTCTTCATGTGATAAAACTCTTTCTCAGAAAAACGATGACCTAAGAGCAGTATAAATTAGGACTTGCGCGGAGTTGCGGCCTTTGCGGAATCATAAGGCGCCGCGGAGACCACGGTCACCGACAAGGTCTTGCCGTTCGGCGCGGTGTACTCGCGGGTTTCGCCCTCAGCAGCACCCAGGAGTGCAGCACCCAGCGGGGACTGCTCGGAGTAGGTCTCCAGATCCTTGTTATCGGAGGCCGCAGCGCGGGTACCGATAAGGAAGGTCTCGCGGTCTTCCTTGTCACCGTTGTAGTAGACGTGGACGACAGAACCGATGTGGGCAACGCCTTCCTGGACGGCGGTGCGCTCGGTGGTGGAGTTAGCCAGAACCTCGGAGATCTGCTTGATGCGGGCCTCTTCCTGGTCCTGCATTTCGCGGGCGGCGTCGTAACCCGCGTTCTCCTTCAAGTCACCTTCCTCGCGGCGCTCATTAATCTCGGCGGCGACGACCGGGCGGTGGTCGATGAGGGCCTGCAGCTCGGCCTCGAGCTTGGCCTTGGTTTCCGGGGTGATGTACTGCTTCTGCTGCTCAGCCATAGTGCAACCTTCCGTTGACGGTTCCTGATGAACGGTTTTATTTCTTAAAGACTGGGCCTAAAAGCGCAGGTGGCGCGGCCCATTCAGAACGCTCAACATACTAGCATAGCTGGGCTTTTACTCGGCGTTTGCCTCACCCGCAGAATCCATGGTGCTGATATCGAGGTAGGAGGGGATATTTCCGGAGCAGCCGTAGACGCCACCGGCGACGGCAGGGTGATTGGTAGGGATGTCCACGGCGACGCGCTGGGCGGCTTCGCCGCCAGCCGGCACGGCAATTTCGCGGCGGCCCACCTCTGCCTTGGAATAGTCAAAAGCCTGCACGATGCAATAGGCAGGCTCCTCCACGCGGTTGCGGGTGATGTCTACCCACACGCGGGCGGTATCGTCGGAAAGAATCTCGTGGGTGACATAGGAGATGTCCGCGTTAATTTTCTGTTGGCTGCGCACGTACTGCACGCCAAAGACGACGGCCGCTACCAGCATGCCCAGGAAAATCAGGACTAGGGCCCGATTGGTCCAGGATTTCCCCGTGTGAGCAGAGGAGGACGAGGAACCGTAGCGAGACCGTGCGCGTGCGGAGCGAGAAGCAGGTTGGGCGTCAGACATGAGTCTGATTCTATCCAACGGTCGCTACGAAGTTACTATCCACTAGACTGGGCCTCTGTTTAAAGAAGCGATGTAGGGAGATGTATCACCCAGTGAGCACAAAGCGCCTTTTGGCTATTCACGCGCACCCTGACGATGAATCCTCGAAGGGTGCTGCGACGACCGCGAAGTATGCCGCGGAGGGAGCGGAAGTCCTCGTCGTGACCTGCACCGGCGGTGAGCGGGGCGACATCATCAACCCAGCCATGGACCGTCCCGGCGTCCTCGAGAACATGGGCAGTATTCGTCGTGAAGAAATGGCGAAGGCCGCCGCCGCCTTGGGAGTACAGCACCGGTGGCTCGGGCACGTGGACTCAGGCCTTCCGGGTGATCCGCTGGCCCCCAATATCAAGGACCTGCTGCCTGAGGGCTGCTTTGCTCTCAAAGAAGATGATGATGTGGCCCAAGAACTCGTGGAGATCATTCGGGAGTTCCGCCCCCAGGTCATCATTACTTATGACGAAAACGGCGGCTACCCGCACCCGGATCACCTCATGGTCTACCGTGCTTCTATGTTGGCGTGGGAGAAGGCGGGCGATGCCGCCTACCACCCAGAATTGGGAGAGCCGTGGGAGCCGCAGAAGCTCTACTACACGCACGGTTTCGTGTACCAGAGAATGAAGATCTTTCACGACCTCCTTGTAGAAGAGGGAAAGATTAGCCCCTATGAGCCGATGCTGGCGCGCTGGGACACCGCTTTTGGTGACATCATGGCGCGCGTGACCACGCAGGTAGAGTGCGCGGATTACTTCCAAAACCGGGAGGACGCCCTGCGCGCGCACGCCACCCAAATCGATCCGGCTGGTGCTTTCCTCGCTACGCCCGTCGCCGTGCAGCAGGAGCATTGGCCAACGGAGGAGTTCGAGTTGGCCAAGACCCGTGTCTCGTCCTCACTGCCAGAGGACGACCTATTTGCGGGAATCCCGGAAGTAGGGGAATCTTAAAGTATGAACGCTTTGTACTTCGCGGCGCATGACGTCGCCCTGCTCGCCCAAGGGAGCCAAAGCGGGCCGGTGGGACCGGAGTTCGGTAAGGCCTCGCCCATTGGTTTGCTGATCCTCGTTCTCATGGGAGTGGCCGTCCTTTTTGCAGGCTGGAACTTTCACCGCCGCTATTCGCGCTTCCGCCGCCGCACCATGTTCGCGCAGGATCATGGCATCGATCCTTTTGATGATGAGGCGGTCGATGCGGCAATGAAGGAAGCCGGCATCCTCGATAACAGCAAGAAGTCCATCTTTTAACGCAGAGGACGTTTCCCCACCGTGAAGTTCCTAAGCCAGCTCCTATACCCCCTGTATGAGGCGCGCCTAACGCGTGAGATTAAAAACAAACCGCAACCACGCCACGTGGCAATCATGGCGGATGGCAATCGCCGCTGGGCGCGCGAGGCGGGCTTTACGGATATCAGCCACGGCCACCGGCAAGGCGCGCGGAAGATCAGTGAGATGATTTCGTGGTGCCAGGGCACCGACATTGAAGTCGTCACTATCTACTTGCTGTCGACGGAAAACTTGAAGCGCAGCGAGCAGGAAGTGCAGTTGCTTTTCGACATCATCTCGGATGTCGTCACGCACCTCTCCCAGGGTGACTTGGATTGTCAGATCCGTCTCGTCGGGCACTTAGATCTGCTCCCCGAACAGGTCACAGCCAAGATGCAGAGTGCGGCTGAGGCTACCGAGGATCACCAAGGTGTCATCGTCAATATTGCGGTGGGCTACGGCGGGCGCCAAGAAATTGTGGATGCCGTACAGAACTTGATCCGTAGTGAAGCACGCAAGGGGCTGAGCGCTGAGGAGATCGCGGAGAACGTGACTGCAGAGGCCATCACGGGCAACCTCTACACCAAAGGGTTGCCGGATCCCGACCTCGTCATCCGTACCTCCGGTGAGCAGCGGCTGTCCGGGTTCCTTCTGTGGCAGGCAGCCTATTCCGAGATTTGGTTCACGGATACCTACTGGCCAGCATTTCGCCGGGTGGATTTCCTGCGTGCCTTGCGCGACTATTCTCAGCGCTCGCGCCGCTTTGGGCGCTAGCCGGGTTACGCCGCCTAGAGCTTGCGCATCCTGACCTGTTCCACCAAATGGTGTGAGCCTTTGCGCAGAACCAGGGAAGCGCGCACCCGGGTGGGCAAAATATTCTCAATGAGGTTGGGCAGGTTGATGGACTGCCAGATCTCACGTGCCTGCGCGTAGGCTTCCTCATCCGTCATGTCCGCGAAGGAAGCGAAGTGCGCGCCCGGCTCGCGGAAGGCAGTGTGCCGGAGCTTGAGGAAGCGGTCGATGTACCACTTCTCAATGTCGTCCACGCGGGCATCGACGTAGACAGAGAAGTCAAAGAGATCCGACACCATGAGGGTTGGCCCGGTCTGCAGGACGTTGAGGCCTTCCAGGATGAGGATGTCCGGTTGCCGGACCTCTTGGAATTCATCGGGGACGATGTCATAGGACACGTGCGAATACAGCGGTGCGGTAACCAGTGGTTTGCCGGATTTAACGTCGGTAACAAATCGCATGAGCGCGCGGCGGTCATAAGACTCCGGATAGCCCTTGCGCTGCATTAGCCCGTGCTCTTTGAGATAGGCGGTGGGGTAGAGGAAACCATCGGTGGTGACGAGGTCGACCTTCGGGTGGGAATCCCAGCGTTCCAAGAGCACTTGGAGCAAGCGCGCCGTCGTCGATTTGCCCACGGCGACGGAGCCGGCGACGCCGATGACGAAAGGCACGTGCGTCGGTGGGTTACCCAAAAAGGCCTCGGTGGCGGCGGTGAGTTTCTGGCGGGCCTCCACCTGCATGTGAATGAGACGGGATAGCGGCAGATAGACTTCCGCCACCTCGGTGAGATCGATGCGGTCACCAATACCACGGAGTTTTTCCACCTCGGTGGCCGTCAACACCTGTGGCATGGATTTACGCAGGGCACGCCACGTATCGCGGTCAAAATCGAGGTACGGGCTCGCATCGGTCATTCGCGCCATGCCGACTATTGTCGCACTGCATCCGGCGCCTCGTGCAATTGCCCCGAATGAAAAGATTCTTAGAGGCCCCGCGCGGGGGATAGGGGGCGTTAGGGATGTGAGAACTAGCTTCGGCGATTTCATTAAAGCCAGGGTGGGTTGGTTTGTTGCTGCGAGCGGGCGCCGCTGGCTATCTT
>NZ_VIOG01000045.1:0-354 GCF_009708045.1 Corynebacterium hiratae | reverse complement strand
TCCTCGGATCAACGCTTTATTGACAACTCCCCGAGGCTTAACGCAGCCTTACACGTCCTTCATCGGCTCAGCATGCCAAGGCATCCACCATGCGCCCTAAATAACGAACACACAACCAACACAACAACCACCACCCAAACATGGCAGCAGACAAATCATGCTGGTGTGAACACACAAAACACAAAAGAACAAAGAAATCACACAAACCACACACATTGCCACCACACAAAAGTGACAGTAACAAGCACATGGTTTAATGCTCGCGTCCACTATACAGTTCTCACACAACACCCCACACAACTTAAACAACCAAGAAGTCATCCAACCTGACTGCTGAAACTCGTGCGGGTTACA
>NZ_VIOG01000044.1:0-365 GCF_009708045.1 Corynebacterium hiratae | reverse complement strand
CTTAAAGGGGCAATTTTCCATTCCGATCACGGCAGTGTGTACACCTCACAAGCATTTAGAGAGCACTGCGCTGTACTTGGTGTTCGCCAATCCATGGGAGCAGTGGGTACAAGTGCCGATAATGCCCTGGCAGAATCGTTTAACGCCAGTCTCAAGCGTGAAGTTCTGCGTGATCGGAAAGTCTTTGACAATCCCATCATCTGCCGCCAAGAAGTCTTCCGATGGTGCATGCGCTACAACACGCGCAGACGACACTCCTGGTGCAATCTTCTAGCCCCCGATGACTACGAAGCACTCACATCAGCTACACTGACTCAAGCAGCATAGCTAACCCCCGACGTGTCTACTTTCCGGGGGTCAGGCCC
>NZ_VIOG01000043.1:0-379 GCF_009708045.1 Corynebacterium hiratae | reverse complement strand
GTTGAGAACAAGGACGACGACACCAAGATCTCCGCTAAGGATGAGGATGGCAATGACGTCCCGGTCAAGATTGACGAGGACGGCAAGGTCATCGTTACTCCGGGTGAGGATGTTGATGGTCCGATCACGGTAGTTGTTGAGGATCCGGATCTGCCGAATGGTAAGACTGAGATCGAGGTTCCGGTTAACGGCCACGAGAAGGATCGTGACGATAACGGCTCCGATGAGCAGCCGGAGCAGCCTGGTGATGACAAGACCACGGTTGATGATTCCAATGTGAAGCCTGTTGATCCGACTGATGATCCGCAGGATTCTGGTATCAAGGTTGAGAACAAGGACGACGACACCAAGATCTCCGCTAAGGATGAGGATGGCAATG
>NZ_VIOG01000042.1:0-394 GCF_009708045.1 Corynebacterium hiratae | reverse complement strand
GGGCATTATCGGCACTTGTACCCACTGCTCCCATGGATTGGCGAACACCAAGTACAGCGCAGTGCTCTCTAAATGCTTGTGAGGTGTACACACTGCCGTGATCGGAATGGAAAATTGCCCCTTTAAGGCTTCCGCGGACTTTTCTGGCATGAGATAAAGCTTCGATAACCAGCGATACCCGCATGTGGTCAGCGAGTGCATGGCCGACGAGTTTGCGCGAGTAGACGTCGATGACTGTGGCCAGGTACATGTTCTTGCCGCCCTTACATGTCGATTTGGGGTAGTTGGTACCGCGAGTCCGCGTAGTTGGTACCGGTGTTCCGTGTATCCGGTACTGCATGGGGTTTCTTTCATAGTTGATGTTGGCGACACCACAATCCGCTGGTGTTGCGTC
>NZ_VIOG01000041.1:0-440 GCF_009708045.1 Corynebacterium hiratae | reverse complement strand
CGGTGGCCTATAGCAGCAGGGAAACGCCCGGTCCCATTCCGAACCCGGAAGCTAAGCCTGCTAACGCTGATGGTACTGCAACCGGGAGGTTGTGGGAGAGTAAGAAACCGCCGACACCAAACAACAAACCATAACTCAATACAGCAAAAGGAGACCGTTGAAGCATTACTACCGCTTCAACGGTCTCTTTCTTCGTTTTCAAGGTCGGCCCCAACGACACTGGGGGAGCGACCTCAAATCTCCTTGAGTACCACACCTAGGTCCATAACGCTTTGGCACTATCTTTTCGACACTTTCGGTGCTTTCCTCCTCGTGTCAGATGCGGGTTTTTGGTACCGGTGTTCCGGAGACCCGGTACTGCCGGGTTCCGGGTAGTTGGTACCGGGGCCGGGCCGACGGAGTCGGCCCGGCTGTTTGCTTTATTCGTCCGGTTCTATTGG
>NZ_VIOG01000040.1:0-441 GCF_009708045.1 Corynebacterium hiratae | reverse complement strand
AGCTGTGATTCCACCCTGAAATTGTAGCCCGTCCGGGCCGACGCACCCCTCGGCCCGGTACCAACTACTCGGAACACGGCAGTACCGAGTCCCCAGAACACCGGTACCAAAAACTCGCATCTGACACTTACACGGCAGGTAGGTGATATCGCCTACGTAGACGTGGTTCGGCCTGTCAGCTGTGAATTTGCGGCCTATTAAATCTGGCATGACTCGATGTCCAGGCTTGCGCCTGGTGGTGATGCATCGACGCCGTTTAGTAAAGCCTTTAAGCCCCATGGATTTCATGATGCGTGCGACCTTCTTGTGATTGATCGGAGGAAAGTCCGTATCGTCGTTGAGGCTTGCAGCGATGCGTTTAGCACCATAAAGCCCGTGCTCATCATCGAAGATAGTCTTGATTCTCGCACCAAGAAGGGCATCGGAACACGTCTTTAACCT
>NZ_VIOG01000039.1:0-454 GCF_009708045.1 Corynebacterium hiratae | reverse complement strand
CGGTGGCCTATAGCAGCAGGGAAACGCCCGGTCCCATTCCGAACCCGGAAGCTAAGCCTGCTAACGCTGATGGTACTGCAACCGGGAGGTTGTGGGAGAGTAAGAAACCGCCGACACCAAACAACAAACCATAACTCAATACACAAAGCCCGTCACCGTTGAGCAACCACTCAACGGTGACGGGCTTCGTCATCGTTTTCACACACAGCCTACAAACACAGACCCGAAAACACAGACCTCGTGCTGCACATCCACGTCTGCACTTATAGACCGCAACGGAACCCCACACCGTTCATACGCGCTAACTATCCCAAGCACAAAGAACCCGGGCCTGACCCCCGGAAAGTAGACACGTCGGGGGTTAGCTATGCTGCTTGAGTCAGTGTAGCTGATGTGAGTGCTTCGTAGTCATCGGGGGCTAGAAGATTGCACCAGGAGTGTCGTCTGCGCGTGT
>NZ_VIOG01000038.1:0-517 GCF_009708045.1 Corynebacterium hiratae | reverse complement strand
AGTATGGTCACCAGGTTTGATGCCTGGCCTGGTTTTCTGGTGTGTTTCCATACATGTTCATCGACTCCGAGGATGCGAACCCCGTCGAGGTGGTGCGGGTCGCCGTAGACAAGCTGGCGGCAGGCATCTAGTGCGACGTGGTTGACCAGGTCCCAGCCCACGCCGAGTGCTTTGGCGGTAGCTGACACACTCATCCGATCAATAGCAAGGCGCTGCAAGATCCAGCGGGTGACTCGGTGGGTGAGCTTGGCGCCGTCATCAGCGCAAGCCAGAGATTCTTGGAAGATCTTCCTTTTACATGAGGTGGCTGTGCACTGGAATCTAGGGACCTTTACGTGCAGCCTAGTAGGGAATCCGACGACAGGAAGATCAACGAGTCGACGGGTGGTGTGGTCGCGCAGCTTGCCTGGCTGGCCGCAGTCCGGGCACGCGCCGCTAACGGCTACGGGCGTGGCCTCAATGATGGTCAGTGGTCCGGCATCAGCGGCACCGGTGATGGCAAGTCCGATTTCCGCGG
>NZ_VIOG01000003.1:0-245471 GCF_009708045.1 Corynebacterium hiratae | reverse complement strand
AACAGGACGCCCAGCCCTCTACGACAACGCTATCGACACCGACTACACCCACTCAATCGGCATTCAAAAAGGCCAAATCTAACCCCCGCGACACGCCGAGCCAGACACACATTTTGACCCTTAACCCCCTTTCGGCAGTTAGGGCAGCCCTGGATGTGTTGTGTGGATTCTTAGCTAGTCAAGTTCACCAGGCAGGGTAAGAATCTCGTTGCCGTCATCGGTGATAACGATGGTGTGCTCGAACTGGGCGGTGAACTTGCCATCGGTGTTCTGGACGGTCCAGCCGTTGTCCCAAATCTCATAGTCGAGCGAGCCCAGGTTGATCATCGGCTCGATGGTCAGTGTCATTCCCGGCTCGAGGATGTCGCGGTAGGTCATCGAGTCGTAGTGCAGCACGACGAGGCCGTTGTGGAAGGTGGGGCCTACACCGTGACCGGTAAAATCGGTAACCACGTTGTAGCCGAAACGATTGGCGTAAGACTCAATAACGCGCCCAATAACGTTAATCTCACGGCCGGGCTTCGCGGCCTTGATGCCGCGCATCATCGCTTCCTTCGTGCGCTCCACCAACAGCTTGTGTTCCTCCGAGACATTGCCCGCAAGGAAGGTGGCGTTGGTATCGCCGTGTACACCATTTTTGAAGGCCGTGACGTCGATATTGACGATGTCGCCATCCTCAATCACCGTGGTATCCGGGATGCCGTGGCAGACAATCTCATTGAGGGACACGCAGCAGGATTTCGGAAAGCCCAAGTACCCCAGCGTCGACGGGTAGGCACCGTGATCGCACATATACTCGTGCGCAACGCGGTCAATCTCATCCGTGGTCACACCGGGAGCCACAGCCTTTCCGGCTTCCTGCAGAGCGTTGGCCGCTATGCGTGAGGCCTCACGCATGGCCTCAATGACCTCCGGGGTCTGCACAAACGGCTCGCCCTGCGCTTCCTGGACCGTATCCTTCCACACGTACTCTGGGCGTTCGATATCCTTCGGTACCGTGCGGATTGGAGTATCTTTTTCTTGTTTCAGCATCGCGCGCTTAGTCATAACTACTCATGGTAGCCCTCTTCCCCAGCACCCGACAAAGAGCACCAGTGGCGCGCTCATGAGCGCGCGCTACTGCTCTTGTGCGGGAGCAACCTCGCCGTGGCCTTCCGCGCGGAGGGCATCCAAACGCTGCAGGAAGTTATCAGTGATGTTGACCGAAATCGTCGAGCCACCGCCCAACACCACGAGTGTGGCGAAAGCAATGTCATCATCGCGGAAGCCGGTAAACCACGCGTGCGAGCCGTCGTTGATTTCCGCCTCACCGGTCTTTCCATAAATGGTTCCCTGTGCTTGCATACCCGCCGCAGTACCGCTCGCCACCACCTGACGCATCATGTCCCGTACCTGATTCAGCGTCTCTTCACTCGGCGCGGGGACCTCCTCGGAAACCTTGGTCTCCCGTGTCTCGATGAGAGTCGGCGTCGGGGTCTTGCCAGCCGCTACCGTCGAAGAAACAAGCGCCATGCCGAAGGGAGAGACAAGGTCAAGGCCCTGGCCATAGCCGGCTTCCGTGCGTTCAAGCGGGGTTTCTCCCTCTGGGATCGATCCGGTAATCGTCGAGAGCCCCGGCACCTCGTAGTCGATGCCCAGCCCGTATTGCTTGCCCACGTCGCGAAGCTCACCCTTGGGGAGGTCGGTCGAGATCTGCGCGAACGTGGTGTTGCAGGATTGTGCAAAGGCTTGGCGCAGCGGTACCGAGCCGAGCGAGAACCCGTTGTAGTTGGTCACGGTGCGCCCGTACAGATCCATGGTGCCCGGGCAGGGCACGATGGAATCTGTGGACAGGCCTTGCTTGTCGACGCCCGCCGAGGCCGTAATAATCTTGAAGACCGATCCGGGAGGGAACTGGCCTTGGAGGGCGATGTCGCCCTTCTTATCTGCTTCCGGGGTTTGCGCCACGGCCAGGATTTCGCCCGTGGAGGGGCGCATGGCCACAATCATGGCCTCGTACCCGGGGTGCAGATTAATGGCTTCTTGCGCAGCACGCTGAACGTCATAGTCCAGCGAAACCTTGATGGACGGAGCCGCTTCGGGCTCGTGATACTCGACGTCGGATAGCGCAGCCCCGTGTTCGTTCACGACAGAGATGGACCAACCATTCTTGCCATCGACTTCTTCAGAAACCATGGATCGCACACGGGAGAGGATGTCGGGTGCCAGGCCGGTATCGCGAGTGATGAGCGCCGGTTCCTCATTGAAGCGAATCCCCTTCTGGTTTTCCAGAACGGGACGCAGCCTCGCTGCCTGGGCCTCGTTGAGCATGGTGACCGAGTAGGAGCCATCGATTCCTTCGAGGTTTGTGGCAAGTTCGCCAGAATCAATCTCCGGAATGGAGTCATCCTCCCGATGCGCTTGGCTCAAAGCGCCGGAAACCTTAGCTGCCAGCGGGCGCGGGTCATCAACAGCGTCGGTGTCGACAACAAGGCGGTATTGCAGCCCCGGTGACATCAGCTCAACGCCATCGGAGGAGACCACGCCCGCGCGCTTCGGCGCGACTGAGCGCAGCTCGAGGTGCTGGTGCGCGCCGAGATCGGGGTGAATGATGCTGGGCTGCCAGCGGACAGTCCAGTCCTTGTCCTTGCGAGTCAAGGCCATAGACGTGTCATAGCGGAGGGAACGATTACGCGGCAGAGTCCACGTCACTGAATAGTGCGCGGTGGCCTGAGCCTCTTCCTGATCTACCCCGGTCAGTTCGACGTCGAGGCCCTCTGCTTGCAGGCCCGCGAAGGTGGCGTCAAGGGTGTTCGTGGCGGTCGAGCCATCGTCGATCAGCTGCACCAGCTCTTCGTTGTTGCGAGTTTCCATGCTCTCGAGAAACTCTTCTGCAATTGGGCGTGCGGACACCGGCTTGGGGGTACATCCCACCACAGACGACGCCGCGAAACCTACCGCACCCAGCAGCGCCACGAACCTCTTCATGCTTGGGCAGCGTAGCAGCCTGGGGCGGCGCGGCGGCCACCCCACACCGCAGGCGTGCTACTTGGTAACGCGAACCTCAGCCTTGGCGCCTTCCACGGCCTCCAGGCCCTGTTCTTCTGCCAGGCGCATTGCTTCTTCGATGAGCGTTTCCACGATCTTGGATTCGGGCACGGTCTTGATGACCTCACCCTTGACGAAGATCTGGCCCTTGCCGTTGCCAGAGGCCACACCGAGATCTGCATCGCGGGCCTCGCCCGGGCCGTTCACCACGCAGCCCATGACGGCCACGCGCAGCGGGAATTCCATGCCGTCGAGGCCTTCGGTGACTTCGTTGGCCAGCTTGTAGACGTCCACCTGTGCGCGGCCACAGGACGGGCAGGAGACAATCTCCAGCTTGCGCGGGCGCAAGTTGAGGGACTGCAGGATCTGGTCGCCGACCTTGATTTCTTCCACCGGATCCGCCGAGAGGGACACGCGGATGGTGTCGCCGATGCCTTCGGCAAGCAGGGCGCCGAAAGCAACCGAAGACTTGATGGTGCCCTGGAATGCGGGGCCGGCCTCGGTGACGCCAAGGTGCAGCGGGTAGTCACACTGAGCGGCGAGCTGACGGTAGGCCTCTACCATGACGACTGGGTCGTTGTGCTTTACGGAAATAGCGATGTCTCCGTAGCCGTGCTCCTCAAAGAGGCCGGCCTCCCACAGTGCGGACTCGACGAGGGCCTCCGGGGTTGCCTTGCCGTACTTCTCCATGATGCGCTTGTCCAGGGAACCAGCGTTGACACCGATGCGAATCGGAATACCGGCATCGCCCGCCGCCTTGGCGACTTCCTTCACGCGACCATCAAATTCCTTGATATTGCCCGGGTTAACGCGAACAGCGGCGCAGCCGGCGTCGATGGCGGCGAAGATGTACTTGGGTTGGAAGTGGATGTCGGCGATCACGGGGATCGGAGACTTCTTGGCAATCGCGGGCAAAGCCTCCGCGTCCACCGTCTTCGGGCAGGCCACGCGAACGATGTCGCAGCCCGAAGCGGTCAGCTGGGCAATCTGCTGGAGGGTGGCGTTAACGTCGTGCGTCTTCGTCGTGGTCATCGACTGCACGGAAATGGGGTGATCAGAGCCCACACCAACCTGGCCAACCATGAGCTGGCGCGTCTTGCGGCGCGGCGCCAAGGTAGGAGGTGGGCCGTCGGGGATTCCAAGACCAATAGGGGTCGACATGTGCGCTCCTTGCTAATTGGGGTTTAACGCCCCCACTCTAGCACCGCACAAGACAGCGGGATCACTAGCCAAAGAGCCGAATCGGGTTGACCACATCCGCAATCATGATGAGCGCGCCCACCGCCATGAGGAGGAAAGCCAGCACATAAGTAATCGGCATGAGCTTGGTATAGTCTGCCGGCCCCTTCGGCTCCTTGCCCATGAGGCGGCGCAGAGCATCGCGGATCTTCTCATAGATGATGACGGCGATGTGACCACCATCAAAAGGCGGCAACGGGATGAGGTTAAACAGCGCGAGGAAGAAATTGAGAGTGGCCAACATCATAAAGAAGGAAGACCACAGGCTGCGCTCCACCAGTTCGCCGCCTACGCGGGAAGCACCCACCACGGACATCGGCCCGTTGACATCGCGCTCCTGACCAAAGATGGAAGCCACCACACCCGGAATCTTTGCGGGGAACTGGGCGATTCCTTGGACCGTGGCGTTGAGCGCATTGCCGGAGTAACGGGCGGTCGCCGGGATAGCGTCGACAAAGGAGTAGGTCTCCCTGATGTCGATTACCTGGTTACTCATGCCGATGGCACCGACCTCCACCAGTTGCCCCTCGGCGTTGAGCCGGGTCACCGTCGCCAAGGTGATATCGAAGTCACGCAGAGCGCCATCGCGCTCAACGGTGAGGGTGACGGTATCGCCGGGATAGTTCATGACCGTATCGCGCAGCTGCGCGAAGGAGTCCATGGTCTCGCCATTGAGTGCTAGGACGATATCCCCGGACTCCACGCCCGCCTCACCAGCTGGGCCCAGCCCTTGGCAGGAATCTAGGGTGCTGTCAGCCTTCTGGTTCACAGCACAGGACACTTCACCAACGCGCGGACGGACATCCGCATCCGGGTTGGGCAGACCCGAGGTCATGGCGATGAGCAGCAGGATAATGAAACCCAACAAGAGGTTCACCGTGATGCCGCCGGCCAGCACGATGACGCGCTGCCACGCCGGCTTCTTGTACATGGCGTAGGGCTCTTCCTCCTCTGTGAGGAACTCATCCTGCGCGGTCATGCCCGCGATATCGCAGAAGCCGCCCACTGGAAGAGCTGCGAGGCCATATTCAGTATGGCCTCGCGTAAAGGACGCTATGCGGGGTCCGAAGCCGATGAAGTAGCGCCGCACTCGCATCCCGAAGGCACGGGCGGTGAACATGTGGCCTGCCTCGTGTAGGGCAACGGTAATGCCGATCCCCAAGGCGAAGAGGACTATGCCGAGGACATTTGCCATAAAGTAGACGGCTTTCTAACGAGCGAGTGAATCCACCAACGCATTTGCGCGACGGCGGGCCTCACCTTCCACGGCGAGGACATCATCGACGCTAGAGGGTACACCAGCGAACTCCGAGGCCTGACCCACGACGTGGCTAACCACGTCAACAATTTCCGGGAAGTGGATGCGGCCCGCCAGGAAAGCAGCCGCTGCCTCCTCGTTCGCAGCGTTATATACAGCGGCATGCGTGCCGCCGGCAGCGGCCACCTCGCGGGCAAGGCGAACGGCTGGGAAGGCTTCGTCATCGAGCGGCTCGAAGCGCCAGTCATGAGCGGCGGAAAAGTCCAACGCCGGCTGAGCGCCGGGTACTCGGTGTGGCCAGTCCAGCGCCAACGAGATCGGCAACTTCATCGACGGCAGGGAACACTGCGCAATCGTGCAGCCATCGGTGAAGGTGGCCATGGAGTGCACGATGGATTGGGGGTGAACGGTGACATCAATAAGGTCCGGGTGGATGTCGAACAGCAAGGTCGCCTCGATGAGCTCAAGGCCCTTATTCACCAAAGTCGCCGAATTCAGGGTGTTCATCTGCCCCATCGACCACGTCGGGTGCTGCGCTGCTTGCTGCGGGGTGACATCCCACATCTCCTCGCGGGTCCACCCGCGGAAAGGACCGCCAGAGGCGGTAAGAACGAGGCGCTCAAGCTCCACACCGCTGCCCGCACGCAAGCATTGCGCCATGGCGGAATGCTCGGAATCCACCGGAATAATCTGCCCCTCCCCCGCCAAGCGGGTGACGATGGAGCCGCCGGCGACGAGAGATTCTTTGTTCGCCAACGCCAACAGCTCGCCCTTCTCCAAAGTGGCGATGGTGGATGCCAAACCCATGGATCCAACAAGCGCGTTGAGAACCTTATCCGCATCGATGGCCTTGACAAGTTGTTCTGCGGAGTCTGGGCCCGACAGCACAGCGCCGCCGAGAGCCTCGGAAACGGTGCGGGCTGCTTCGGGCTTAGCGACGGCCACGTGGTCAAACGAAAGGTTGAGAGCGCGGGCCTGCTCTATGACGAGCTGTGGGTTGGACCCACCAGCAGCGATACCCACGACTGTGAATTTATCCGGATTATCCGCGATAACTTCCAGAGCCTGGGTGCCAATCGAACCAGTAGAGCCGAGAATCAGAATGCGTTGGGTACTCACCCTGTTCACCCTAGCCGGAGTCATAGGCGCTCCGATAGCGAAAGGCGGGGGTGTTTAATCGCGGTTGTCGGCAGGATCATTTAAACTACTACACAGAATAACTGGCATTTTTCGTGCGCTCGCTCGAGTCAACAAGTTCTAACCAGGGTGAGCTGCATGTACACGCAAAGGAGAGCAAGTGTCTTCCCACAAGCCGGCATCGCAGGTTTTCGACGGCGTATCCACCGATGACGTCCCGTCCGCAGGTTTCGGTTGGTCCCGCATCAGCCGCTCGGGCGTACAGATCGCCGGTTGGACGTCCGTCGTGTTCCTGCTTGCTTATAACTTTGGTAACCACAAGGGCCACGTGGAGACGATCTGGCTCATCACCCTGGCAGTCCTTATCGCCCTCGGTTTGGTGATTTACGCCCTGCAGCCGAAGCTCTCCCAGGTGCGCACCCTGACCGCCCGCAACAAGCCGGTAGGCCACGAGGAGCCGGACTGGGCATACGAGCAGAAGACCGTTCACAACGTCTACGCTTCCCTGACCGATGATGAGCTACGTGCCCTCAACATCGAGCCTTCTCGCGTTGCCCACCTTCGTGGTGTGACCGAAGGCCGCCACGCTGCCAAGCCGGTGGCTAACTAACGCTTCTTCGCTTTACGCAAAGCTCCCTTTCTGCAGTTCACGAATGGCCTGCTAAAAGGGAGCTTTGTTTTATCTTTTTCGCCCCCTAGGTCACGTAACGGTTGACCACCGCGTAGATTTCCGGGGTTCGCTCCTGCGCTCTGTTTCCGGCAAAGCGCCAGACAACGGCGTAAACCAGCGCCGGGACCAGTAGCGAAACCATCACCGCAACGTAAAGCAGCCAGCCTCCTCGCTCGTAAACGAGGGCAGAAACCACGATGCCGGGCAGCGCGGGCACCCATACCAACAGCATGCCGACGAACGCAGTGAGAAAAGCACCAGCGGAATAGCCAGATTTATCATTCCACCGGTTCTGCCCAGGGGCGGACAAAGGATAAGGATTGAGCACCGTCAACCCCAAGCCCACCGCCGCCGTGGAGATAAACACTCCTAGGGCCACAGCTGTGCTCACCATGCCCAAGGTGACGTCATCACTAAAGACAAGAACCACTACAGCAAGCAGAACAAACCCAATCAAAGGAATAGTCACGTGTGCGAGGTGGCGCGCATGAAGGATGGTGCGCGGGGCAACCGGCGCCACCATGTGAACCCAATTCGATGGCCCGTCGAAGCCATAATCATTAGCCAAGAGCGAAGAGAGCACGATTGCGCTGAAGCACAGCATAAAATAGGCGGTGAAATCATCGCCCTTCCACAGCTGATAGAGCGTCACCACGCCAAACAGAGGCATCATGTACAGCATGCCTGTTTGCCGCTTGTCACGGGTGAGATAACGCAACGCGCGGGTATATTCCATCGCCGCCGGACTGGAATAAGACCACGCGCCCAACTCCAACTTGGATACTCCCTTGCCCGTCACCTCGCTGGCTGCGTCACCACCCGCTCCCGGATTGCGCATGAGGCCGGTTATCTGACGGGACCACCCCCATGCCAACAGGCCAAGGCTGGCCACCGCGATGAGCAGTTGGGCTAGGGCGGTGAGGAAGTGGCCGTCGGCAAGCGCGAGCGCCCACCCCACCCCTGCACCAAACGGGGTCCAGGCGCTAACGGCACCCACCGCGTGAAGAGGCGGCAAAGACTCCAGGACGCTCTGCGCCTGCAGCATGCCAAAGACCAGCAAGCCCATGACCACCATCGCCGCGATTTGGGTGCGGGATTTCTGGGAATCCGCGATGGCGGAAGCCACTTGGCCAAGGCATTCGCCGAAGATGATGGTCGTCGCACACGAGAGAACCATGCCGACGACGAAGGGCACTGCGGCCCATCCTGTTCCTGTCAGGATGAGGAAAATGCTGCCGATGATCGCATATACCAGGGAAAAGACAACCGACATGATGGCGCGGGTGGTCAGCAAGCTGGAAAGGAAGAGGCCCGGAAGGACTTCGCGGGGAGTGAGCGGAAGCGCTCCCAGGGTTGTTGGGCTCAGTTGGTTCTCCCCCGCCGGCATAAAGAGAGCCAGGAGAACGTAGATGAGCATGCCGCCTGCCACCCCGACGGTCAGCGCTTGGTAACCGTGGCCCGGGGTGGTGATATCGGTATACACCATGAAGGCGAGCGAAACGAGACCGATAGCCCCGTAGAGAAGCATCATCAGCCCCATGATGAGCGTCGCCGGGTTGGAGGCGACACTGCGCCACCACAGGGTGCGGTGAAGCCTGAACAGAGTGGATGTCATTCGCGCTCACCTGCCGCTGGCGAGCGCAGCCACCCAAACTTCGAGACGTCCAGATCCCGTCCCCCAACGGCCGCGATGAACAGATCGCTCAGGCTTTGGCCCTGCCGGACATCCTCAACGTGGCCTGCGGTGATGACTTGGCCGCCGTTGATGATGGCAACGTGGTCACATAGCCCCTCAACAAGCTCCATGACGTGCGAAGACAAAATAACCGTGCCGCCACGCGCAGCATAGGCGCGCAGCATCTGCTGGATGAGGCGCCCGGAGACCGGATCCACGGCTTCCAGCGGCTCATCGAGGATGAGCACCTCTGGGTTGTGCAGGACGGCGCCGGCCAAGAGGATCTTTTTGGTCATGCCGGCGGAATAATCCGAGATGCGTTTGTCGGCGGCATCGGAGAGGGAGAGGGCGTCGAGAAGTTCCTGGGCACGGCGCAGCGACTCGGCGCGTTCCAGCTTGTGCAAAGCACCGAGGTAGTGGAGATACTCAGCGCCCGTGAGGCGGTCAAAGACCGGCGCACCATCCATGAGCAGACCCATGGCCCGCTTGGCGGGAATGGGCTCCTCCCACACATTGTGACCAGCGATGAAGCTGGAGCCTGAATCGGGACGCTGGAGGCCACAGGCCATGGTCAGCATCGTGGTCTTGCCCGCACCGTTGGGCCCCACTATCCCGTAGATGGATCCGCGTGGAACATCCAGGTTGAGGCTATTGACAGCGATCTGAGAACCAAAGGACTTGCGCAGATCGCGCACCGCCAGAGCTTGGGTGCGCGGATCGGCGGCTAAGTCCGCACGATAAGGATGAGTCATAAGCATTAACGGTATCAAGAACCATTAATGCTTTGTTCTCCGAAAAACTATCGTTAGGAAACTGTAAGCAGAGCCCTTAAGCCGTCTCGCGCTCGTCGGCGGCAAGCTGGCCACAGGCCGCGGCAATTTCATCGCCCTTGGTGTCGCGCACGGTGCACGGCACGCCTTGCGCAATGACGCGGCGGACAAACTCGTCCTGACGCGCCTTCGGAGCGGCGTCCCACTCGGAACCCGGCGTGGGGTTAAGCGGAATGACGTTGACGTGAACCTTGGAGCCCAGCGCCGCATGGAGCTTCCGGCCCAGCATGTCGGCGCGGAAATCCTGATCGTTCTTATCGCGGATCAGCGCATACTCGATGGAGACGCGGCGGCCAGACTTATCGGCATAGTACTTGGCGGCGTCGAGCACCTCCTCGACCGGCCAGCGGTTGTTGACCGGCACGAGAGTATCGCGCAGCTCGTCGTCCGGGGTGTGCAGGGACACTGCGAGGGTGCAGGACAAATCCTCATCCGCGAGCTTGCGGATGGCCGGGGCCAGCCCCACCGTCGATACAGTGACGTTGCGCTGGGACAGGCCGAAGCCGCTGAGATCAGGTCCGGTAATCTGGCGCACCGCATGAACCACGCGCTTGTAGTTGGCCAGCGGCTCGCCCATGCCCATGAAGACAACGTTGCTCAAGCGCCCGCCTTCTTCCTCCATGAGGCGAGCAGCGTGCCTAAACTGCTCCACGATTTCCGCGGTGGACAGGTTGCGGTCCAGCCCGCCCTGGCCGGTGGCGCAGAACGGACAGGCCATGCCGCACCCGGCCTGGGAGGAGATACACAGGGTGGCGCGACCTGGGTAGCGCATGAGCACGGACTCCAGCAGTGTGCCGTCGTGCAAACGCCACAGGGACTTGGTGGTCTCGCCGTCGTCGGTGGAAGTCTGCCGGATGGGTTGCATGAGCGTGGGGAACAAACGCTCCTGGACTGCCTCACGGGAGGCAGCCGGGATATCCGTCATCTCGGAAACATCGGCGGTGTGGTGGACGTAGTAGTGCTTGGCCAGCTGCTTTGCCCGGAACTTAGGCAGGCCAAGTTCCGCGAGCGCCTCAATGCGCTCGGCCTCGGTCAGGTCCGCGAAGTGCTTCGGGGGTAGCCCGCGGCGCGGAGCGGAGAAATTCAGTTTCAGTGGTTCAGCCATGGTAGAGCCCATTTTCCACGTTTTCAGCCACATTATCCAATCTAGGCTCTGCTGGAGTGGCGAAAGTGACATCTCAACCTATTTAATAGATGCATGACGAATCCAGAAAACTCCCCTGAGGAATTCCGCACCACCGCTCCGGCCGACGAGCCGCTGACCGACCTGTCTGCGGAAACCACTTCCGGTGGCGGTGCGGTGGAGCCGGCTCCGCGCGCAACCGACTATGACAATAAAAATGACGGAAAGGTCAAGGGCTCCTTCGCCGCCAGCACGTGGATTGCCCTCATCGTGGGCTTCCTGCTGCTCATCGTCCTTATCATCTTCATCCTGCAGAACCAGCACCAAGTACCGCTGAACTTCCTTAACTGGTCAGTGCAGTTCCCCGCCGGTGTCACTTACCTCATCTGCGCCATTGCCGGCGCGCTCATTATGGCCCTGGTGGGCGGCTGGCGCATGTTCGAGTTGCGGCGCCAGGTACGCAAGCAAGCGCGCCGCTAAGACCTACGGCGCCAGGGTGGTCAGGAAGCTCATTGCCACCCACGTGACCATCGCGGATGGCAGCATGCCATCCAGGCGGTCCATGATGCCGCCGTGACCGGGCAGCAAGGCAGACATATCCTTGATGCCCAATTCCCGCTTAAACTGAGACTCCACCAAGTCACCGAGGGTGGCGCAGAAAACGAGCCCGAGGCCCATGAGCGCGCCCACCCATGGAGTGTGGTGCAGCAGGAACGCGAAACTCAATGCACCGGTCAGGGTGCCGAAAACTACCGAGCCGGCAAAGCCCTCCCACGACTTCTTGGGGCTCACCGCGGGGGCCATGGGGTGCGATCCAAACATCACGCCGGCGATGAAACCACCGGTGTCGGAGGCGACGACGCAGAGCATAAACACGACAATCGACGCCGCCCCCGAGGCGAAGGGCGTCTCCACCCGCGAAAGCATCGCGGCAAAGGTGCCAAAAAGTGGGATCCAGGTGAGAACGAAAATACCCACGGACATATCGCGCAAATAGTTGATCGGGGGGCGATGTCTGCCGTTGTGAAAGAGGCGGCCGAACATGAGCGCCAAGACCGCAACCACATAAACCGCGACGAGGCCGGAGGCATTGAGGAACCACGAGACCCACACCATGGCTTGTCCCAAGACGATGAGCAACGTCCGCGGGACGTAGTAGGAGTGCTCCCGCAGCCTGGTAAGGACCTCCCACATGGCTAGGCCCAGCGCTGTGGCTACGACGAGGTACCACACAAGGGGCCCGGCCCACACCGCAAAGACAACGAGCGCGCCCAAACCAACGCCAACGGCAATCGCCGCAGGCATGTCTCGACCCGCGGAGTTTTTGGGTTTGGGCATTCGGCTCGAGTGCTCAGTGCTCACGCGTGCTCCTCATTCAATCGTGGGGTAAGTCAAGGTCTACACAGAAAAGACCGCCGTGCTGGTCGGTGCCTGGCGCGGCGGCAAGTCAAAACTCTGTGAGCGCGGAGGCTAGACCTCCATGAGCTCTTCTTCCTTGTTGGCTACGAGCTGGTCCACCTGCTCGATGTAGCCGGACGTAATCTTTTCCATCTCCTTCTCGGCGGCGATAACCTCGTCCTCACCCGCGTCGCCATCCTTCTGCAGCTTCTTCAGCTGCTCCATGGCACGGCGGCGGATGTTGCGGATAGCAATTTTGCCGTCCTCGCCCTTGCTCTTGGCCATCTTGACCATGTCACGGCGGCGCTCCTCGGTCAGCTGCGGGATGGTCACGCGCAGTACCTGACCGTCGTTCGTCGGGTTCACGCCCAGATCCGAGTTGCGAATCGCGTTCTCAATCTCATTCATCACGGACTGTTCATAAGGCTTGATGAGCAGCATGCGCGGCTCAGGGACCGAGATGGTGGCCATCTGGGTAATAGGGGTCGGAACCCCGTAGTACTCAGCGACCAAGCCGTTAAACATGGACGGGTTGGCGCGGCCGGTGCGGATGGTGAGCAGCTGCTCACGGGTGTGCTCTACCGAAGCGGTCATGTGCTCTTCAGCTTCGAGCTGGATCTCGTCGATCATGAGGGTTACAACTCCCTTGAAATAGTCAAAAGTTCTGGGAAAGAATTTAGCAGGTCGCAGCCCATTTGTACTAGGACTGAACCAGCGTGCCGATCTTCTCGCCGTTGACGGCACGCTTGATGTTGCCCTCGGTGAGGAGGTTGAAGACCAAAATCGGCATATTGTTGTCCATGCAGAGGCTGAACGCGGTAGCATCGGCCACCTTCAGACCCTTCTCAATAACCTCACGCGGGGTGATTTCGGAATACAGTTCGGCATCCGGGTTGGTCCGGGGGTCGGCCGAATAGACGCCGTCGACTGCCTTGGCCAAGAAGAGGACTTCCGCGCCGATCTCTAGGGCTCGCTGCGCCGCAGTGGTATCGGTGGAGAAGTACGGCATGCCCATTCCGGCGCCGAAGATGACGACGCGGCCCTTTTCCAAGTGGCGGTCGGCACGCAGCGGGAGGTAGGGCTCAGCGATCTGGGCCATGTTGATGGAGGTCTGCACGCGGCAGTCGATGCCCTGCTGTTTGAGGAAGTCCTGCAGCGCCAGGGAGTTCATGACGGTGCCGAGCATGCCCATGTAGTCGGAGCGCGCGCGGTCCATGCCGCGCTGGGAAAGTTCGGCGCCGCGGAAGAAGTTACCGCCGCCGATAACGACGGCGATTTCGGTACCCTGCTGCGCCACCTCGGCAATTTGGCGGGCGACGTTTTCTACCACATCAGGGTCGATGCCGACCTTGCCACCGCCGAACATCTCACCGCCCAGCTTGAGCATGACTCGCTTGTATCCGGTTCGCTTCGGTTCAGGGTTGGTCACGGTCTTCATCGTCTCCTTCACGCATGGCGACGCTTCAGTTAAGCGCTTGAATAATTCTGTTCCATCTTAACCATAGGAAGCCGCTTGCTAATACTCAGCTGCGTGCGAGCCCCACCCTCAGGGGCAGGCTAAAACAGCGAACTCCCTCCCCCACTTCTTTCCTTTGGCCACACGGCGTAGGGAAAAGGAGTGGAGGAGGGAACGGAAGGCAGCCGCCGCACGACATGCGGCCATGACTGCGAAAGCTTCAGAAGCGCTTAGACGCCGACCTCGTAACGGACGAAACCGGTAATGGTGGTGCCAGCCTCGTCTGCGACCTGCTTAACGGTCTTCTTGGAGTCAGACAGTGCTGCCTGCTCCAGCAGGACCACAGACTTGTAGAAGCCGTTCAGGCGGCCTTCCACAATCTTCGGCAGGGCAGCCTCCGGCTTGCCCTCCTCACGGGTGGTGGCCTCAGCGATCTCGCGCTCCTTCTCAACGATCTCAGCCGGAACGTCCTCGCGGGTGAGGTACTCAGCGTTCATAGCTGCGATCTGGAGAGCGACTGCGTGAGCGCCTTCTGCGTTGCCCTCGTAGGACACCAGGACACCCACTGCCGGCGGCAGGTCAGCGGAACGCTGGTGCAGGTACACAGCTACGTTGTCACCCTCAATGGTGACGGCACGGCGGGCCTGCAGCTTCTCGCCGGTCTTTGCGGACTCTTCGTCGACGACCTCGGAAACCTTCTTGCCGTCAATCTCCAGGTTGTTGAGTTCCTCACCGGAGTTGACCTTGGCCTCACCAGCAGCCTCAGCGATCTTGGCAGCGAAGGACTTGAAAGCCTCGTTCTTGGCCACGAAGTCGGTCTCGCAGTTGATCTCCACCATCGTGTTGCCGGAGACAGCAATCAGGCCCTCAGTTGCCTCACGCTCAGCGCGCTTGGACACGTTCTTTGCGCCCTTGATGCGCAGGTACTCGACGGCCTTGTCGTAGTCACCCTGGGACTCGTCGAGAGCCTTCTTGCAATCGAGCATGCCGGCGCCGGTGGCCTCACGCAATGCCTTTACGTCTGCAGCAGTGTAGTTCGCCATAGTTGGAGCGATCCTCCTTGGATTTAAACGGTATTCGTTGAAACAGCGTAGCTGAATCGCTACCACCACGTCGCGTTGAGGGGGTGTTAGCTTTCTCCCACTCCCCCAACGGAGGAAACCCTCTGCGTGGTGTTTCACCCCTGTGGTGTGTCACGCGCCTTCGCAAGCTTCGGAAAACACGTGAGAAAAAGCCCCCATCTCCGCGGACAGTAGGCGCCGCGCGGTACGGGGGCTTCAGGTATGCAGATTACTCTGCGGACTTCTCGGCGTCCTCGGACTTCTCAGCGGAAGCCGGGTCAGACGCAGCGGCAGCCTCAGCGGCGTCGCGGGCGTCCTTCTCAGCGGTGTCGCCGGCGGCCTCCTTGGCCTGTGCAAGCTGGCGCTCCTCGCGAGCCTTCTTGCCCTCATCCACAGCGGTGGCGATGATGCCGGAGAGCAGCTTGGTGGCGCGGATAGCGTCGTCGTTACCCGGAATCGGGAAGTCGACCTCATCCGGGTCGCAGTTGGTGTCCAGGATGGCAACAACCGGGATGTTAAGCTTCTGAGCTTCCTTGACCGCGATGTGCTCCTTGTTGGTGTCAACGATCCACAGTGCGGACGGAGCCTTGGTCATATCGGAGATACCGCCCAGGACGCGCTCCAGCTTGGTGCGCTCGCGGGTCAGCATCAGAACTTCCTTCTTGGTGCGGCCCTTGTAGCCGTCCTCAGCCGCATCCATAGCCTGCAGCTCCTTCATGCGCTTCAGGCGCTTGGAGACGGTCTGGAAGTTGGTGAGCATGCCACCGAGCCAGCGGTGGTTCACGTACGGCATACCAACGCGGGTTGCCTCTTCAGCAACGGCTTCCTGAGCCTGCTTCTTGGTACCAACGAAGAGGATGGTGCCGCCGTGTGCGACGGTTTCCTTAACGAACTCGAAGGCCTCATCGATGTAGGTCAGCGTCTGCTGCAGGTCGATGATGTAGATGCCGTTACGGTCGGTGAAGATGAAGCGCTTCATCTTCGGGTTCCAGCGACGGGTCTGGTGACCGAAGTGGACACCAGCGTCGAGGAGCTCGCGCATGGTTACGACTGCCATGTTTCGCTCGCTTTCTATATGTTGTTTCGGTTTTGCAAAGATTGTGCGGTGTTTTATCCCGCACCCTAGCAACGAAGGCCCTGGTTAACACCCCATTATCCTGGGGACCACGTCAACCACGGACTGTCTCTTCCTTAACCCAGGAAGCGACTACTTCGCCGCGCGTAGTCAGTCCATGTGGTAACCATTCGGTGCCGAGCACAGACTGCTGTGGGCTAGCTTAGTACTGCACACACGGTGATTCCAAACGACGCGACCGAATCACCTCCGCTGGATTGTTGACAGGCTTAACGAACTTTTCCCTAGCGCACCATGGGTTACTTCTGTAACGAGTTATCCACAGGTCGACCGCACGCTCTTCCCTCGAGCCGCGCTCACGCGCAGGCTTGAGGCCATGCGTCACCGTCTACTTTGTTTATCTGCCCTGCTATGCGTTTGGGCTGCGCTTGCCGACGTCCCCCTCGCCGCCGCCTTCGTCGACCCCACCACTGGGGAGCCGGTTGCTTCGCGTGTCTTGCGCGGCTTCGAACCTCCTGAGAAGCGGTGGATGGCCGGGCACCGCGGTGTCGATCTGGATCTACCTGTCGGCGGTAAGGTGCGTGCCGCTGGCGACGGCGTTGTGTACTTCGCAGGCTCCATAGCGGGTAAGCCAGCCCTTTCGATTGCTCATGGCAACGGCCTACGCACCACTTATCAACCAGTGTTCGCGCGGGTTAAGAAAGGTGACCGAGTGCAGGAAGGAGACGTGATCGGCACGCTCGCGCCGTCCGTGGATGGCTATCCGGGACTCCATTGGGGCGCAATTAAAGGTCGCGAGGACTACATCAACCCGCTGGATCTCCTCGGCGAACCCGTCATTCGGCTCAAGCCCGCGGGTGGGAGCGAGCGTAGACGTCCTTAAGGCGCTGGGCAGAAACGTGCGTATAGACCTGCGTGGTCTGCAGAGAAGAATGGCCGAGCAACTCTTGCACGATGCGTAAATCGGCCCCGCCCTCGAGCAGATGCGTAGCCGCGGAGTGGCGTAGGCCGTGCGGGGTGAGCCCCGGCGCGCCCGTGACTTGTGCGGCGCGTTCGACGACGCGGCGGACCTGGCGCGCATCGATTCGGCGTCCGCGCGTGCCCACGAAGACCGCTTCCGTTTCACCGGCGAGCTCGGGGCGCCCCGTCTTCAGCCAGGCGCGCAGCGCGTCATGGGCCGCGTCCCCGAAGGGAACGACGCGCTGCTTATTGCCCTTACCGGTCACGCGCGCGGTGCGGCGGGAAAGATCCACATCCCCGATGTCCAGGCTCACCAATTCGGCTACACGCGCACCGGTGGCATAGAGAAACTCGAGCATGGCGCTATCACGCAGGAAATGGATCTCATCGGCGGAAACGGCATTGCCCATCAGTTCCCCGGCGGCGGCGGGCGACATCACAGTGGGCAGATGCTTGCCCACCTTGGGCGTAGCCAGGCGCTGGGCGACATCAGTCTCGAGGTGCCCCTCACGCGCGGCCCACGTGGAAAAGGCGCGCACCGCTGCGGTACGCCGCGCCAGCGTGGAGCGAGACTTTCCCTCATCGACGGCACCCGCCAGCCATGCACGGAGGGCGTTGAGAGTAAATGACGAGAAACTCGGGACGTCGGCAGCCAGCAGGCGCAGGTCTGAACAGTAGCCACGGACGGTCGCCTCGGAGCGACCGCGGACAATGCGCTGATAATCCGCAAAGTCCTCGATCGCTTCCTCCAGCTGGCCACCCACGCGCCGCTCACTGTTACCACATGCTCCACTCATGTCACATGAGTGTACTCAGGTGCGCTGCCACATCGCGCCCGAGCGCGTTATCACCCCCATCTTTTGCATCGCCACGAGCAGGTGGATGGTCAGCGCCACCCGCATTCCCGCAGCAGCCGCGATATCCTCCGCACTCGCTCCCTCCTCCGCACTTTCCGGCGGAGTGGAGTCATACACTTTGAGCTCGTTGCGGGACAAGCGTTGTACCGGGGTTGGCTGGAACTCAAGTTCATACTGACCCGCAGCGTCCACTTCCCCGACTTTGCCCACGAGTCCACGTATTTCGTCGACTGAGGCCACCAGTTGCGCTCGCCCATCCTGGATGCGTTGGTGGCACCCCAAGGACCCAGACGTCGTGACTGGGCCCGGCACCGCCATGGCAACCCGGCCCAGAGCCTCCGCCCAGTTCAGCGTGTTCAACGCGCCAGAACGAAACCCGGCTTCCACCACCACGGTGCCGCTGGTCATCGCCGCCACGAGGCGGTTGCGGGACAAGAAGCGGAAGCGCTGTGGCCGTGTGCCCGGCGCGAACTCGGACACGATGCACCCATTCCCGGCAATCCTGTCAAAGAGACGTGCATTGCGCGCCGGGTAGGAAATGTCAATACCGCAGGCCGCCACCGCGACGGTCTGCCCACCTGCGTCGAGAGCTGCCTCGTGCACCGCTGTATCAACCCCCACTGCCCCACCGGACACCACGGTCCATTGGTGCGCTGCGAGGCCACCAGCCAGAAGTGAGCCCGCCTCCCAGCCGTACCGGCTCACGGCGCGCGTGCCCACCAGGGCAACGGATTGGGCTACCGCTTCGCGCAGGTTCCCGCCGCGAACCCAGAGGCTGTGGGGCGGGACTGCTTGGTCATCAAACGTCGCCGGGGCATCGACGAGCCCCTGGTGGTAGAACCCAAAGGCACGGGCAAATTCCTCCCCGGGCCACTCCGCGTCATCGAGTGTGATGAGCCGGGCTCCGACCGCCTCTGCGGCGGCGAGGTCTTCGTCTTGTCGTAGCCAGTCCCGCCGCGATGCCGTAGCCTGCCGCAGGGGTCCGATCCAGTCCTCTCCCTTATAGATTCCTCGCGCTATCTCCTCAGCCGGGTATTGGGTCAGCAGACCGTGGAGGGTTGGTGAGGGTCCTTCCACCACGCGGTTGAGGTAGGCCCAGGTGTGACGGCTGGTCGACACGTTGAGTTCGCTCATGCGGCCAGCCTTTCGATCGTGTCAGCGCCACGGAGATCGAGTGCGCGGCTGACGTGGTCAAGCTCAGGACGGGCGGTTCCATCGAGGTCCGCCAACGTCCACGCCAAGCGCAGCACACGATCCACCCCACGCTGGCTGAGCTCCCCTTCAGCCAAGTAGGCAGCAAGCATAATCATGGCCGACTCCGCTGCTGGGCGATGACGCCGCAAATAGGAAGCAGACACGGCGCCATTGACTACGCTTCCCAGCCCATCGGCCTCCCAACGCGCCTTCATTCGTTCCCTGGCGGCGGCCACGCGTTGAGCAATGTCTGCGGAGGTTTCCTCCCCTTCTGGGTGCAGTACCGCGGATTGCCCCGACAAAGACACAATGATGTCGAGGCGGTCGCGCAATGGGCCCGAAAGGTTGGATAGGTAGTTCATCCTGTCTGCTGCCCGGCATTCGCAGCGTGACGGTTCCTCAGCGCCACAGCGGCACGGGTTCGCAGCCAACACCAGTTGAAAGCGGGCGGGAAAGATTACCTCGCGGCTAGCCCGAGTCAGGCGCACCTGTCCTTCTTCCAGCGGTGCGCGCAAGCTATCCAGTACTTGCGCCGGAACCTCGCTGACCTCGTCGAGAAAAAGCACGCCATGGTGTGCCAAACTCACCGCACCTGGCCGCGGGCGCCCCGATCCACCGCCGATCAGCGCGGCCCTCGTGACCGAAGCGTGCGGCGCGATGAAGGGCGCCCGGGAAATCGCCGTGCCAACGGCTCCCGCCACCGAGTGGATCGCGGTAGCCTCCACCGCTTCTTCCGTGGTCAAGCGCGGAAGGATGCCCGGCAAACGCGAAGCAATCATCGATTTGCCGGAACCGGGTGGCCCCACCATCATCACGTGATGGCCGCCAGCCGCGGCAACCTCTGCTGCCCACTTGGCTTCCCGCTGTCCGGCTACCTCGCTGAAGTCTGCAACTTGTTCGCGCGCGGGCGCCGCAGCGTGCGTGATCAGCTGCGCGTCCGGCAGGCAATCACTCCCGCATACCCAAGCGAAAGCATCCCAGAGGGTTTCGGCAACCAGCACTCGCATGCCGGGAACCAATGCTGCTTCCGCCGCATTACCAACCGGAATGATCAGCGTGTCATAGCCTTGCGAGCGCGCCGCCAGAATCGCCGGGATGATGCCGGAGACCGGGCGAACCTGCCCGTCCAGTCCCAACTCGCCGAGCACGAGCGCCCCGCTGAGCCGACTTTTCTCGCTCTGACCTGCCGCTAAGATAGCCAGCGCCATGGGGAGATCGAAATGTGCGCCGGCCTTGGGCAACGATGCTGGTGACATGGACACCACGACCTTTGTTTTCGGCCACGGTAGGTGCGAGTTGCTCACCGCGGTCCGGATGCGATCCCGCGACTCCGAAATCGCGGCATCACCCAGTCCCACCACATGGACACCGGGAAGCCCGGGACCCACGTTGGCTTCCACGGTGACCACCCTGGCCAGCACGCCATCTAGCGCAATCGTGTCGCACCTACCGAGAGCCATGGTCAACTCCCTGGAAATACTCCACGTCGAAGGTTTCCCCCTTCTCAGCCCCTGTGGACACGAGCCCGAGTACATCAAAGCGAACCTTGCTTAAGGGCTGGGTAGTACTCCGCCTTGCGCTCAGCCACTGCGCGGCAGCCTTGCGAAGGCGCTTTAGCTTGCGCGGTGTTACCGCTTCAGCCACGCCAAAGTTGCGGGTTGCCCGGGTTTTAACTTCACAGAAGACGATGGTTCCATCAGGCTCGCGCACAACGAGGTCGAGTTCGCCCACGCGGTAGTGGACGTTCGCGGCTATCACCTGAGCCCCGCGCGCTCGGTAAAAGTCAGCGGCGAACTTCTCCCCCGCTTTCCCCAGTGCATCCGCAGGGCGGATGGTCTGCCCCACGCTCGGTGAATGCACGGAAGTCGCTAGATTTTTTGTCATTATGGTGCTCCTTGGAATTGAACGTGTAGACAACACGCCGCAAGCACGACACAAGACAATTCCTGTGCCGCACACCCCCTTACGGCACTTCCAGAACACCTCACTCGGCATCCCTCTGGCGAGAGCTTCGAGTCTCGCCACACCAAATCTGTGGATAACTAGTCCGGGCTCACCACTTTATTGGCACCCGCACCCCGCACATGAGCTTTACTCTGGGAGGACAAAGTCCGGCTTGTCCAGCTCTTCAATGTTGACGTCCTTGTAAGTGATCACACGGACGTAGCGCACAAAGCGCGCCGAGCGGTACATATCCCATACCCATGCATCGGACATGCGGACCTCGTAATAGACGTCCGGTCCAGACGTATGCGGAATGAGCTCGACCGCATTGGCCAGGTAAAACCTGCGTTCGGTTTCCACCACATAGGAGAATTGGCTGACTACATCGCGGTATTCGCGGTACAGCGACAGCTCGACTTCAGCCTCGTAGTTATCGAGTTCCTCAGCGCTCACGGTGTGCTTCTCCTTCGCTCACAATCAACCGGGATCACGGTGTCACAGATTGAGCACCAGCTTAGTTCCCGCACCCCGCCTCAGGCTTCAGGCGCGCGCGAGGAATTGCGCATGAGCCCCAGCAACGTTGCGATAACTCATGCGGTGCTCCGGCGTCGCTCCCAACTGCACGATGGCCTCTTGGTGTGCGGCGGTGCCATACCCCTTATGCGATTCCAAGGCATAGCCCGGGTAGCGCTGCGCGAGCTCATCCATCAAGCGATCACGAGACACCTTGGCCACAACGCTTGCCGCAGCGATGCAGCGTGCGGCAGTATCGCCGCCGATGATCGGCAGTTGCGGGGTAGGCAGGCCGGGGACAAAGAGGGCGTCGCTCAGCACATAGCCCGGTCGGACCTTAAGCTGTGCCACCGCGCGGCGCATCCCCGACAGGTTGGCGTGCTGGATGCCAAAGGCATCGATGTCCTTTGCTCCCACGTGCACCACCGACCACGCCAGCGCGCGACGTTTGATCAGCGGCTCCAGCTTCTCCCTGGCCGCCGGCGTGAGCTTCTTCGAGTCATCGAGCCGCTCCAAACCGGGAATGATGCGATCGGGCAAAATGCACGCGGCAATCGTCACCGGCCCGCAGCAGGCCCCACGCCCGGCTTCATCCACCCCCGCGACAGGCCCCAGCCCCGCCTTGGAGAGCGCAACCTCATAGGTTCTCTTCTGTTTGAGACGGCGCATAGCGTTTACACCGGTTGAGCATCGATAGTCTGGGCGCGGCTGAACGGCATCACCACGGCGGCGACCTTCCCGCGAACGTTCTCCACGGGTACGGTGCCCTGCAGTATGTCTCCGAGGTGAGCGCGCGAATCCAGCGAGTTTGTACGATTGTCTCCCATGACCCACAGGTGACCCTCCGGGACCGTGACGGGACCAAAGTAGGCGCCACCGCAGGCCTGCGAGCCCACGCGTTCATCAACAGGTATCTCCGGCGGATTCAGAACGAAGTCCTGGTTGGTGGGCTTGCCATCCACCATCACGGCTGGATCCCCCTCCTGGCATGACACGGTCTGCCCGCCGGTGGCGATGACTCGCTTGACCAAGATGTTGTCGCCGTTGGGAACGAGCCCCACGGCGGCACCAAGGTTTTGTATGCCGCGCAGGAGCACGTTGCGGGAACGCTTTACCTCAAAAGACGTGTTCCACGAGTCTGGCCCGGAAAAGACCACGACCTCCCCAGGACGCGGGTCGTTGAAGTAATAGCTCACCTTCTGCACGGCGATGCGGTCATTCGTACATCCCGGGCAGCCATGCAGTGTGGGTTCCATGGAGGAGGACGGGATGAGGTACATCCTGCCCACGAAGGCCTGAATCAGCGCCAGCGCCACGAAGGTAACTGCCAGCGCCCACAGGACATCGCGAACTCTAGGACTGGATGTCCGGGTCATCGACTCCACCGATGCGGTTGAAGGGGAAGAAGATGAACATCACCTTGCCGCGAACGTTTTCCAGCGGGATAGTTCCTTGGTACTCATCCTGCATGTGATAACGCGAGTCCGCGGAGGCCGTGCGGTTATCTCCCATTACCCAGATATTGCCCTCAGGCACGGTCACGGGGCCAAAATACGCGCCGCCGCAGGCGTAGGAACCGGTGGTCTCATCAACGCGATAGGTTGGCGGATCCTGCACATAATCCTGCTCAATAGGCTTGCCATCCACCATGACTGCCGGATCCCCCTCCTGGCAGGACACCGTCTGGCCACCGGTGGCAATGACGCGCTTTACCAAGGTGTTCTCGTCGGGCGGGGTGAGCGACACGTAGCTCAGGGCATCCTGGATACGGTGGATCACCGGGTTATCGGAGCGTGGCGACACCCAATTGCTGTCCCAGTCCGGGGTCCCCTTAAAGACCACGACATCACCAGGCTCCGGGCTCTTGTCGCCGTAATAAGAAACCTTCTCGGTGAAGATACGGTCGTTGTTACACCCTTCGCAGCCGTGCAGTGTCGGCTCCATGGAGCCGGACGGGATGACATACTGCCGGCCCACGAAGTTCTGGAAAACTCCAACGACCGCGAGCACACAGACCACCACGATGACAGTCTCCAGCAACCAAGGCATCTGCTTCTTGTCCTCAGTTGGGGATGCCGCGCTTTCCGACGCCTCTCCCCCAGCGCCCTGGGAACCTTCAGTAAAGTCGTTTTCTTTTTCCACGGACTAAATCCTAGCAATGTGTCTTATCCTCACGGGCCTTGTGGGCCCCGCGCGGCGCGCGCTAGAAGGATGAAGCCAAAAAGAAAGCCCTTCACCTTTCCTCGCGATGAGGATAAGGCGAAGGGCTGTGACGCGCTGTAAATTAGCGGCGCTCCTTGATGCGGGCCTTCTTGCCACGCAGGTCGCGCAGGTAGTACAGCTTGGCGCGGCGGACACGGCCGCGGCGGACTACCTCGATGGAGGCAATGTTCGGGGAGTGAACCGGGAAGGTACGCTCAACGCCGATGCCGAAGGAAACCTTACGCACGGTGAAGGTCTCGCGGATGCCGTCGCCCTGACGGCGGATGCAGACACCCTTGAAGAGCTGGGTACGCTCGGTGCTGCCCTCGATGACCTTGACGTTGACGTCAAGGGTATCGCCCGGGCGGAAGGACGGGATATCGTCGCGCAGCGAAGCTGCATCAACCTTATCAATGAGGTTTGCCATTGGTGTTTTCCTTTTCAGTTTAAGACAGAGGACCCTGGCGCCACCGCGAGGCGGCTGACCGGTTCGTGCCTATTACACAGAACATCGCTATCTTTCCACACCCCACCCCCGCAGAACAAATTGCCCCAAACGCCTGACACCTGCCCACCGGGGGCTCTAAGGTGGGTGACGCACTGATACCCCACGGGTGCCCACGGGAAGTGGGCTGAGAGTGGCGCTGATACCGCGCCTGCACCGTTCGAACCTGTCTGGTTAGCACCAGCGAAGGAAGAGAGGAGCAGCCATGACGGCTACCCATAACCCCATCCAGTCCACCGACTCCGGCGAGATCCACCCCAAGCACTCCTACTCCCCCATCCGGGAGAAAGGTCTGGAGGTGCCCGAGACCGAGATCCAGCTGGATGATTCCCCCACAGGGCCCAACGAACCCTTCCGCATCTACCGCACGCGCGGCCCGGAGTGTGAGCCTGAAGTAGGCCTGCCGGCCCTACGCGCCGAGTGGATTGCGGAGCGCGGAGACGTTGAAGAGTATGAGGGCCGCGCACGCAACCTTGCTGACGATGGCCGCTCGGCCGAGCGCCGCGGTGCGGCTTCCTTGGAGTGGAAGGGGGAGCGTCGCCAGCCGCTGCGTGCGAAGGAAGGCAAGCGCGTTACCCAGATGCACTACGCACGCCAGGGGATCATCACCAAGGAGATGGAGTTCGTGGCTCTGCGCGAGCACTGCGACCCAGAGTTCGTGCGTTCCGAAATCGCCCGTGGCCGCGCCATCCTGCCTAACAACGTCAACCACCCCGAGTCGGAGCCGATGATTATCGGCCGCAAGTTCCTGACCAAGATCAACGCCAATATCGGCAACTCCGCGGTGACCTCCTCTATTGAGGAAGAGGTGTCGAAGCTGCGCTGGGCCACCCGCTGGGGCGCGGATACCGTGATGGACCTCTCCACCGGTGATGACATCCACACCACGCGCGAGTGGATCCTGCGCAACTCACCGGTCCCCATCGGCACCGTGCCCATCTACCAGGCGCTGGAGAAGGTTAATGGCGTCGCAGAGGACCTGACGTGGGAGATTTTCCGCGATACCGTCATCGAACAGTGCGAGCAGGGCGTGGATTACATGACCGTGCACGCCGGCGTGCTGCTGCCCTATGTGCCGTTGACCACGAACCGTGTTACCGGCATTGTGTCCCGCGGCGGCTCCATCATGGCGGGCTGGTGCCTGGCGCACCATAAGGAGTCCTTCCTCTATGAAAACTTCGACGAACTCTGTGAGATTTTTGCGCGCTACGACGTCGCTTTCTCGCTCGGCGATGGCTTGCGCCCCGGCTCCCTAGCGGATGCCAACGACACCGCCCAGTTCGCTGAGCTCAAGACCATCGGTGAGCTCACCCGGCGCGCCTGGGAGTACGACGTCCAGGTCATGGTGGAAGGCCCGGGGCACGTGCCGCTCAACATGATTCAGGAAAACAACGAGCTCGAGCAGGACTGGGCTTCGGACGCTCCCTTCTACACGCTGGGCCCGCTGGTTACGGATATCGCCCCGGGCTATGACCACATCACCTCCGCCATTGGCGCGGCGCACATCGCCATGGGTGGTACGGCCATGCTGTGCTACGTCACCCCGAAGGAGCACTTGGGGCTGCCCAACCGCGATGACGTCAAGACCGGCGTCATCACCTATAAGCTTGCGGCCCATGCGGCCGACGTGGCCAAGGGCCACCCAGGTGCGCGCGCCTGGGATGACGCGATGAGTAAGGCTCGCTTTGAGTTCCGTTGGCACGACCAGTTCGCGCTCTCCCTCGACCCAGACACCGCGCAGGCCTACCACGACGAGACCCTGCCCGCAGAGCCAGCGAAGACCGCGCACTTCTGTTCCATGTGCGGCCCGAAGTTCTGCTCTATGCGCATCAGCCAGGACATCCGGGATACCTTCTCCGATTCCCTTGGTATGCCAAGTTTCCCGGGTAAGGGCGCCATCGATCCCGAGGTTGTGGCCGCTGCCCGTGCCGGTGAGAAGCAGATGTCGGAAGAGTTTAAGGCTCAGGGATCCCAGCTCTATCAGGAGGAAGAAACCACGCATGCCTGATCTTCGCTGCTACTTCGTCACGGGCAAGGGCACGCCTGCGGAGATCGTGCGCATCGCTGCCGCAGCGGCCCGGGGCGGTGCCGGGGTGGTACAGGTACGCTCCAAGCCGATTTCCGCCCGCGACCTCTACCATCTGGGTCGAGAGGTAGCCCGCGCGGTGGCACAGGCCAACCCAGAAACGCGTGTGCTTATCGACGACCGCGTCGACGTCGCCGCCGCCCTACGCCACGCCGGCGAGCCGGTGCACGGCGTACACGTCGGCCAGGACGATCTACCCGTGGCCGCTGCCCGCGCGTTGTTGGGTCCGGACGCGATTATCGGTCTGACTACCGGCACCCGCGAGTTGGTTGAGTCCGCCAACGACGCCGCAGATGTCATTGACTACATCGGCTGCGGCCCGTTCCGCGCGACCCCAACGAAGGACTCCGGCCGCTCGCCGCTGGGGCTTCACGCCTACCCGGAGTTGGTGAAGCTCTCCCGTGTGCCACTCGTGGCTATCGGTGATGTCACTGCTGAGGATGCCGCCGACCTTGCCGCGACGGGCGTTGCGGGCCTCGCTGTGGTGCGCGGCATCATGCATGCCGCCGACCCGGAAGCCTACTGCCGCGAGCTGCTTGCCGGTTTTGATGAAGGTGCGCGATGAGTACTAGCTCTGAACCTTCGGTCATCGTCGTCGGCGCGGGCGTCATCGGCCTGGCCACAGCAGTGGAGTTGGCCGCCCAAGGCTATGAGGTCACGGTGCTGGACCCGGCACCGTCCTCTGGGGCTTCGCACTATGCCGGCGGTATGCTCGCCCCTGCCGCCGAGGTGGTCTACCAGCAGGATCCTCTCTTCCCGCTGATGCGTACCTCCGGCGCGTGGTACCCAGAGCTTATCGATCTGGTTGCCGCCCACACGGAGGTCCCCACTGGCTACCGCGCCGAGGGCACCCTTGTCATCGCCGCCGACCGCGCGGATGCTCAGCACCTCACCGAGCTGGCGGATTATCAGTCCCTCCACGGCATGGAGGTCGAGCGCATCACCGTGCGCGAAGCCCGGCGCGTCGAACCGTTGCTGTCACCACGCTTGGCCGCTGCAGTGAGTATCCCGGGCGACACGCAAGTCTTCCCCCGTCAATGGACGGCTGCCCTCATCAGCGCTGCCCAGGGTCTTGGGGTGCGCTTCTTCCGCACGGCAGCGCAGTCTATTGACGCCGCCACTGGCGTCGTGAGCACTCCCGCAGGCCAATTCCACGCCGACGATGTGGTGCTCGCAGCAGGCTTGGGGGCACGCGATATCGATTGGGCAGCCTCGGCTGGGCTCACAGATTCCCCGCTGCACCTGCGCCCGGTATACGGAGATATCCTGCGCCTTCGGGTTCCGGATCACCTGCAGCCGCTGCTGACCCGCGTGGTGCGCGGCTTCGTGGAGGACCGCCCCATCTACCTCATCCCCCGCGGCGATGGCACCTTGGCGGTTGGCGCTACAACCCGCGAGGACACGCTTGCCACGGCCCAGGCCGGCGGTGTCTACGCGCTGCTTCGCGACGCCATCCGCATCCTCCCCGCCATCGAAGAATGCGAATTCCTCGAGGCCAGCGCGGGTGCCCGCCCTGGCACTCCGGATGACTTGCCGTATCTCGGCCGCGTCAGCGACAAGCTCATCATCTCCACCGGCTATTTCCGCCACGGCATTCTGCTCACGGCCCTAGCCGCGCGCTGCACCCGCGAGCTCATCGAAGGCACCGCACCGAGCATTGATCTCGCGGCCTGCAGCCCCCTACGACACCTCAAGGAGCAACCATGATCCTCATCCTCAACGGCCAGCCCTATGACACGGCAGCAGACACCGTCGCCCAACTGCTGGAAGAAAAAGGCATCAACGCCGACGGCACCGCCGTGGCACTGTCCGAGCAGGTCGTCCCCCGCTCGCAGTGGGAGTCCACCCCGCTCACCGAAGGCGCGGCCGTGGAAGTCCTCACCGCTGTTCAGGGAGGCTAGAAACTACATGCTCACCATCGCCGATACCACTTTTTCCTCCCACCTCATCATGGGCACCGGTGGGGCCACAAGCCATGAGGCCTTGGAGCGCGCGCTCGTCGCCTCTGGAACCGAGCTGACCACCGTGTCCATGCGCCGCCACGCTGGTACCCGTGACGGTGAGAGCATCTTCGACCTGTTGCGCCGGCTGGGCATCGCTCCGTTGCCCAACACCGCCGGGTGCCGCACGGCCCGCGAGGCTGTGCTCACCGCCCGCATGGCCCGCGAGGCGCTGGGGACATCCTGGGTCAAGGTAGAAGTCATCGCCGACGAGCACACGCTCCTGCCCGATGTCGTGGAGACCCTCGACGCCACCGAACTGCTCAGCGCCGAAGGTTTCACCGTGCTGGCCTACACCAGCGACGATCCCGTGGCCGCCCAGCGCCTCGAGGATGCGGGCGCTGCGGCCGTCATGCCGCTGGGCGCCCCCATCGGCACCGGGCTGGGCATCCTCAACCCGCACAACCTCGAGCTCATCTGCTCACGTGCCTCGGTGCCCGTGCTTGTCGACGCCGGCATCGGCACCGCCTCCGATGCCACCCTCGCCATGGAGCTCGGCTGCTCCGGCGTGCTGCTCGCCAGCGCAGTCAACCGCTGCCAAGATCCGGAAGCCATGGCCACCGCCATGCGCCACGCCGTCGAAGCGGGACGACTCGCGCGCAGCGCCGGTCGTATCCCGCAGCGCGAACATGCCCAGGCATCCTCCACCTTCGAGGGCCTAGCCTCCTGGGCCGACCAAGTTCTCTAGGCCCGTGACGCAGTTGACTGGATCCATGCTCAGCAAAGATGAACTCGCCCGCACCTCGCGCCAGCGCCTTCTACCAGGCTTCGGTGACGCGGCGCAGGAGCGGCTCCACGCGGCGCACCTGCTCGTCGTGGGCGCCGGCGGGCTGGGCTGCCCGGCTCTCCAGCAGCTCGCGGCGGCAGGCATCGGGCGCATCACGCTCATCGATTCCGATACCGTCGATATCAGCAACCTGCACAGGCAGGTGCTGTTTGGTGCGGGGGACGTCGGCAAGCCCAAGGCCGAGGTAGCCGCCGCGCGCGCCCGCGAGCTTGCCCCCGAGCTGCAAATCACCGCGCTCAACGCGCGGCTGACTTCCTCTACTGTTCTTGACCTCTGCGCCGAGGCCGACCTCGTCCTCGATGGCTCAGATACCTTCGACACGAAGTACCTCGTCGCAGACGCCTGCGAGCTCACCTCTACCCCGCTGGCTTGGGGAACCGTGCTGCGCTACGGCGGGCAGGCCGCGCTGTGGCATTCCGGTAAGGACTGCGCTGACGGGCGCGGGGTGGGCTTGCGTGATCTCTTCCCCGCCCCGCCGGAGGGCGAGGCGCTCGAGTGCTCCACGGCTGGGGTCCTGGGTGCTACGACGTCCGTCATCGCGGGGCTCATGGCCACCGCGACGCTGGGCTGGTTGGGGAAGCTTCCGCACCATGAGGAGCTGCGTGGCCGTGTTACGTCCTATGAGGCGCTGCCCGGTAGTTTCCGCACGCTCACAGTCGGCCCGGATCCTGCGCGCCCGCTGGTCAGCACCTTGCCCGGAGAGCGCAGCTTTCCGCCTGAGCTTCGCGACGGCCACGCCGCCCTCCTCGATATCTCCGAGAACACCGGCTTTCCTGATGCCACGGTGTCACTGCCCTGGCATACCGTCACCGATGATGATGCCGTGCGCCGTGCGCTCGCTTCGTGCTCTTCCGAACTGGTCTACGTTGCCTGCCCCTCCGGTGGGCGCAGCGCTGGCTTCGTCCTACGCTACGCCGATCTGGCAGCGGATATGGGCATCGAGCTGCGTAACCTTCCGGGTGGGCTCGCGTCTCGCGATTACTAGGCGTCGACCACCGCCGGAGCGCGGAAGAGGTGCTCGTCCACAATTCGGGCGGTGCCATGGTGGCGAGCCCGGAAGACCACGCAGGAAGCCACCAGTGCGAGGGCAGTCACAATAAACAACACTGCAATACCGGCCCAGAAAGTTCCGTCGTGGATGCCGTCGGTGGCGCGGGTAAAGGCATTCTTCGCATAGGACATCGGATGGAAAGGATGCAGCATGCTCAACGGGCGCGGAATCGCCGCCACCGGCCATACACCGCCGAAGACCATGATGCCCAGAGCGAACGCACCTACGGCGAAGATGGCGCCGATCTTGCGCCCAAAGGTGACCAGGAAGAACTGGTAGGTCGCCGCCCCCACGGCGGCGATGGCGGCGATAACTAGCAGCATCATCGGCCAGCTCGCCGGTGACCATCCCATCATGGAGGACATGAAGGCCATGAAGGCTAGGACGAGGAAATTCAATCCCGCCACGACTCCAAAGGCTGCGAGGATACCGCGCACCGGGCTCGTGGCCGACTCGCCCCGGCGCCCCAGGTAATAAGGCAGCGTCATTGCTACCAGCAGCATGACGAGGAATCCGAAGACGAGCACGAAGAGCATCGATACGCCACCAGTGATGTTCTTCTGGGTCGGATCGACCGGGTCGACCACCGTCTGCACTGGGTGAAGGTTGGAGGAGGTGAAGTTGATGGGCACGGCCATGTTCTGCGCAGACGTATCCGGCTGGGTAATGGAGGGGGCCTTGGCGGCGCCGTCGGCAAGCTTGGTGGCCAATTCGTTCGAGCCCGCCTTGAGCTGGTCCATGCCATCCTTCAACTCCGTGCCACCGGCGGCGAGCTGGCTCGTGCCATCCTTCAACGTGCCGGTGCCCTCGTGCAAGCGGGAAGCACCGTCCTTCAGCTGGGCGGCACCGTCGCTCAGTTCGCCAACACCCGCACGCAGCTGCTGGGAACCATCGGACAAGCGGTGCGCACCGTCATTAAGAGCCATCATGCCGCCCAGGTACTCCGAATTGGGATCAGCCAGGTTGTAGTAGAGCTGGCCGGTGCCGGCAGAAAGCTTCTCCAACTGCGCCACCATGTTGCCGCTGGCGGCCGGGTCCAGCTTGGAGACCAGTGAATAAAGCTGCTCAGCTTGTTGGTGCATGCCGAGGCCGCGGAGGACGTCGACAAGCTGCAGGAGTGCCGGGGCCACAGCCTGCGCATGCTTGAGCACCGGGATGAGCATGCCCGTGAGCTGGTTAACACCGCCGTCGATCTGACCCGCGCCATCCGCTAGGCGGCCGGTGCCGGCAAGGAGCTTGTCGGAGCCGTCGGCAAGCTGGGCGGCGCCATCATCGAGCTGCGCGGCGCCATCGCTGAGGCGTCCTACTCCGTCATTCAGGCGGTTCGTGCCGTCCAGCAGCTGGCCCGTACCGTTGTTGAGATCGCCCGCGCCGGCGTCCAGCTTGGCGATTCCCTCGACCGCGCGCCCGCCGCCTTCCTGCAATTTGCCCGCACCCTCATCGAGACGGCCGGCGCCTTCCGCCGCGGTGCCCAGGCCGTCGCTGAGTTTGTTGAGACCTTCGATGACCTGGTCGGCGTACTTCTTGGAAATCGCATTTTCCACGCTGGTCTGGACCTGCGGGATGAGGCTGGAGGAAATCACCGAGCCATTCGTGCCGTAATAATCATTGGTGGCGAAATGAATCTCCGGTTTGACTGGTTTATCGCTGATGATGGTGACGGCCTGCTCGGAAAAGTTCTCCGGGATGGTCACCACCATGAGGTACTTGCCCTTGAGCAACCCCTCGTCCCCATCGTCTTTGCTGACCTCGGCGAAGTTCAGGTACCCCGTCTCCAACAGGCCTTCGACGACCTGATCACCGTAATTGGTGTATTTGCCCTGCTTCTCGACGCCCGCATCCTCATTCACCACCGCCAGGTCAATGTTGCGCATGTACTTTGACGGGTCCCACATGGCCCACATCATGGTGCCGGCGACGATCAGCGGTGCAACGAGAAGAAAAACGATGAGCACGCGCGACACGGTACTCGTGGGGCGCCAATCCAGGACGCGGTGCCAGCCCATGGCTTCGCTGTCGCGGGTCGCAGCACTCCCCTCATTCGCCCGACCAGGCGAAGAACCATTCTTCCGGTCTTCTTCAGTCTCACGGCTCATTCCCGCCTCCTTATAGTGATAGCTCAGGTCCGCTCTTAACCTTCTGCCCAGGACTTTCAGCGGCAGAACAAAGATGAGCGGGACGCTAGTTCATTTGTTTCACCAAACATACCACTTGATATGTTGGCCCTGTGAACTTATAGCCATTCGTGTCATTGCTCCCAGTTCAGTAATTCTCGCGTGAGTTACGACCTGGGGCTGCGTTCGGCCGTGTGGGTGCTGGCTATTCCCGCGTGAGATCCAAGTTATGAGGCACATGAACAGGGCGTTTTCTCCTCCGGTTGCGAGGCATTAAGGCCTGTTTTAGTCTCTGTGCCCATGGGGGATATCGAAACCTACATCCGCCTTCGCAATTCGGGGATTGCGTTGGTGGAAGCAGCAACCAGTACACCCGAAGGCTTACGTGCGCTCGGCGCCTCGGCCGGTGATGCCGCGGAGCTGGCCTCTCTTCATGCCATTTATTTCGGCGATACCCGCTTTACCGGAAAGCAGCGCGCAGCGCGTCAGGCGGCCCAACGCCAAGGCCACGACCTTGCCACGTTGAACCTGATTGAGTCCTACACCGCCAAGCTGAAGAAACAGCTCGATGTCTGGAATTTGCGCGTCGCGCTGGCATCCACGCCTTCAGAACGGGTTCCTTCAGTAGCGGCGGAGCGCTTGAAGGAACTCAGACCCAAGCGCGTGCCTTCACCAGGTGTGCGGCTGACCTACCGCAAGAATGGCCCGCACTCGCTCACTGTTACCGATACCGCACTGAACATATCCACCATTCGCAGCACGCTCGAGTCCATCAACCCCGCCGATCTGCTCGATGCCACCCACCAGGTTTTCTTCAAAGAAGGCGTGGGCTCGCGGCCGGCGGTGGGAACCAACGTCGTGATAACGCTCGACGTGCTCGACAAAATCGTCCGCCATGACGGCGACGACATCGAACTCGAGCTCACCAACGGCGGGCGCATGAGTGGCGCGGAGTTTCTCACCTACAAGTTCGCCGAAACTGGCTACGCCACATTGGTCCACCCCACCATCGGGCCGGTGTGGTTGCACCGACTTTCGCGCTTTGCCAGCCTCGAGCAGCGCATCATGGCCAGCGCGGAGCACCCCACCTGCGCTATCGAAGACTGCAATAAACCGGCGGACTACTGCCAAGTCCACCACATCATTCCCTGGCAGGCAGGCGGGGAGACCAACCCGCCCAACCTGACCATGCTGTGCGCCTACCACAACGGCATCAACGACGATGACCCCACCAGCCCGACCGGCAGAGGCTATGTCTTTCGGTTGAGAGGACCCGTTGACTATATCCCGCCCTGGGGAACACCGATTACCGGGCAGCCTGCCTACCAAGAAGCCATAAACCGGCAGGTCACGAGCCCGACGCGCACTTCCCCAGGCCAACCACCCGATCCGCCGGACACACGCCCATCGCCACCCAGCACTGCGCCGCCCGGATAGTCTTCGCGGCAGCTTAGCCGTGCACGTCCACACGCCGGACTTAGCCCGGCGCCACGCGGAAACCTCAACGTTTATGAGGTCCTCCGCGCCTTCGGCGATCGCTTAATCCCACGGGCTTGTCCAACGCACCGTCCGTGCAGAACAGTCCGCCGGAAAACTCACAAACCCCCAACCGTTTGAACAGTCAGGGGTTTGTAGCGCGCAACTAGGTGAACTTTAGAAGCCGGCCTTCTTGAGAGCATCGGCCATCGAGCCACCGCCGCCGCGGTCCGCGCGGCCACGCCCACCGTTGCGCCGGCCGGAACGGCCGCCTCGCCCCTCGGAACGGCCGCCGCCGTTGCGGCGCTTGGGGGCGGGCTGGCCGGGTTCGTCATCCAGCCGCAGCGACAAACCAATGCGCTGGCGCTCCACGTCGACCTCCATGACCTTGACCTTCACCACCTGGCCAGAACGGACCACATCATGCGGGTCAGAGACGAACTTGTGGCTCATCGCAGAGACGTGCACAAGGCCGTCTTGGTGCACTCCGACGTCGACGAACGCACCGAAGGCCGCAACGTTGGTCACGGTGCCCTCCAGAATCATGCCCGGTTTCAAGTCCGAGACCTTATCCACGCCCTCCTTGAACGTCGCGGTCTTAAACTCCGGGCGCGGGTCGCGGCCCGGCTTGTCCAGCTCCGCGATGATATCCGTCACCGTCGGCACACCGAAGGTGTCGTCGGCGAAGTCCGCCGGCGACAGCTTCGTCAACACCCGCGAATTGCCGATGAGCTCCGAGACCCCCAAACCAGTCTTCTCCGCGATGCGCGCCACCACCGGGTAAGCCTCCGGGTGCACGGCCGAGGCATCGAGCGGATCCTTACCGCCATTGATGCGCAGGAAGCCCGCCGCCTGTTCGAAAGCCTTCGGCCCCAAGCGCGGCACCTTCTTCAGCTCCTTGCGCGAGGCAAACGTGCCATTCTCATCGCGGTAGGCCACGATGTTGGCCGCAATCGTGGAGTTCACACCAGCCACGCGCTCCAGCAGGGGGGCCGAAGCGGTATTGAGGTCCACGCCGACGCCATTCACCGCGTCTTCCACCACGCCATCGAGCGTGCGCGCGAGCGCGACCTGGTTGACGTCGTGCTGGTACTGCCCCACGCCAATGGCCTTCGGGTCAATCTTCACCAGCTCCGCCAGCGGGTCCTGCAGGCGGCGCGCGATCGAGACCGCGCCGCGCAGTGAGACGTCCATGTCGGGGAACTCATCGGCCGCCAGCTGCGAAGCCGAATACACCGACGCGCCCGCCTCCGACACCACGACCGGGCTCGGCCGCTTCCCACCCGCCTGCGCGATGAGGTCCGCGACTTCACCGGCAAGCTTCTCCGTCTCCCGCGACGCGGTGCCATTGCCAATTGCCATGAGGTCCACCGAATGAGCCGCGCTTAACGACGCCAACTCTCTCACCGCCTCAGCCCACTTCTGCTGCGGCTGGTGCGGGTAGACGATGGTGGTGGCTAGGACCTTGCCCGTCGGGTCGACAACCGCACACTTGACGCCGTTGCGGTAGCCCGGGTCTAAGCCCAGCGTCGCGCGCTGGCCCGCCGGGGCCGCCAGCAGAACATCGCGCAGGTTGGTGGCGAAGACCTTGAGCGCGCCTTCCTCCGCCTTCTCTTTGAGGCGCATGCGCACGTCGAGGCCCGAGGAGATGGAGAGTTTGGTGCGCCAGCCCCAGTGGACGGCGTCGGCAAGCCAGCGGGAGGTGTCAACGTCTAGGTCGAAGCGATCTGCGATCATGCCCTCGTAGATGGCGTCATCGCCGGCATCGAGGTTGAGCTGCAGCACGCCTTCGTTCTCACCGCGCAGCAGCGCCAAGATGCGGTGCGAGGGAAGCTTCTCGAAAGGCTCGGAGAACTCGAAGTAGTCCTTGAACTTCGCCCCCTCGGTTTCCTTGCCTTCCACCACACCGGCGTTCATGGAACCGCTGGTGTACATACGCTCGCGCACCTCGCCGACGAGATCCGCATCCAGTGCGAAGCGGTCCACCAGAATGGCGCGGGCGCCATCGAGGGCCTTCTTCGCTTCCTCGAAACCTTCGGTGAGGTACTCCCCTGCCAGCTCGGCCGGGTCCGCCGAAGGGTTCTCGATGAGCTTATCGGTCAGCGGCTCCAAGCCTGCCTCACGCGCGATATCCGCCTTGGTCTTGCGGCGCTTCTTATACGGCAGGTACAGGTCCTCCAGGCGAGCCTTGGTCTCGCAGCCCTGGATGAGGGCACGCAGCTCGTCGGTCAGCTTGCCCTGCTCCTCAATCGCGGCGAGCACCGTTTCCTTGCGCTCCTCCAGTTCCCGAAGGTAGGTCGAGCGTTCCTCGATGATACGCAGCTGCGAGTCATCCAGCCCGCCGGTGGCTTCCTTGCGGTATCGGGCGATGAACGGAACGGTGTTACCCTCCGCCATGAGCTTGAGGGCGGCTTCGACAAACTGCTCTTTGACGCCCAGCTCTCCAGCGATGGTGGCTGCGATATTCACAAAACCTCTTTTTGGGTCGGGGACTTAAGACCTTCTCACCCTATACCCCGCCCTGCCACGCGCAGGAAGTGCCCAGGCCAAACTCGGTGTGACCAATCTCTGAGGTTCCGTACCAGAGCGTGTGCGGCGGCAAGCACTCCGCGACGGCAGCGGTGACCTTGGTCAGCGGCAGGTCAGAGGTGCCGTTGACGATGACCCTCCACACGTGCTCACTCACCGGCGGCTGGCCGTGTTTATCCATGTACTCGTTGACCAAGATATTGTCGGGCTCGCAGGTAAAGGAGATGATCTCTGCGTTGATGTCGAGCGGTTCGACGCCTCCTTCGCGCAGGCGCTGCGGCATGGCCTTGAGGACCTTGTTCCATTCAGCCTCAGTCATAAGTATTGACAAGTCAGTGCTGACGTCCATCTCAATCCTCCTTTAAGGTTTCCAGGTAGGCGCGATCGGCCTCACTTAACTCCGCTGCATCGAGCAGCTCTGGGCGGCGTTGCCACGTTCGCGCCAGCGACTGCTCGCGGCGCCACCGGTCCACACGGGCGTGGTCACCGGAGGTCAGCACGTCCGGAACCTTGAGGCCGCGCCACTCGCGCGGCTTGGTGTAGCTGGGCCCCTCCAGCAGGCCATCGGAGAAGGAATCTTCTTCGTGCGAGCGCCGGTTCCCCAACACGCCAGGTATGAGGCGCACCACGGCTTCGGCGATGACGAGCACAGCTACCTCGCCGCCGATGAGCACGTAGTCGCCGATGGAGACCTCACGTACACGGTAGCGGTGCTGCGCATCGTCGACGACGCGCTGGTCGATGCCCTCGTAGCGCCCGCACGCAAAGACAATGTGCTCCTCCGCAGACCACGCTTGCGCATCAGCCTGAGTAAAAGGCTCTCCCGCGGGAGTCGGCACGATAAGCAACGGCTTATCCGAATTCTCGCTCTCGCCATAGGCGCGCGCCTCAACGCCATGGATATCGTCGTGGCGCGGCTTGCTCAGGTGCGGCAGAGCGCTCTGCAGGTCCCGGGTGGAGGCGGTGCCGGAGGAGACGTCGTCAAGCGCGGGCCCCCACACCTCAGGCTTCATCACCATGCCGGGACCACCGCCATAGGGGGAATCATCGACGGATTTATGCACGTCGGTGGCCCACTGGCGCAGGTCATGCACGCCCACCGCGAGCTTCCCCTGCTCGATGGCCTTGCCCAGCAATGCGTGGCGCAGCGGGTCGAGATACTCCGGAAAGATGGTGACAACGTCGATTCTCATAGGTCGAGCAGCCCTTCCGGTGGAGTAATCGTGCAGGTTCCTTCCTCCAGATCGACCTCCGGCACGATCTCCTCCACAAAGGGGACGAGCGCTTCTTTGCCATCGGTGAGCGTGACTTCCAGGAGGGACTGCGTGGGGCCGTGCGTCACGCCGGTCACCTCGCCCACCTCTACACCGTCGAGGAGGACGCGCAGGCCTTCCAACTCGTGGTCATAGAAGCCGTCATCCTCGGGATCATCCAGGGGTTCGGCAAAGAACTGGGTGCCACGCAGCGAGTCCGCGGCCGTGCGGTCCGGGATTTCCTTAAAGGTGATGAGCAGGCGCCCCTTGTGGGCGCGCACCGCCGCGATGGTGAGTTCGTGTTCCTTCTTGCCTTGTGTGCCGTGGAGAACCTCGCCGACGGCGAATCGGGTCTCAGGGGAATCGGTGGTCACCTCGACGGAGACCTCGCCTTTAATGCCGTGGGATTTCACCACGCGACCAATGAGTAGTTCCATGCCTGCTAGCTTAACGGGCTACGCTGGGGCGGTATGACTGAGCTTCCCATCAATGATGCAACCGCCTTTGGCGACGCCTCCCACAACAGTGCCGCCCTCACAACACTGAATCTGCTCGATGAGGCCCCCGAGCCACACCCCACACGCCCCAGACCAGCCGTTAAGAGGGTCCTCAGTGCCGACGGCGCAAACCTCATCCTCTTCTCCTTCCTGCCTGGACAAGACCTACCTGATCACAAGGCCGCGCACCCCATCACCGTCCAGGTGCTCCAGGGATCGGTGATTTTTAGTTGCGGGGAACAAGATGAGGTGCTCGCTCCCGGACGCATAGTGCACCTTCCGGCGTACGTGCCGCATGCGGTGACATGTAGCGAGGAACCTGCACTCATGCTGCTCACCATGTTGACACCGAACACTGGCGCGAATGTCTAGACTTTTAGTACGATTCTAAGATCGTGAGTAGTTCGAAGCCGTATCACCATGGAAATTTGCATGAAGAGATCCTCCGGGAGGCCATTAAGCTCGGCCGGGAGGGCGGACCGGAGGCTGTGACGATTCGCGCCGCAACGCGCGCGGTGGGCGTCTCCCCCACCGCCGCCTACCGTCACTTCAAGGACCAAGCTGCGCTTCTCGATGCCGTCGGGGCCGTCGCCACCTACGAACTCATCAACAAGCTCAGCGATACCTTCGAAACGACAGAGGGCACCATCATTGACAAGATGATGGCGGCCGGTTTCACCTACTTCCACCACGCCTTGGAAGAGCCGCACTTCTTTATGTGCATGATGGCCGCGAGCAGCTTTGATATTCCGGCCGGGCTCGTAGCCGCGGCTGAGGGGCCCGGCGAAGATCCACGCGTGCAGGCAATGTTCAATTTCTACGGCTACATGGAGCAGTACGCGCGATCCATCGGCCAGCAACCCAAGAGGCAGCACATGATGCAGAATTGCCTGGCCGGCTGGTCAACGGTGCACGGTTTCACAGTCTTGTGCCTCAGCGGCCATTTGGGATCGCTACCGGAGGAAAAGGTGGAAGCTATGGCGCAGTCAGTTATTGCCTCCGCTGTCCGCGGCTTGGACTTCGAAAACCCTCTGGAGGTCCGCCTCCCACGGCCGAAAAACTAGATAATCCCCGCGACCTACTGGTCAGCGGGGATATTACGTTTGGAGTGCAGAAATTACTCTGCGGACTCCTCAGCCTCAGCGGAGTCGGCCTCTTCAGCCTTAGCGGCCTCTTCCTCAGCCTTAGCAGCCTCAGCGGCAGCGGCTTCCTCAGCAGCCTTCTCGGCGGCAGCCTTAGCCTCAGCCTCTTCCTTGGCCTTGCGCTTCTTCTCGGTGATGGCCTCGATGGTCGGGCCGTTGTTGGCCTCAGCCAGAGCAGCGTTGAAGAGATCCAGCTTGGACGGCTTCGGCTCAGCAACCTTCAAGGTGCCCTCTGCGCCCGGCAGACCCTTGAACTTCTGCCAGTCACCGGTCACCTTGAGCAGTGCGAGAACCGGCTCGGTCGGCTGTGCGCCGACACCCAGCCAGTACTGAGCGCGCTCGGAATCGATCTGGATCAGGGACGGCTCCTGCTTCGGCTGGTAGATACCGATGTTCTCGATAGCCTTGCCGGAGCGGCGGGTGCGTGCATCAGCGACGATGACGCGGTACTCAGCGTTGCGGATCTTACCCATACGCTGCAGCTTGATCTTGACGGCCATGATTGGCTCCTTTTCTAGTCACCGGGCAGTTCAGACACGCGCCGCTTTCTGGCGCGCCGGTTCAACCCTTGGATTTATCCTGCGCGTGACGTGCCGGCCGTCCGTAGGCGGTACCGGCGTTACGCAGAGATGAAGTTTTGCGTGTCCTCCACGCGGTGCGTGAACAACCTCAACAACTTTAGCGGAACCCACACGAGATAGGAAATTCCCTTTAGCTCTTGCAGAGTTAGGCCTTACCCCGCGAAGGGGGTAGTCTGTAATGCGGTTATTTCGACGCCACACAATCCTCTTTTTATGAATAAACAAGCCCCCTCCACATTCCGCTACCGTTACGATCTTGACGGCCTCCGCGGCATCGCGATCGCCTTGGTTGTTCTGTACCACGTCTTCGTTGGTCGTGTCTCAGGTGGCGTCGATGTCTTCCTCCTGCTTTCCGGGTACTTCTTCTTGGGCTCGCAGTTGCGCTATGCCGCACGGCCGAATGCCTCCCTGAACCCGTGGTGGCCCATCTGGCGCACGCTCCGCCGGCTTGTTCCTTCCCTCGTGCTCGTCATCGGCGTGAGCTATCTGCTCGTCCGGCTTTTCGCGCCGAAGCTCATGAACACGGAGCTCACCAAGCAGATCACGGCCACGGTCTTCTACTACCAAAACTGGGAATTGGCGCGGCAGAACGCTGACTACGCCGCTGCCTCCGCAAGCACATCACCACTGCAACACATGTGGTCCATGGCGGTCCAGGGCCAGTTCTATCTGCTGGGCATCTTCTTCGCTCTCGGCCTGGCCGCTTTCATGCGCCTGCGCCCCAAGAACACGGGCCTGCGAGAACAGCGCTTCTCTTCCATTAATTCCATCGCTGGACCGATTCTCCTCGTAGTTACCGTCGCCTCTTTCGCGTATGCCTCCCGCGATGGACTCTTGGGCACCCCCGAGAACTACTACTCGACGTGGTCGCGCGCGTGGGAGCTGACTTTGGGCGCGGTGCTCGTCATCTATGGTTCGCACCTGCGCATGCCGCAGCACTTGTCCAACCTCGCCACCGCCGTCGGTCTGGCCGCGCTCGCCTGCACCGGTCTGGTTATCTCCGATACCTTGGCATTCCCTGGGCCGCTGTCCCTGTTGCCGATCGGCGGCGCGGTGCTCATCATTATCGGTTCCGGCGGGTCCTTCTCTCGTGTTCTGACGAGCCGGCCGTCACGGTGGCTCGGCGATATCGCCTATCCGCTCTACCTGTGGCACTGGCCTCTGCTCATCATTTCCATCGCCGCCCTCGGCCTGGACACCCCTCCGTGGTGGCTCGGTGCCATCATCATCGTGGTGTCGCTGGGCTTGGCGGATGTGACGCATCGTTTCGTCGAGAAGCCCCTGCGCCAGCATCGCAAACGCCCGCTTGCCGACGACCTCCCCGTCCACCGCGGCCTTGCCGACCTCCGCACCCGCACCGGCGCTCTCCGCGGGGTCGGTGGCGTCGTCGTTGCCGCCTGCACCATTGCACTCGTGGCCGTTCAGCCGCTGTGGCTGCGCAGCCTGCAGGAGGCCAACCGCGAAATCCTAGATCCGAAGCTCTACCCAGGAGCAACGACCTTCGTCGAGAACATCACGCCGCCTGAGAACGTGGAGATCAAGCCTGACCCGATTCTCGCGCGCGGCATCCAGCCGCCGGTCGCTGATAATTGGTGCTTCATTCCGGAGCAGGAACCAACAGACTACTTCATCGAGACGCAGAAAGACGGCGTGACGCCGTGCATCTTTGGTGACGTTGATTCCGACGTCGAGGTCTACTTGGTGGGTGGCTCGCATGCGGAGCAGTTCTCCTCGGCACTGGATTATCTGGGCCGCGAGATGGGCTTTAAGCTCGTCCCGCTCACCCGCGTGGGATGCCCCATCGAGTTGGGCGATGAACTGAGTGTGAAGCCCTCTTGCGCCGAATGGAGCAAGGAAGTGGTCAAGCGCATCATCGACGCGGACCCAGCGTTGGTTGTGTCCAATTCCACGCGGCCAGGACAGCCGTTTGGCCATGGCCCCGATGCTGTCCCACCAGGCTACATAGCCTTTTGGGACGAGCTGGCCAAGCACGATATCCCCTTCGTAGGCTTCCGCGACAACCCGTGGGGCTTCGATGAACACGGCAATGGCCGCCAGTTTGATGAGTGCTACGTGGCCACCAAGGATTCTCTCGGGTGTGGCATGCGTTTCGAGGAGGTCTACGCGCCCTATGATCCCGGCGCTGAAGTCCTCTCGCAGTACGACAACATGCTCGCCGTGGACACCTCGAAGTGGTTCTGCAACGCCGACGGCGATTGCCCGGTCATCATCGGCAATATCATGGTCTATCGCGATATGCACCACTTCACCAAGGCCTTCGCCGACTCCGCCATCCCGCTCATCCGTGAAGCAATCGCGCCTATCCTCAACGGCGAGCAGGTCAAACAGCAGCCCCCGCAGATTCCCGCCGATAGCCCCGTGATCCCCCAGTCCGCTGAGACGCCTCCGGCCACACCCGCGGAGCCCATCCCCTATCCGGCCTACCCCGCAGGAGAAGCCATCTAGTACGCAGAAGGGCCGGCGCCACAGCGCCGGCCCTTGTCTCACCGAAGAAGGCTATGTTCTTCTTCGGTTATTTCTTCTTGCCCTGCCCAAAGTCCAGGTTGCTGAGGTCGATATTTTCCATGCCCTTAGGCATCTTGATATCGCCTAGTCCGGGCATGCCGCCGCCCATTTGCTCCTGCATCTTTTGCAGCTCCTGCATCGACGGCATGCCACCCGGCATACCGCCGCCACCACGACGCTTCGGCGGCTTGCGCTTGCCGTTCTTGCCCTTGCGGCCCTTCGGCTTCTTCTTGGTAGCGGAACGCCCACCGCCCATGCCCGGCATACCAAAACGACCGGCCATCTGCGACATCATCTTCTTGGCTTCGGTGAAGCGCTCGATGAGCTGGTTGACGTCAGAAACGCTCACACCGGAACCAAGGGCAATACGCTTGCGGCGCGAAGCGTTGAGAATCTTCGGGTTCTCGCGCTCCTCCGGGGTCATACCGCGGATGATGGCCTGGATGCGGTCGAGCTGCTTCTCGTCGACCATGTCGGCGATCTGGTTCATCTTGTTGCCGCCCGGCATCATCTTGAGCAGGTTGCCCATCGGCCCCAGGTTGCGCACCATGAGCATCATGTCCAAGAAGTCATTGAGCGTCATCTCGCCGGAGCCCATCTTCTTGGCGGCTTCCTCCGCCTTGGACTGATCCAGCTTGGACTCCGCCTGCTCGATAAGTGTCAGCAGGTCACCCATGCCCAAGATGCGCGAGGACATGCGCTCCGGGTGGAAGACGTCGAAGTCCTCGAGCTTCTCACCTGTGGAGGCGAACATGATGGGCTTACCCGTGACCTCACGGATGGACAGGGCTGCACCACCGCGGGCATCACCATCCAGCTTGGTCAGGACGACACCGGTAAAGTCCACGCCATCGCGGAAAGCTTCAGCGGTCTGCACGGCGTCTTGGCCGATCATGGAGTCAATGACGAAGAGCACTTCGTCCGGGTTGACGGCATCGCGGATGTTGCGCGCCTGCGTCATCAGGGTCTCATCGATGCCGAGGCGACCAGCGGTATCGATGATGACGATGTCGTGCTGCGTACGCTTGGCCTCTTCGATGCCGCGCTTGGCGACGTCCACCGGATCCCCATGCGAGGTACCCATCTCATGCTCGTGGGAGTCCAGGGAGGTGCCAGGATCCGGCGCGTAGACGTCGACCCCGGCGCGCTCGCCAACGATTTGGAGCTGCTGCACCGCGCCCGGGCGCTGGAGGTCACAGGCCACCAGCATCGGGGTATGTCCCTTGGAGGCAAGGTGCTTGGAAAGCTTGCCCGCCAAAGTGGTCTTACCAGCACCTTGGAGGCCGGCGAGCATGATGACCGTCGGCGGATTCTTGGCTAGGTTGAGGCGGCGGGTCTCGCCGCCGAGAATCTCGATGAGCTCCTCGTTGACGATTTTGACTACCTGCTGCGCCGGGTTGAGGGCCTCGGAGACCTCGGCACCGGCCGCACGCTCCTTGATGCGCTTGATAAAGCCGCGCACGACGTTGAGAGAGACGTCCGCCTCCAACAACGCAAGGCGGATTTCGCGCGCTGTGGCGTTGATGTCCGCCTCGGTCAGCTTGCCCTTGCCGCGCAGACCGGACAGGGCTGATTGCAAGCGGTCAGACAAAGACTCAAACACGGTGCAGTGCTCCCTCAACTATCGTGGATAAATTTATAACTTCCCCAGCTTAGCCGTTGACCAGTGCTTGGGTCACATTCCGGACGAGGGCGGCGCGGGGGACGTCGCCAAGCGGCACGGCGTGGAGCACCATCGTGGCGCCCGGCGCGGCGGTGGATACCCACTCGCACTCGGGAAGCAGCGCCAGCACGTGGCCGAGGGTACCCGGGTAGTCATCGATCCGAACCTCGAAGACTCCACTGCTCCACATCGCGGTCGCGGGCCCCGGCACAAAATCGGGCAGCACGGTATAGGTGCCGGATTTATAGGACTGAACGAGGCGCTCCTCCACCGTGGCGAGATCGATAGCACCGTGGAGAGCGCGGATGTCGAACTCGCCGGCATAGCCCTCCTCGGTGCGCACGAGGCGCGAGGAAAGAATGTTCCAGCCCAACGCGGCAATCAGGGCCAGGGGGCGCACGGCCTCCCTTTGGTAGTTGCCACGCCACAGGACGGTAAAGCTGTCATCCTCCGGGTTGTGGCGCAGACCGATGTCGCGGTCGGCGGCAACCAGAGGACGAACTGGGCGCAGTGCCTCCAACTGCGCAAAAGCACGCCCGCTGACCGCTTCAATGCCCTGATTTAGCCTGCGGTTCCACACACCGGGCCCGGTGGATTCGGCATCGGCGCGGGCGAGCACGACGAGGAGAGCCAAGGTGAGGTAGTCATAGCGCACAGCTTCGAGGAGCTCGTCACGGGCTTCATCGGATGAAGGGTCCGTGCGGGAGACGATGCGCGCCAGCGTGGTGTGCTCAGCGACCACGGTTTGGACGCGGGAGCGGTCCGCCAGGTCGAGTCCCAACTTGGCTGCGGCTCGCGCCACCATCTCCGCCCCCACCATCTCGTGCGGGCGCCCATAGCCTTTCCCGATGTCGTGATAGAGCCCCACCAGGAGCAGCAGGTCCGGCCGGGCCACGGAGGTGCGCGCTTCCGCACAGCGCGCGACGGTAAGGATGGAGTGGTAGTCCACGGTGTGAGCGTGCGTGCGCTCGCGCGGCAACAGCCCCCGGATGTGCTCCCACTCTGGGACGAGCCGCTCCCACAAGCCGTGAGCGTCCATCTCCTGGATGAGGCGCGGAGTGTTGAGCGGCGAGGACAACAGGCTGAAGAAGGCATCCGTCGCGGCGGCGGGCCAGCGTTCGGGCAGTTCCGGCAACTCGCGCAATTGCTCCCAGACGTGGGAGGGCACTGTTCTGCCCGAGCGCGCCGCAGCGGCGGCCACGCGCAGGAGCAGCCACGGCTCGTCGAGATCGGCGGTGCGAGCGAGGCGGATCTCGCCCCCGACATCAACCACCCCGATATCGAGGGGCTTACGCGTGCGGTTGTGGCTGCGCCTGGCCACCACGCCCCGCGCCGTTGCCAATGCCCGCTCCACGGCCTTGTCCACCGCTGCGGCGGCAGTCACGACGGCTGCGGAGAGGTCATAGCGGTCGGCAAAGCCCAGCTCGTGGGCTATCTCCTCAGCGAATTCGGGATCGAGGACGTCGCGGTGTCGGCAGGCGGTGACGTGGAGGAGCGTGCGGACGTCGAGAAGCAGGGCCTGCTCTTCCTCGAGCGCTGGGGCGTCGGCGAGGTTGCCCAGGGCGAGGGCCCGCAAGAATTGGATGTCGCGCAGGCCGCCCCGCCCATTCTTGATATCTGGGTGGGTCATCGTGGCCAGGGTGCCGGAGCGGCGCCAGCGGGTGATTGCTAGGTCGACGAAGGCATCGAAGTTGCTCTGCAGTAGGCGGCGCCACGAGGCATAGACCTGGGCGCGGGTGGAGTCCACGAGCTGCTTGTCGCCGGCGACGAAAGCCAGATCCAGCTGCGCGAAGCCGGCAGCGGGATCAGATCCGGCGATGGCGCCGAACTCGCGCGGGGTGCGCACGGCGTAGTCAAGCCGGTATTTGGCGTCCCAGATGGGGTACCAGATTTCGGAGACGACGTCCTCGGGAAGCTCGGTGTCATCCGGGTGGAGGAGAATCAGGTCGAGATCCGAAAAAGGGGTCATCGCCCGCCGGGCAAAAGAACCCGTGGCGGCAAGCGCACAGCCGGGCGGAAGCTGCAGGGACTGCGTGAGGCGCAGCGCCGAAGCGTAGGCGTCCTCACGCAGTTGGGCGGCCGTAGACACCTTTTAGAGAGCGGCCTCGCCGCGTTCACCGGTGCGTACGCGGATGACGTCCTCGACGTGCGTGATCCAAATCTTGCCGTCACCGATCTTGCCGGTGTAGGCGGCGTCGACGATAGCGGAGAGGATGTCCTCCACCTGCTCGTCGGCCGTCACCACCTCAAGCTTGACCTTGGGTACGAAATCGGTGGCGTACTCGGCGCCGCGGTAGACCTCGCTGTGGCCGCGCTGCTGACCAAAACCCTGGGTCTCGGTCACGGTCAGGCCGTGCACGTCGTGCTGTTCGAGGGCTTCACGGATGTCCGGCAGCGTGAACGGTTTGACGATGGCAGTGATGAGCTTCATCTGTTACTCCTTAGCTCCGGCGGTGTCGACCCGCGGCTGGACGGTAGGTGCAGGGTTAATCCTAGCGTCGTGGGTGTGGCGACGGTGAGACGCCACGGACTCACGGAAGTCATAGGCGGACTCGCGGTGCTCGCTCAGGTCGATGCCTTGGTCTTCATCATCGGCCCTCCACCCCAGGGTGGCGCGGATGAGGAGCGCCACAACCAGCGTAACGGCAGCAGAGAACAGCATTGCGACGAGCGCGATGAGCGCCTGGACGACGAGCAGCTTGAAGCCTTCCGAGAGGTGACCCGTAAGGATGCCGTTATCCGTGGCGAAGAAGGCCAACCCGATGGTTCCCCACAGACCAGCGCACAAGTGGACGCCAACGACATCCAGGGAGTCATCGAAGCCCCAGCGGTACTTCAGGCTGATGCACAGGCAGGCGATAATGCCGCCGAGGAACCCGAGGGCGATGGAACCGAGCGGGCTGAGTGCTCCTGCGGCCGGGGTGATGGCGACAAGACCTGCAATCGCGCCGGATGCAGCGCCGAGAGAAGTCGCGGCGTGGTCCCGGATTCTTTCCACGAGCATCCAGCCGAGCATCGCTGCGGCCGCTGCAACAGTGGTGTTGAGCCATGCCAGGCCAGCAAGACCGTCCGCAGCGAAAGCGGAACCGCCGTTAAAGCCGAACCAGCCGAACCACAGAAGCGCAGCGCCCAGCATCACCATCGGAAGGTTGTGGGGCCTATCGATGTGCTTCGGGAAGCCCGCGCGCGGCCCACGACGATAGCCAGAACCAGGGCAGCCGCGCCGGCGGAAATGTGCACGACGGTACCGCCCGCGAAGTCGATGGGAGCAATGAGGGCCTCACCGTTTGATACACCGAAGAGCCACGCTGCGAGGGAACGCGGGGCATGGGAGAGCACTCCCCCGCCCCACACCATGTGGGCGAGTGGAAAGTAGGCGAAGGTTACCCAGGCGCCCGCAAAGGTGAGCCACGCGGAGAACTTCACGCGGCCGGCGAGGGCACCGGAGATGATGGCTGTCGAAATAATGGCGAAGGTTGTTTGAAAACCGATGTCGATGATGTTGGGGTAACCAGCACTGCCGGCAAGGTACTCGGCGGAGGGCCCGGTGATTTGGCCGCGTAGCCCCCAGGCTTCGAACGGGTTACCCACGATGCCCGCCAGCGAGCTTCCCGCATAGGACATTGACCATCCCCACAAGACGTAGAGCACTGGGACCAGCGCTAGTGCGCCGAAGGACATCATCATGTTGAGGACGTGACGGTTGCCCGCCATCCCACCGTAGAACAACGCCAATCCGGGGGTCATGAGCAGCACCAAGGATGCGCTGATGAGCATCCATGCTGCGTCGCCGGAAGAAAATGCTTCAGGAGTCATACGTCAACTAACCTCTTTTCTATAGATTGATAGGTAACGGGACTTAATATACCTATCGCACTATAGAATTAGGAAGGAAAGTGAGCTGCAGATCACACTTGAGATCGAAAAAGCGGCGAGGGAAGCACTCTCCTCGCCGCTTGCCCCGGCACGCGCCTTAGAGCTCGTCCTCGGAAGCCTTTACCGTTTGCTCACGCTCGCGCATACGCTTGGCATACTTCACGTCGGTGACGGTCACGCCGTAGATGGAACGGCCCATGTAGAAGGAGCCCACCGACGCGATGATCCACACGCCGAAACACGCGATCATGACCTTGATCAGCGACCACAGGGAAAACCCGTTCTCAGCAAAATCCACGACCAACTTCGCCACAAGCAGCAGCGGAACGGCCAAACCGACCGTCGGCCCCAGCAGGTTGACGCGGGTCAGGGCATCGGGCGCTCGCCACAAGGCGATGGCCGTCGCGATGACCAAAATCGTGGCCACAACCAACAGAATCGAGGCGATAATCTCCGCGATAGTCATGGTCTTACCTCCTGCCCTTCGAGATGATACGGGCCATCGACAACGTCGGCAGCACGCCGGCCGCGATAGCCGCGAGCATGGCGATGTCATAGACGATGGACGCGTGATTAGTCATGGCCCACGAAATGTACATGCACAACATGCCATAGAAGACCATGTCACTCATCACGGTGCGGGTGAGCTCATCGCGGGAGCGCAACGCCAACACCAGGGCCGCGCACACCGACGCGCCGATCAGGAAAATGCAGACAAAAACTACCCATTGAAAGGCGCTCATCGAGGAAAAATCAATCATTACTTATCATCCTTTCGGGCATCCTTGTTCTGCGCGACCTGGCGCAGGGGCCACACGGAATACTTCTCCACATCGTGAGCGGCCAGCGGGGTATCGTCGGCCTTCGCGATGTCCGGTGCTCGCATGTGACGGCCCAGCGTATCAAGCGTGTACTCGTAGAAGGTCGGAGCTAGTTCCTCCGTCGGGCCCTGGCCAGGCACGCCATAGTCAATGCCCTTCACCCGTGGCGCGAGGCGCTCCTCCATGTCCGCGAGATCCGCCATGACACTGGCGGGGTCGTCCCCCATGACCGCTTGAACCAGCACGATACGCGGCAGGCCTTCCGCGATCGGCTCGCGCAGGCCCAGCGACAAGGTGCCAGGGGTTGCGGTAATGGACGAGGTGAACCAGAAGATCTCCCACGCGTTCGTCACGCGCAAGGGATATCGCAGCACCACGGGGCGGTAATTGTTCTGCGGTTTGAAGGATTCTGCGGCCAATGAAAAGCCCGCGACGAAGATTTCCTTGATCAGCCACAGCGCGTAGCCAACAGCATGCAACGCAGTCTTCATTTAACGGCCCTCCTGAAGGGAGTCGATATCGGGTAGGGCTACGGGGTCGTCGCCAAGCACAGCGTGTGCGTAGGCCTCCGTATCCAACAAGTCTGCAGAAGCTTCCATGGTGATGCTAATGACCGGCCCGGAGAGGATAAACATGGTCAGCGAGCCCAAGATGAGCGCGGCCGAGGGCGCCATCAGCTTCTTGCGGATCACCAGCTCATCGGGCACCTTCTCCTTGGGCAAATCCTTGCCCCAGAAGACGCGACGCCACACCCGCAGCATGGCCAGGAACGCGGCGAAGGAGGCGATGATAATCACCGCGATGACGGTCCATGCCCATCCCCCGCCGGTGCGGGCGACTTCCGCGACGATGAGAACCTTGCCCCACATGCCGGAGAAGGGCGGGAAGCCCACAACAGAGAAGGCACCGGCGGCGAAGATCCACGCGATGATGGGGTCGCGGCGCGCGAGACCGGAAAGCTTATTAAGACCGCCCGTGCCGTAGGTCTCCTCAATGGCACCGGAGGCCAAGATGAGGGAGCCCACCGTGAGCATGTGGTGGATGGTGTATAGGATTCCGGCGGCCAGTGCGCGTTGTGCATCGTGGGTGGTAAAGGCCATCATCACCAGGATGAAGGGCATACCGTTGAGCATCTGGTAGCCCAGCACACGACGGATGGAGTTCTCAGCCAAGCCACCGAAGGAGCCCACCATCATGGAGATGATCATGATGACGATGATGAGCGTTCCCCAGCGCTGGTCCATATCGAACAGCTGCACCCACAGGCGGTAGAGCATGTACACCGCCACCTTGGTGTGCAGGCCGGAGAACAAGCCCATGACCGCAGCCGATGTTCCCGGGTAGGTCCGTGGCAGCCAGGACTGCACGGGGAACACGCCGGCCTTCGCAGCGATGGCGATAACGATGATGCCCGAGGCCACCGTCACCGGGCCGTTGCCGGCGGCAGCGCCCGTGAGCGCCGCCAGGTTGACCACGCCGGTCACCGAGTAGATATAGCCCACGCCGACCACCAAAAGCGTAGATGCGAACAAGTTCACCAGCACGAAGGCGCGGCCGGCAGCCAAGCGCGACCAGGTACCGGACATCGTGATGAGGCCATAGGACGGCAGCAGCATGACCTCGATGAACACGAAGAAGTTAAAGAGGTCAGCGGTCAGCAGGGCGCCGCACACACCAGTGATAAGGATTAGTGTCAGCGACGGGTAGTAGCGAGACTTGGTCTCACCGCCCACGATGGCAAACCAGTTGGCACCGAAGGCCACGATCATCGTCGTGATGAGCATGAGTGCCGAGAAGGTATCGGCGGCGAAGGCAATACCCGCGTTGCCCAGGTAGTTACCCACGCTGTGCGCCACCACTCCGTTGCTCATGGTGTAGAGCAACAGCGCAAAGGAGGCGAAAATACCCACGCCCGGAACGATGAGCATGATGGCATCGCGCACGCGGCTCCATGGCGCGAGGAGCGCCAGCGCCGCCGATACGAGGGGAACCGCTGGGAAGAGCGGGAGGAGGGCGCTTACGGTGTCATACATCTAATTGTCCTCCTCTTGTTCGAGTTCTTTCAAACGATCCATCTTGTTAGCCGAGCGCTCCAGAATCTCCCGGTTCTGGGTGTCTCGTCCCAGCGTGGAGAAAGCGTGGTCAATGGTGTTGTCATCCACCGGCTCAACAACATCCGTGTCGTCGTTCGCGCCCATCGCCGCCATGGTCAGCAGGATGGTCGAGGTAGCCATGGAAATCACCACGGCGGTCAGCACAAAGGCCTGCGGCAGCGGGTCCGCCATCTGGTCCATGCCCACCTGCGATGGAAAGGACTCCCCGCGGTAGGAGTACACGCCGGTAGCCAGGAGCATGAGGTTGGCACCGTGGCCGAAGGCCATCATGCCCAGCACGATGTGCACAAGGCCGCGCTGCTGGATGAGGTAGACGGCGCTACCGATGAGCAAAGCAATGGTCAGTGCGAGGATCATGAGTTCTTCTCCTCTTGAGCCGAGATTCGGTGGGACGAGGACGCACGGTGGCGTGCCTCGGAGTCATTGAGCAACGCCGTTGGGTCCGAAGACGGGTTGATGGACTCGGGGTACGGGTCGTCGACATCCTCCATGACCACGCGCGGGGTGTTCGGCAACGCGGAATCATCGTCATGAACCCACGGCAAGTAGTCCCGCTCGGTGCCCGGGCGCAGGTAGCCGCCCAAGGCGTTGATGGCCATGGTGAGCATGCCCAACACCGCGAGGTAAATGCCGAGGTCGAAGATGAGCGACGTCGTCCAGTGCTGCCCCAGGGCGTGGCCATGGATGGCGGTGAGGAAACCACCGGAGCTATGCGACGTCGGGATGTAGCCAATGAAGCCAGCCACCAGCGCCACGATAATGCCCACGCCGGTGAGGTGAATCGGAGTCATGCGCCCGAAGACAATCTCATCGGTACCGCGGGACAGGTAGGTCAGGCCGATGGCCGCACCCATGATGAGCGCCGCCGGGAAGCCGCCGCCGGAAGCCTGGTGACCGCGGTAGAAGACAATGAAGGACATGACCACCAGGATTGGGATGGCCACGGCAATGCCCTTGCGCAGCGGCACCGAGTTGAGCTGCGACTGGCCGAAGGGCGCCGGACGCGTACCGGAGGTGAACGGGAAGCGCGGCAGCGTCGAGGTGACCGCAGCGATAACCACGGCGGCCATGCCCAGCACCGACAGCTCACCCAGGGTATCGAGTGCACGGAACTCCACGATGATGGTGGCCACCACGTTGTCGCCACCAGTAATATCCGGAGCGTTGTTGAGGTACCACATGGCCAGGTCCGAGCGCTCGTGACGCCCCATCAGCGCCCACACGCCCAGGAATGCGGTGAGCCCAGCGAGCACGGCCACCACGATGGAACCCACCTTGCGGTTGTTGTTTTGTACTGGGTGGAATTTCTCCGGCAGATAGCGCAGGACCATCATCATGACGATGACGGACAGCGCCTCCACCGTGAACTGCGTCAGGGCCACGTCGGGTGCGCCGAGCAAGAACATCTGCAAAGTCACGCCGGTTCCCGCGGTACCAATCATGACCGCACCGGTGAGGCGGTTGCGTGTACGCACCAGACCAAACATGGACAGCGCCACGATGCCCAGCGGCAACAGGTCCCACGGATTATCAAGGCCATCCACGCGCGGGTTGAGAGCCACACCGTCGACACCCGTGGACACCAGAGTGGAGCCCGCAAGGATGATGACTAGGAGAATGATCGGCAGGATCAGCTTCGACGGGTTGTGGGTATCGGACATGCGGCCAACGAAACGGCCGAAGGCTGCGCACACATCCTGGATCCACTTCAGGATTTGGTTACCGGTGCGCGGCAGGAGCTGGCGCTCCTCCATCGCGGTCCACAGCGGCCCGCGGAAGAACAACGCGATGATGCCAGCGATCAGCACCACCACAGAAATAAGCAGCGGGACGTTCAGCCCGTGCCACAGCGCGAGGTGGGAATGGCCCTCCATGCCGATGGCCGCCACGATGTTATCGAGCGGCTTATCAAGCGCTCCCATCACGAAAATGATCGGCACCGACATCACACCCGGCAGAGCCGCGGGCAGCCACAGCCGAACCGGTGCCTCATGGACATGCGACATGTTGCGCGGGCCATCAAAGAAGGCGCCGAAGATGATCTTGGCGGAGTAGGTAAACGTGAAGAACGCACCCACGCCGGCGACAATGAGCAACAGCACCTGGCCGGTAGAACCAATTGGTGCCTCCTCGAAGGCGGTGAGCATTCCTTCCTTCGACACGAATCCGAACAGCGGCGGGACCGCCGCCATCGAGGCAGCACCGATAAGCATGGAGCCGAAGGTCCACGGCATCTTGTTCCACAGCACGCCGAGGCGGCGGATATCGCGGGAACCGGCCTCGTGGTCAATGACACCAATGAGCATGAAGATGGAGGACTTAAACAGCGCGTGCGCCAGCGTGTGCACGAGCGCCGCCGCGATGGCGAAAGGCGTGCCCACACCAATCGTGGCCACGATCCATCCCAGGTGGGACACGGTGGAGTACGCGGTCAGCTTCTTCAGGTCCGTCTTCTGCACCGCGAAGACCGCCGACATCACGGCGGTACCCATACCGGCGATAATGAGCAGCCAGTTCCACACGGCAACATCGTGGAAGATGGTGGAGAAGCGAATCAAGAGGTAGACACCGGCCTTAACCACTGCTGCCGCGTGCAGGAAGGCCGAGACCGGCGTCGCGGCCGCCATGGCTTCCGGCAGCCAGAAGTGGAAGGGGAACTGTGCAGACTTGGTAAATGCCGATACCGCAATGAGCACGGCAACCCCGGCGGTCAGGCCTGGGCGCTCCGCCCACACGTCGGAGGCCAAGATGCCCTCAAGGTTCGTCGTCCCCGCTGCGGTTGCAGCAATCGCCACGCCCGATAGCAAGGTGAGGCCGCCAACGAAGGTAAGGATCAACGTGCGCTGCGAACCCGCCTCACCTGACTTACCGCTGCGCGCAATGAGCATGAACGACGCCAGCGATACCAGCTCCCAGGCAAGGAAGAGCACCACGACATCGTTAGCGAGCACGAGCAGGAGAATCGACAGCGTAAACGCGGTCATCAGGACATAAAAACTGACGTTTCCTTTTCCTTTAGGCAAGTAAGCCGCAGAATAAGTAAACACCACCGCACCGATGACGAGAGCCAGCATGGCGAAGAAGATGCCGAGTGCATCGCCGCGGAAGGCGAGGTTGACATCAACACCGGGCGCGATCACATCGCGCACCCACGTTACGGAATAGGTCAGTTCTTCGCCACGGGCAAGCGCCGGAAATTCTTTAGCCAACAGTGCCGCGGCGACAATAAAAATGCCGGCTAGCGGGTAGCCGGCTGCGCGATCAGCAACCTTGACGGCTACTGGTGCAAGCGCCACTGCGACAGCTGCGAGGAAGACAACATACAGGAGTGTCACGGAAGAGTAGCCTCACGAACCGTTGTTAGGGCTGTTTAATCAGCCTCACATAGACAGGACTTTCCCAGAGTATCATTGTGACCTCCCCCAAAGCACATCTTTAATGGGATGAAGACGACGAAAGCGCCCCACAAAGGAGGCGCTGCGTCTCGAAAGAACTTAGGTCTAGCCCAGGGATCTATAAGGACTTACTTCTCCCCCAGCAAGGCATCAACAAATCCTTCAACCTCAAACGGCGCGAGGTCATCTGCACCCTCGCCGAGGCCCACGAGCTTGACCGGCACGCCCAGTTCCTCCTGCACCTGGAAGACGATGCCGCCCTTGGCGGTGCCATCCAGCTTCGTGAGGACAACGCCGGTGATATCAACAACATCACGGAAGATACGGGCCTGGGTCAGGCCGTTCTGCCCCACCGTCGCATCCAGTACAAGCAGGACCTCATCAACCTCGGTCTTCTTCTCCACCACGCGCTTGACCTTGCCCAGCTGGTCCATGAGATCCACGGAGGTGTGCAGACGGCCAGCGGTGTCAACGAGAACAACGTCGACGCCCTGGTCAACGCCAGCGGCCACGGCATCAAAGGCCACGGAGGCAGGGTCCGCGCCTTCCTTGCCACGCACGGTGGTAGCGCCCACGCGGCGGCCCCAGGTCTCCAGCTGGTCCGCAGCCGCTGCACGGAAAGTATCCGCCGCGCCGAGCAAGACGTTGTGCCCCATGGACACGAGCACGCGGGCCAGCTTGCCCGTCGTGGTGGTCTTGCCGGTGCCGTTGACGCCGACGACCATGATGACGGCCGGCTTGCCGTCGTTCGGCATGGCCTTGATGGAGCGATCCATCTCTGGGTGGCCCACCTCGATGAGGGCCTCGCGCAGCATCGCACGCGCTTCGGCCTCAGAACTGACTCCGCGCTCTGCAATCTTGTCACGCAGGGAGTCGGTAACTTGCATGGTGGACTTCGTACCCAGATCCGCCATGATGAGGGTGTCTTCGATTTCCTCCCAGGCATCATCATCAAGGTCACCAGCAGAAAGAATGCCCATGAGGCCTTGGCCAATGGCGTTCTGCGAGCGCGACAGACGCCCGCGCAGCTTGCCCAAGCGGCCTGCAGCCGGCGCAATGTCCTCCTGCGGCTGGGCTGCTGGGGCCTCAACCACCTCAGCGTCGTCGGATACTTCTAGCTCCTCGGGCTCAGCCTCGAGTGCCGCGCTTGCCGACGCCGCCTGCGCCCCCGCTGCCGCGGCGGCCTCCTCTGCTTCGGCTTCCTCAGACTCGGCCGGAGCCTCAGGTACCTCCGGTTCCTCCTCTACCTTCGGAGTTTCAACTACCGGCTCCGGTTCAGCAATTTCCGGTTCGGCAATCTCTTGTTCGGTGGCCGGGACATCCTCTTCCGTGTCCTCGTCATCCTTGTCAACAGCAGCGGCGCCGGATACGGCAGCACCAGCGGCGGCAGCGCCCGCAGCTCCTGCAGCGGCTACACCAGCGGAAGAATCCTTATCCTCGTCTTCCTTTGCCGGTTCGTTCTGCGCAGCCGGTTCCGGCTCGCTCACCGGCTTCGCGTCTGCGACGGGTTCCGGCTTGGGCTCTGCCTGAGGCTTCGGTTCGACCTGAGGCTTCGACTCTGCCTCAGGCGTCGGTTCCGCCGCAGGCTTCGCTGCCTTCGGGGTCTCCTCTTCACCCTTGAGCTGAGCATTCGCCAGATCAGTGGCATCACGCTGCTCCGCCTGCGGCTCAGGCTTGGGCTCAGCCGGGGCCTGCGCGGGCTGCTCGGCAACTGGCGGCTGTGGCGCCGGCTGCTCGGGCTTCGAGGCGGTGACAGGCTCCTTAGTTGCACCGCCGCCTGCAGGGGCAAAGTTAAAGCCAGACTTGGCTTGGTAGTTGCCGGACTTCTGCTGCTGGGTCAGCTCCTTCGGCTCCTCCACGGGCTTTTCAAAGGAGACCTTCTTTGATTCGCCGCGCTTCTTGCCTAGGACAACGAACAAGACCACGAGCAGAATCAGGACGATGACTGCTATCGCAATCCACATAAAAGTAGTATTCATGCCTTCCATAGTGCCAGGGTTGTCCACGTACGGCACGACAAGGAGGGTGAAAAGTGCTGGGCGCAAGCCCCGCCCTAGCGCGGGGCGTCGACGCCGAGGCGCGTGGCATCCTCCGCCGCCTGTGCTGTGCCCGGCGCCTCACCGGCGCGGGACATGCGCTGCGAAATCACGCGCGTCACGCCATCGCCGCGCATCGTGACGCCATAGAGCACGTTGGCCACGTCCATCGTCGGCTTCTGGTGGGTGATGACGATGAGCTGGGAATCCTTACGCAGCTCCTCGAAAAGGGCGATGAGACGGCGCAGGTTGACGTCGTCAAGCGCGGCTTCCACCTCGTCCATGACGTAGAACGGTGAGGGGCGCGCGCGGAAAATCGCCACGAGCATAGCCAGGGCTGTCAAGGACTTCTCGCCGCCAGACAACAGCGACAAGCGCTTCACCTTCTTACCCGGCGGGCGGGCCTCCACCTCGATGCCGGTGGCCAGCATGTCATCCGGCTCCGTGAGGATGAGGCGACCCTCGCCTCCGGGGAACAGCGTCTGGAAGACCTTGGGAAACTCCGCTTCCACGTCGTGCCAGGCATCCGTGAACAGCTGCAGGATCTGCGCGTCCACATCTTCGATAACGCCAGTCAGATCCTTGCGCGCTTGGATGACATCGTCCAGCTGCGTGGACAGGAAGCTATAGCGCTCCTCCAGCGCCTTGTACTCCTCCAAGGCCAGCGGGTTGACCTTACCCAAGGAATTGAGGTCCTTCTCGGCTTGCTTCAACCGCTTAGTTTCGGCGGAACGATCGAAATCCTCACCCGGGGTGTAGTCCTTGAGCAGGTCGGGGATCGCAATGCCGAGCTGCTCCACGATTTTTTCCTCGGCCTCATCCACGCGCACCTGCGCTTGGCTGCGGGCGATCTCGGAGTTATGCGCGGAGTCGGTCAAGCGATCCAGCTGCTGGCGGGTCGAGGAAACCGCTTGCTTCGCCGATTGTGCACGGCCTTGCAGCACGCCGCGCTGGGTGACCAGCTCATCGCGTTCCTCGGCGGCCCGCTCGAGTGCCTGCGCGGTCCGGGCGGCCAAATCTTGGGCATGCTTGTCGACGGCCCCCGCCAACCTCGCCTGTGCTTGCCGGCGGGCCATGGCCTGATCGTGGCGGGCTTTGGCCTGGCGCTCGTGCTGGGCTTGGCGCCGAAGGGCCTCTCCCCTACCCGCTGCCTGGCCGACCTTCTCTTCGGCGCTGCGGGCCGCCAGCTGGGCCTCTACCTCCATGGCCTTGACCTGTTCCAGGGCCGTCGAGGCAGCATCGCGTTCCACCGAGGAGGGTTCATCAGCCTGCTCTTCAGCGTCCACGCGCGACAAGCGGTCACGCGCCTCCGCCAGTTCCTCGCGTAGGCGGGCCAACTGCACCTCGATATCCGTGGCGCGGGCGGCGGCCTTTTCGTGCTCAGCCTTGTTTGCTTCGTACTGCTTGAGCAAGCGCTGGTGATCGCGCTTCCACGCCTCTAACTCGTGATCGTGTTCCCGTAGCGCGGCCTTGGCGCTCGCCGCACCCACGCGCGCATCGTCCGCCGCCAGCTTCGCGCCTTCCAGCGTGCCGGATAGTTCTTCCAGCTCATGGGTGGCGGTCTCCAGCTGTTGCTCGGCCTCCGCAATCTGGCCGCTCACCTCCACCGTCGAGGCAGCTCCAGTTCCGGCCTCTACCCAACCTTCGCCGACGAGCAGCCCCTCAGGGGTCACAGCTCGCAGGCGCGGATCCTCCGCGATGAGCTCGCGGGCTGCGGCATAGTCATCGACGAGGACCACGTCGGAGAGCAAGCGCGTCACCGCCGCTGAGACTTCTGGAACCAAGACCATCTGGTCCAGCAGCCAGCTCGCCCCGGAGGGCAAGTCCGCGTCAAGGCGCCAGGCTGAACCGGTGGGCTCCGCGGCGACGTCGATCAGCGGCGTGCGGCTCGCCGCAGCGAGATCGCGCACGATGTCCCCGCTCACCGCGCCGGCTTGGGCTTCGGCGAAGGAGCCGAGTGCTGCCGCAACGGCCGTCTCATAACGCGTGGAGATGAACTCCGCGAGAGGTTTAAAGCCCTCACCGAGATCCAGTGCTTCTGGAACGGTCTGGCCCAGGGTATCGATGCGCGCGCGCAAACTGTACACGCTGCGCTCGTGTTGCCGCTGTGCGTCACGCAGCTGTTCCAAGCGTTTATCGGCCGCTGCGGATTCGCTGGCCGCGCGCACATGCGCTTCCTCCAGTGGCTCACGCTCGGCGGCCAGGTGCTCCAGCTTGTCCGCCACCTCATCAGCTTCCGCCTGTGCTCCCCTGGTACGGGCTTTCGTGTTCGCCAGCGTCTCTTCCTGCCGCGCCAACTCGGACTCCGCGGAACTTACTTGACCGGCTAAGTTCTCCTCAGCGGCGATGAGGCGAACCACGCCTTCGCGGCGATCCGCAATGGCGCGCAGCTGCGCCATGTGTTCCTTATCGGCGGCCTCGAAGGCTTCCCGGCGCTCAGCCACTTCCTCCCGGATCGATTCCAGACGCTCCGCCGCCTCCTCGGCCGCGGCCAGCAACTCATCATGCTCCTCGTCGGCCCGCTGGGCGCGTGCCTCCAACTCATCCGGATCCTGGCCCGCGTAGGCCACCTGTGAGCCAACGTTGCTGGCGCGCTCGGCCGCGATGCGCTGCGTGGCGGAGATACGCTCCGACAGCGTCGAGAGCTCGAACCACAGCTTCTGCGCGGCCTCCGCGCGCGGAGTGACATCCCCCAGCTCGGCTTCTACCTCGAGCTGGATTTCGGTCGCTTCTTCCAGCTGGGCTGTCACTTCCTCGACCTGCTCGGCGAGCACCGCCGCGCGCTTTTCAGCGTCGTCGAATGTCGCGCGCAACCGCACCACGCGGTCGCCGGCAAGACGCAGGCGGGCATCCCGCAAATCCGCCTGCACGGTTGCTGCGCGCTGGGCGGCCTCCGCTTGGCGCGCCAAGGGCTTGAGTTGTTTGCCCAGCTCATCGGTCAAGTCCTGCAGGCGATCCAGGTTGGCCTGCATGCCGGTCAGCTTGCGCTGCGCTTTTTCCTTGCGGCGGCGGTGTTTCAGCACGCCCGCGGCTTCTTCGATATAGGCGCGGCGATCCTCCGGGCGGGATTCCAGAATCTCTGCCAGCTTTCCCTGGCCCACGATGATGTGCATCTCGCGGCCAATGCCGGAATCAGACAGCAGCTCTTGAATATCCATGAGGCGCGCCTTCGCCCCATTGATCTCATATTCGCTCGCGCCATCCCGGAACATGCGGCGGGTGACGGAGACCTCCGAATACTCGATGGGCAAGGCGCCATCGGAATTGTCAATCGTCAGCGTAACCTCGGCGCGGCCGAGGGCCTTGCGGTCCCCGGCGCCGGCAAAGATGACGTCCTGCATCTTGCCGCCGCGCAGCGTCTTGGCGCTGCCTTCACCCATGACCCACGCGAGCGCATCGACGACGTTCGATTTACCCGAGCCATTTGGGCCCACCACGGCGCAGATGCCGGGCTCGAATTTCAGGTTCGTCGCGGACGCGAAGGACTTGAATCCTTTGAGCGTGAGCGATTTGAGGTGCATTCGGTTTAGTTTAGCGCTCGATGAAGCCCGACTCACCGCGCGGTGCGGCCCACTGCTCCACCACGGCGTTCACTACGCCTGGGCGGTGGGTGGTCGACGGTTCTTCACGCAGCAAGGCCAGCAGCTTCTCGCAATCAGCACGCGGCCCTTCAGCAACCACTTGGACGCGGCCATCCTGCAGGTTCGTCGCGTGTCCTGCCAGCCCTAGTTCGAGTGCCCGGGAACGCGTCCACCAGCGAAAGCCCACGCCTTGGACGTGGCCATGGACGAAAGCCGTGAGCCGCTCATTCCCTGTGGCCGCTGCCTGCTGCGTCATCTAGTACTCCCTCAAGTTCGTGCGGTCACCCAAGTCATGCTCGTGCTTGAGACGGCGGCGGTCCTCCGCGCTGCGGCGGGTTACCGGATCCGTGCCATCCCAGCACTCGACGTTCTGCAGTTCCGGCAGCATATCACGGTGGAAGACGGGATCCAGGCCCTTGCGGCGCTGTTCGTTGTAGTTCTTCAACAGCTTGATGGCCACGCCCGACAGCGGCACGATGGCGCACACGTTGAGCAGAACCATGATGGCAGCGCCGGTATCGGCCAGGTCGAACACGGTGCCCAGCGGGGCCACTGCACCGTAGAAGACGAAGGCCAACACGATGAGACGGAAGATCCACAGCACCGACTTCTTCTCAGAGAGGTACTCCACGTTGGACTCGGCAAGGTAGTAGTTGCCCAGAATCGAGGAGAAGGCGAGGAAGAAGAGGATGAAGGTGACAAAGTGGATGCCCCACTCACCCACCACACCGGAGAGCGCATTCTGGGTCAGGGTTACACCCTCAATCGCATCGGAACCGAAACGCTCGAAATCAGTACCCAGCAGGATGATGAAGGCGGTAATCGTACACACCACCAGGGTGTCGAAGTACACGCCGAGGGTCTGCACGAGGCCCTGCTTGACTGGGTGGGACACCGTCGCGGTAGCTGCTGCGTTTGGAGCAGAACCTTCACCCGCTTCGTTGGAGAACAAACCACGCTGGATACCCTTGAGCATCGCCATGCCCACGGTCGCACCGGCGGCCTCGCGGAAGCCGAACGCAGAGCCAATGATGGAGGCAAGCATGTCCGGCACCTTGTCAAAGTTCAGGACCACCACGATGATGCCCATGATGAGGTAAGCACCGGCCATGAAAGGCACGATGAACTGAGTCATCGAGGCGATGCGCTGCACGCCACCGATGATGATGAGACCGGACACTGCGACGACGGCGATGCCCACGCCTGCCTTGAAAGCACTGGAATCCTGCCCGAAGGAGGCCGCCAAGGAATCGGAGATAGCGTTGGTCTGGAAAGCGTTGTAGAACCAGCCAAAAGTAATGGCGATGGCGACGGAGAAGATGGTCGCCAGAGGCTTCCAGCCCAAGCCGCGGGACATGTAGTAGGCGGGGCCACCACGGTAGGTATCCCCTTCACGCACCTTCCATAGCTGCGCCAAAGTGGACTCGACGAATGCGGTCGCACCACCAAGGATGGCGATGAGCCACATCCAGAACACCGCACCGGGCCCGCCCACGGAGATGGCCACGGCCACGCCCGCGACGTTGCCGGTGCCCACGCGGGAGGCTGCCGAAATGGTGAATGCCTTGAAGGCGGAGATTCCGCCATAGTCGGCATCCTCATCGGCGCCGACGCCCTTGGGCTTTTCGACGACCGCCTTGAACATGTCCGGCACCATACGGATCTGCACCAAGACGGTGCGGATGCCGAAGAAGAGGCCCGCGGCAATGAGCAGCCATGGCAGGACATAAGACCACAGGCTGTCGTTAATGACACCGATCACGGTGCTGAAGATTTCTTGCATGCGTTACACATTAATAACTCACACCAGAATCGTCCTAGTTGGCCGCGGGCAGCCTCCCCTCTCCGCGGCGCTGACAGGACGGGCAGTAGTGGGTCCCACGCCCACCAAGCACGGTTTTCACGATTTCCTCACCGCAGCGATCGCAGGGCTGGCCACCCCTGCCATAGGCATGTAAGGAACGGTCAAAATATCCGGATTCACCGTTGACGTTGACGTACAACGCGTCAAAGCTAGTTCCGCCAACGGCGAGCGCCGCGCGCATGACATCACCGGCCGCGGATATCACCGCGACGGCATCGCGCTGCCGCAGGGCGCTAGCCTTCTTGAGCGGAGAAATCTGGGCCGCCCACAACGCCTCATCGGCATAGATATTGCCCACCCCGCTGAGCACCGTTTGGTCGAGCAGAGCTACCTTGACCGCGGTGCGTTTCGCGCGCAGGCGCCGCCCTGCCGCTGTGAGATCGAAGTCTGTTTCGAGAGGATCGGGAGCGATATGCGCCATGGTCAGCCACGGCCCGAGACGCCAATAGCCGAAGGTGCGCTGGTCCACGAAGCTGAGGCGGGTGGCGTCGTCAAGCACGGCGGCGATACGCACATGCGGCGAATCTACCTCACCGATCCGCACCTGCCCCGACATACCGAGGTGGATGAAGAGCACATCGCGTGCCGGGTCAGTGTGGTCCTCGTCGGCGAACTCCAGCCACATGAACTTGCCGCGGCGCGCCACCGCGGCAATCTTCCTGCCCACCAGCAGCGCGGACAGCGGCACTTCCTGGCCCCGGTTAGCGCGCGGGTGGTGAACCTCTACTGCTGCGAAGGAGCGCCCCACAACATAGGGCTCGAGCCCGCGGCGGACGGACTCAACTTCGGGAAGTTCTGGCATCGAGTCCTCGTGTTTTAGCTTTCTTTGCCGGCGGTGCCCTGCACCAGCAACGGCGTCTCACGCAAGGTTTGGCACGCTTCCTCCGCCGCCTGCTGCTCAGCGAGCTTCTTGTTGTGGCCCGTCCCCCGGCCGACGGTCAAACCGGCCACGGTGGCCACGGCGTTGAAGGTTTGATCGTGCTCAGGACCCGTCGACGTGGCTGAATAGACCGGCATCGCGGCCTTCAACTCAGCGCACAGCTCCTGCAAGGTCGTCTTCCAGTCCATGTGCCGACCGGACACCACGGCGTTGTCGATCTTGGCGGCGAACAGCTTCAGCACCACCCCGCGGGCGACCTCGAAGCCATGTTGACGGTAAATAGCGCCCAGGATGGCCTCGGTGGTATCGGCCAAGATGGAATCCTTGTCGCGTCCTCCAGTGGCTTGCTCGCCTTTGCCTAACAAGACGTGGTCGCCCACGCCAATCTCACGGGCCACGTCAGACAACCCGTAGCGCGACACGATGGACGCGCGCATCTTGGAAATATCCGACTCGGGGCGCGAGGGGTACTTGTCGTAGAGCTTGGCCGCGACGGACAAGCCCAAGACCGCGTCCCCCAGGAACTCCAAGCGCTCATTGTTGGGAAGGTGCCCGTTCTCATTAGCAAAGGAGCGGTGTGTCAGCGCCAAACACAGCAGCTCATCGCTGAGCTCCACGCCGAGTGCTTTCAGCAACGGGGCGTGGTCTACCTCCGCGAATGCTGCGGCAAGGGCCTGCTCACCGGTCAGTTTCTTCTTCTTGCTCATAGGAATTTCTCCAGCCCGGACCACCGCGGATCAACGCGTTCTTCTTCCCCGGATACCCCCGTGGTCACACCTTCGGGCACGTCCACCTCGCAGCCGCCTTCGCACGTTGGGGCAAACGGAAAGGACAACCCTGCCTCATCGATCACGGTCTGCAGGAGGTCAAGAATCCCGTCCTGAATCTCGGGTACCTCATCGCCCGAACCGCGATCCTCTTCCTCGATCTCATCCCCGCCGACGAAGGATTCGTCTGCGGAAAACACCTGGGACACGTGGAGATCCATCTCTGGGTGTAGCTCAGCCAAGCAGCGTGCGCATTCGCCGCTGAGGGTGCCGGTGACATCAGCGTCCACCAACACGCCGGAGCCCAACGGGGTCAAGGTGGCTTCCACCGTGACTTCAGCGCCTTCCGGGACGCCGATCATTTCCACGCCGATGCGCTCTGGCGCGGGTCCGGTCTGCACGCGGTGCTCAGGCAGCGCCTCGGTTCCTTGGCTGCGGAGCAATTCCGTCACGTCGAACTTCAATGGTGATTTCATAGCGCCCACCAGCTTACCCTGTGCTGCCCCCTGCGCCCTAGACTGGCAAGGACCTGAACGCAGGGTCATAGCCACTTAAGCACTTGCACAAAAGCCTCGATTCTTCCGCTTCAGGCTTTTAGCCTAAAGGCCCATGAGCTACACCGCTACGGGCACGGCGCCTCTGGCCGCCACGGCACGCGACCTCGCACTCAGCTTTCCGCTGCAGTGCCTTGTCCCCGCCGTAGCACTGGCCGTTGCCGGGGTGGCATGCCGCCACGTCATCACTCGACACCGCCCCAGCATCTTTGGCGATGCCGGCCTTTCCTTGCACCGCGTGGCTCTCGCCAGTGCCCTCGCAGGTGTGATCGTCGGCGCCGTGTCTCTTCTCCCCCTGCACTTTGGGCCAATTGTCATTATTTCTTCAGCGCTGTTCTCGCTTTTTGCTGCGCTCATCGCCTGGGGCGCGCGGGAGTCCTTTTCGGCCGCCAGCATGGGGATTGGATTGATGATGCTCACCGTCGGGGCGGTGGATGTGTTGCTGATGCTTGCCGACGCCGCCTGGGGCCCTCTCTCAGAACCCCACGCCGTAGACACGAATTTCGGCATCATGTGGCTGCTCTATGCACTCCCAGGCCTCATCTCCGCCGGACTTGCCGCAGCACTGAGCACCATGTCAGCTAAGGAAGCCGCCCGTATCCGCCGCGCGGAGGAGGCACGCGCGTTAGTTCACGTTAGTAGTCGCGCGGCGCGCGGGGTGCACGGCGCCCCGGCTCGCGGTGTTCGCGCGCACTAGTGCGCCCCTCGCCGCGGGACTCCCCGCGGGAGCGCACACCGGCGCCTCGCCGCAGGGCAGAGCGATCGTTGTTGACGGTGCGCAGGAGATCCGACAAGGTGGTTTCGAATTCCGCCAGCTTGGCGTCGACGAATTCATCGCACTCGGTGCGCAGTCGGTTGGATTCGGAGTGGGCGGATTCCACGATGCGGTGCGCTTCGTCGTCGGCGCGGCGCACAACTTCGGATTCAGAGACCAAACGGTCCTGCTCAGCTTGGCCCGCAGCAACGGTGCGCTGGTACTCCTCATCTGCCTGGGCGCGGGTGCGCTCGGCATCAGAGCGCGCGTTTTCTACGAGGTTGGTGGCCTCATCTTCTGCCTGGGCCACCATGGTGGTGGCGCGGTGCTGGGCGTCGGCCAGCATGGCGTCGGAGTCCTCGCGCGCACGGGTAACGGTGTCATCGGCTTCTGCGTTGGCATCGGAAATGATTTGGTTCGCGCGTTCCTCGGCACCCTGCAGGATCTCATCCTGCTTATCCAGGACGTCCTGGGCATCATCCATTTCAACGGGGAGGGCGTTGCGGAGATCGTCGAGAAGCGCCAGCATCTCGTGGCGCGGAACCATGCAATTGGAGGTCATGGGAACGGCATAGGCCTGTTCCAGGTTGCGAACAAGTTCATCGAGGGACTCAAATACGCGGTACATGGCACCAGACTATCCAAGCAAGAGCGCACCACCACGTATCCCACGCGGGCAAAACGGCGAAAACCTCCCCGCTAGGCGGGGAGGCTCAACCTGGCAATAGAGGACAGGAGCGGGCTAGATAACGCCCTGTGCCAGCATGGCGTCGGCCACCTTCTTGAAGCCTGCGATGTTGGCGCCGGCAACGTAGTCACCCTCCAAGCCATATTCCTTGGAGGTCTTGTCAATGTTGCGGAAGATGTTGGACATGATCTCGTGCAGGCGTTGGTCGGTGTATTCGAAGGACCAGGAGTCACGGGACGCATTCTGCTGCATCTCTAGCGCGGAGGTCGCCACGCCGCCCGCATTCGCGGCCTTACCCGGCGCGAAGGCGATGCCACTTTCCACAAAGTAGTGCGCTGCCTCCGGGGTACACGGCATGTTCGCGCCTTCGGCAACATAGCGGACCTGATTCTTCACCAGCAGCTTGGCATCGTCGCCGTCAAGTTCGTTTTGGGTAGCACACGGCAGGGCAACGTCGGCGCTCACCTCCCATACATTGCCGCCTTCGTGGTACTCCACGCCCGCACCCGCTTCGCCGGCGTAGGTGGAAATGCGCTCGCGGCGTACTTCCTTAATCTCCTTGAGCAGCTCCAGATCCACACCGTTCGGGGTGGTGATGTAGCCAGAGGAGTCAGACATCGCGACGACGGTACCGCCGAGCTGCTGCACCTTTTCAGCGGCGTAGATGGCGACGTTGCCGGAGCCGGAGACAATAACCTTGGCGCCGTCGAAGGACTCACCATGGGTCTTCATCATCTCCGAGGTCAGATACACCAGGCCGTAGCCGGTAGCCTCGGTGCGCACGAGGGAGCCACCCCAGGACAGACCCTTGCCGGTAAGAACGCCAGACTCATGCTTGCCTTCCAGCCGGCGGTACTGCCCGAACAGGAAACCGATTTCGCGGCCGCCCACGCCGATATCGCCGGCCGGGACATCGCGGTATTCGCCGATGTGGTTGTGCAGCTCCGTCATGAAGGACTGGCAGAAGCGCATGACCTCAGCATCGGACTTACCCTTCGGGTCGAAGTCGGAACCGCCCTTGCCACCACCGATAGGCAGGCCGGTCAGGGAGTTCTTAAAAATCTGCTCGAAGCCGAGGAACTTGATGATGCCCAAGTTCACGCTCGGGTGGAAGCGCAAGCCACCCTTGTAGGGGCCGAGGGCGGAGTTAAACTGCACGCGGAAGCCACGGTTGACCTGAATCTGGCCGCTGTCATCTACCCATGGAACGCGGAAGATGAGCTGGCGCTCGGGTTCGCATAGGCGCTCGACCAGGCCGTAATCAGCGTAGTGCGGGTCCTTGTTGAGGACGATCTTCAGGGAGTCAAGAACCTCAGCGAGCGCCTGGTGGAATTCCGGTTCGCCCGCATTACGCTTGAGGAGCTTGCTGTAATAGTCGGAGATTTGCTGGTCGATGGACATGGCTATCCTTTCATTCGACACCGTGCCTCACGGTCGGTGCGTCATCCATTGAACAAACGATAGTTTTCTATCAATCGACCTAAATTGCAAGACGTCCGTACTGTGGCGCGCCTTAAAGGCTGGTCAGAGCGCGAAAATTTTTTCTCACATCTCTGCCATATACTCGTGAACATGCGCATTCTTGTTGCCCCCGATTCCTTTAAAGGCACCGCCACCGCCGCCGAAGCCGCTGCTGCCATTGCACTCGGCGCGCGCCGCGCGCTGAGCTCCTCCCCGTATGCCGACACGGCGAAGGTACATGCCCTTCCCACGGCCGATGGTGGCGAGGGAACCGCGGAGGTTCTCGCTAGTGCCGCCGTGGCTCGCCACGGCACTGCGGGCCAGACCATTACGCTGCCAACTACCGATGCTGTTGGACGCCTCACCGAGGCCAGCTATCAGCTCGTCGGCGATACAGCCTTCATCGACGTCGCCGCCGCCACTGGGCTGCCTGCTGTCTCCGATGCCCTCGACCCGCTGCATGCGGACTCCTATGGCACGGGCGTGCTGGTGGCCGATGCCGAATCGCGCGGCGCCAAGCACATCGTTCTCGGCCTCGGCGGTAGCGCCAGCATCGACGGCGGGCTCGGCATCCTCGCCGCACTCGGCGCCGCCGCACACGATGCCCGCGGCTATGCCCTCCCCAAAGGGGGTGCTCCGCTGGTCAACCTCGACCACATCGACACGGCGCAACTAAACATGAAGGCGGCCATGTTGGACTACACTTTGGTCACCGATACCCGCGCCGTGCCCATCCAGGCCGCAACAATGTATGGGCCGCAGAAGGGGGCCAAGGGCGACCAGGTCGCGCTCCTGGCCGGCGCGATGCTGCGGCTGTGTGAGGTCACGGACACCGATCCGGAGGCCGAGTTCTTTGGTGCCGCCGGCGGTATCCCCATCGCCCTGAGCTGGCTTTCGCGCACACTCTGGGGCACCTCGGAGCACTGCCGCATCGTGCCGGGCGGCCGCTATGTAGCTGAGGCCCTCGATCTTCCCGCCCGCATCGCCGAGGCGGACCTCGTCCTGACCGGCGAAGGCCGCTTCGACGAACAATCACTCACCGGAAAGGTGGTAGGCACGCTGGCCGAGCTCACTGAACCTCCCACTCTCGGCATCATCGCCGGCTCCGCTACCGCCCCGGCACCGCAGGGCGCGCTACTCGAAGAGCTCGACGGCGACGCGCACGCTAGCGTGGCCGAGCAACTTAGCGCCGCGGCCGAGCGTCTTGTGCTGAACTTCCTGCAGAATTAGAGCTTTCTTGGGACTAAGGGGCTACCTGCACCGCCCACGGGAAGATAGCCGGGCGCTCGTGGGCGAGCTCATCTTCCAGCAACACATGATCTTTCGGTAGCACCGCATGCGGGGTCAGCAGGCGCGCGAGGACCATCGTCAGCTGGTTAACGGACCCCGTCACGCCATCGACGGCGATGGCGTAGCGATACACGTTTGCCCCCTCCAGGTCCCGCTCTTCGTGTTCCTCACGGTAAGTCTGGCGCAGCTGTTCTTCCAACCCCTCTGGGAATACAGGTTCAGGCACACGAGTAACCTCTGCAGAGGCCAGCGAGTTGTTTTCCACCAACTTACGGGTGGCAGTGCTAAAGATTTCGGCCACACGCTCCGCTTGGGCATCCGGCACCAGAACATCAAAGTGAATCATTGGCATGTAGGTAACCCTACCCAAACTTCAAGGACGGTAACTATGGCAGATCCCACACTTTCCACGCTGACCGCACTCCTTTCGGAGGACGCCGTTGATCTCAGCTGGCAACGCGCCTTCTACGAAGATCTGCATGCCCACCCGGAGCTGTCCCACGAAGAGGAACGCACCGCCGGGCGCATCCTCGAACAACTAGAGAACTACGACTGCGAGCTCGTCACCGGCATCGGCGGCCACGGCATCGTCGCGATTTTCCGCAATGGCGACGGCCCTACCGCCCTGATGCGCGCAGACTTTGATGCCCTCCCCGTGGCCGAGGAAACCGGCGTGCCCTTCGCCGCCACCAACGGGGCAATGCACGCGTGCGGGCACGACGTACACGCCACCGCACTGCTCGGTGCGTGCGCGATTCTCGACGCCCACCGTGCGGCCTGGCGCGGCACCTTCCTAGCACTATTCCAGCCGGCGGAGGAATCATCCATGGGCGCCAAGTACATGATTGCTGACGGACTCACCGACCGAGTCCCCACCCCGGATGTCTGCCTAGGACAACACGTCATGCCCGGCCCCGCCGGCCAAGTGCAGTCCACCGCCGGCCCCATCCTGGCCGGTTGCGACTCCCTCCGCATCCGCATCACGGGGCGCTCCGCGCACGCCTCCATGCCGCATGAGGCCATCGATCCGTCCTACGTGGCCGCCATGGTGGTGACCCGCCTGCAAGCCATCGTCGGCCGCGAAGTACCTCCCCATGACTTCTTCGTCATCTCGGTAGGCGAGCTGCACTCGGGCGATAAGAACAACATCATTCCGGGCAGCGCCGAGCTGGTGCTCAACACCCGTTACTACAAGCCGGAGTTGGCCAAGCGAGTCTACGCCTCCCTCGAGCGCATGGTGCGCGCTGAATGTGAAGCGTCGGGATGCCCAGCAGAGCCCACCTTCGAGTATTTCGCCCACGGCGAAGTCACCGACAACGACGCCACCGCACATGAAACCGTTCGCTCGGCCTTCGACGCGGTCTTCGGTGATCTCTCCGTCACTGCCACGCCCTCCACCGTGTCAGAGGATTTCTGCTACCTCCCGCAGGCCTGGGGCGTGCCGTACTACTTCTGGTTCATCGGCTCCACACCGGAGGACCTCCTAGACAACCCGCCGGTCAACCATCAGTCCACGTTCCTCCCGGACTATGAGCCCACCATGAGCTCGGCCACCCGCGCTGGGACTGCCGCCGTGCTGTCTTTCCTTGGGAACTAGTTTTCCGTACTCAGCGCGGTCTGCGAGTGAGTACGGAACTGGTTAAGCTTGGGAGTTGGTATTTTTCCGCATTTTTTATGCCTAAGGTGAAGGATTCTCATGAGTCAACCCCAGCACTCCGATTTTCAGACCGCAGTTCCCGGACACGTCCGCGCCGCCGCCGGCGTCTCCCCCACCGCTGCCACCAACCGCAAGTTCTGGTCCGGCCTGTCCTCCTCGGTAATGGAGCAGATTGCGGACAACTGGGAAGCCACCCGCAGCGCCTACGCCGCCACCCGCCAGCAGCACTACTTCTCGGCTGAATTCCTGCAGGGTCGAGCCCTGCTCAACAACCTCACCAACATCGGCCTCGTCGACGAGGCCCGCGCCGCCACCCAGGCCACCGGGCACGAGTTGGTCGATGTCCTCGAGGCCGAGCACGATGCCGCGCTAGGAAACGGCGGTTTGGGCCGCCTGGCTGCCTGCTTCCTCGACTCCGCTGTCACCCAAGACTTCCCCGTCACCGGCTACGGTCTGCTCTACCGCTACGGCCTGTTCCGTCAGTCCTTTGACAACGGCTTCCAGCGCGAAGAGCCGGATGCGTGGATGGAGAATGGCTATGACTTCATCATTCGCCGCGCCTCCGAGCAGCGCTTGGTCCATTTCGATGACATGGATGTCCGCGCTATCCCCTATGACATGCCGATTACCGGCTATGGAACCGACAACGTGGGCACGCTGCGCTTGTGGAAGTCCGAACCCATCGATGAATTCGATTACGATGCCTTCAACTCGCAGCGCTTCACCGAGGCCATCGTGGAACGCGAGCGCGTCATGGACATCTGCCGCGTGCTCTACCCCAACGACACCACCTACGAGGGCAAGGTTCTGCGCGTTCGCCAGCAGTACTTCTTCGTGTCCGCCTCGCTGCAGCAGATGATCGATAACTACATCGAGCACCACGGCGAGGACCTCACCGGCTTCGCCGAGTACAACTGCATCCAGCTCAATGACACCCACCCCGTACTGGCCATCCCAGAGTTGCTCCGCCTGCTTCTCGACGAACACGGAATGGGCTGGGACGAGGCATGGAAGGTCGTCACCGAGACCTTTGCCTACACCAACCACACGGTGCTGGCAGAGGCCCTGGAAAGCTGGGAGATCTCCATCTTCCAGAAGCTCTTCTGGCGCATCTGGGAGCTCGTGGAAGAGATTGACCGCCGTTTCCGCGAGGACATGGCCCAGCGCGGCCTCGACCAGGGTCGCATCGATTACATGGCCCCGGTGTCCGACGGTCACGTCCACATGGCGTGGATTGCTTGCTACGCCGCTTATTCCATCAACGGCGTGGCGGCGCTGCACACCGAGATCATCAAGGCAGACACGCTGTCTGAGTGGTACGAACTGTGGCCGGAGAAGTTCAACAACAAGACCAACGGCGTCACCCCGCGCCGCTGGCTGCGCATGTGCAACCCGCGCCTGTCCGACCTGCTCACTGAGCAGGCTGGTTCCGATGCCTGGGTCACCGATCTGACTGAGCTGGCCAAACTGGATTCCTTGGCCGAGGACGAGAAGGTGCTGCGCCAGCTCATCAACATCAAGCGCGCCAACAAGCAGGACTTTGCCGCATGGATTGAGGCACACCAAGGCGCCACGGTGGATCCGGATTCGATCTTCGACGTCCAGATCAAGCGCCTGCACGAGTACAAGCGCCAGCTGATGAACGCTCTGTACATTCTGGACCTGTACTTCCGTATCAAGGTCGACGGCGAAACCGTTCCGAAGCGCACCTTCATTTTCGGCGCGAAGGCCGCCCCGGGCTACGTTCGCGCAAAGGCCATCATCAAGCTCATCAACACCATCGGTGACTTGGTCAACAACGACCCGGCCACCAAGGACGTGCTCAACGTGGTCTTTGTGGAGAACTACAACGTCTCCCCTGCCGAGCACATCATCCCTGCCGCCGATGTCTCCGAGCAGATCTCCGTGGCCGGCAAGGAGGCCTCCGGCACCTCCAACATGAAGTTCATGATGAACGGTGCACTGACCCTGGGCACGATGGATGGCGCCAACGTCGAGATCGTCGAGGCAGTGGGCGAAGAGAATGCTTACATCTTCGGCGCCCGCAACGAGGAGATCCCGCAGCTTCGCGCCGAGTACAACCCGGGCGAGCTCTACAACACGGTTCCGGGCCTGTCCCGCGTCCTCGATGCCTTTACCGATGGCACGTTGGGCTCTGAGAACGCCGGGATGTTTGGGGATCTGCGCTCCTCGCTGCTCGACGGCTTTGGTGAGCACGCTCAGGACACTTACTACGTCCTCGGAGATTTCGCAGACTACCGCGAGACCCGTGACCGCATGGCTGCCGACTATGACGCCGACGAGATGGCATGGGCCAAGAAGGCTTGGCTCAACATCTGCTACTCCGGGCGCTTCTCTTCCGACCGCACCATCGCTGACTATGCCAACGAGGTGTGGAAGCTGGCCCCGACCCCCATTTCCAACGTCTAGATAGACAGGGGTTAATAGACGCACTGTTGCCTATTAACCCCCGACGGGTTTTCCTCACAGACAAAGCGCCGCCTCACCACCGTTCCTCCTCCCACTTAGTGGGTAAGGAGGCAACCGGGGTGAGGCGGCGCTGTCTGCTTATCTGCGACAGTATTACTTATCGCGCAGGGTCTGGCCCAGTTCGTGGACCTGAATCATATTCGTGTTACCGGAGATTCCAGGAGGGGTACCGGCGATGACGATGATCATATCGCCCTCCTTGTACTTATCCATCCCCAGCAGCGCCCCATCGATGGCGGCCATCATGTCATCGGTGGACTCAACTGCGTCACTCAAGAAGGTCTCCGCGCCCCACGTCAAGGCCAGCTGCGAGCGCACCGCCGGGTGCGGGGTAAAGGCCAAGAGCGGCAACGGGGAGTGCAGACGAGCCACGCGCTTAGCGGTATCACCGGACGTCGTAAAGGCCACGATAGCCTTCGCGTTAAGGCGCTCAGCAATATCACGTGCGGAGTAAGACACAACACCGCGCTTGGTGCGCGGGACGTGCGTCAGCGGAGGAACCTGGCCGCCCTGCTCAGCATTCATCACGATCCGGGACATCGTGCGCACAACATTGTGAGGGTCGATGCCGACGGAGGTCTCGCCGGAGAGCATGACCGCATCGGCGCCATCGAGCACTGCGTTGGCAACGTCAGAGGCCTCCGCACGAGTCGGGCGCAGGTTGGAGATCATAGAATCGAGCATCTGCGTTGCCACGATCACCGGCTTGGCATTCTCACGAGCGATCTGGATAGCGCGCTTCTGGAACAGCGGAACCTGTTCCAGCGGAACCTCGACGCCGAGGTCACCGCGGGCGATCATGATCGCATCGAAGGCTAGGACGATGGACTCGAGGGCGTCGACTGCCTCCGGCTTCTCGAGCTTGGCGATGACCGGAACGCGGCGGCCTTCCTCATCCATGATCTCGTGGACCTTGTCCACGTCAGCCGGGGAGCGCACAAAGGACAAGGCAACCATGTCTACGCCGAGTTTCAACGCAAAGCGAAGATCTGCGATGTCCTTTTCCGACAGCGCCGGAACAGAAATGTCCATTCCCGGCAGGGACACGCCCTTGTTATTCGAGACCGGTCCGCCCTCGGTAACCTCGCAGACAACGTCGTTGCCGTCGACTTCCTTGCACACGACGGCGACCTTGCCGTCGTCGATCAGCAGGCGGTCACCGGGCTTTGCGTCCTGTGCCAGGTTCTTGTAGGTGGTGGACACGCGGTCGTGTGTGCCTTCGACGTCATCAACGGTGATGCGGACGATTTCGCCGTCCTTCCACATCTCTTCACCGTTGACGAAACGGCCTAGGCGAATCTTCGGGCCTTGCAGGTCCGCCAAGACGCCGACTGCGTGGCCGGTCTCATCGGTGGCCTCGCGGACCCAGCGGTAGTTCGCCTCGTGGTCCGCATGCTCGCCGTGGGACATGTTCAGACGCGCCACGTTCATGCCTGCTTCAACAAGCCCAAGGATTCCTTCCTTGCTTGCGACTGCAGGACCCAACGTACAAACGATTTTGGTTCTTCTATCCAACATGGAGTGCCTTATTCACATCGGGAGTTTCTAACGGTTCCTAAACTACCCCCGTTTACTGGTCTCGGCCACCACGAACGAAGCTCATGCCGGGTTTTCGACCCGTAACGCCGGTATTCCAAGCGGAAAACGCGACGCCCGCATTGCAGCTACAAACGGTAATAACCGGGCACATCCGGGCATTTCGGCCCCGCTTCACCGGTCTCTAGATTGCTATGTAAGGAGCCGCAAACCCCACGTGTGATCCCGGCTACTCCACAGAATCTCAGGGCCTATATCCGGTGGGCACTACGCACACCGTCACCATTTAGACTCACCGGCGCTACCCTCGGCAGCAGTGCCCACCGCAGTCTCGGTGGTGCGGGTGGGATCGACTTCCTCCGGCGATTCCTGCCCGCGCGGCAACCGGAAATACACGATAAACGCCACGACAAAGCAGACCACGGAAACGATGACGTTGACCCGGAGGCCGAAGATGTGCGTGGCATCGTCCGCACGCATGTTTTCCACGACGAAGCGGCCCGCGGTGTACCCGGCAACATACAGCGCGAAGACACGACCATGGCCAAGCTTGAACGCCTTGTGCGCCCAAAGCAGGAACACGCATACCGCCACGTTCCACACAAGCTCATAGAGAAAGGTCGGATGCACAGAGGCCACTACTTCCCCAGTCGAGCGGCCGCTGATGGGCGCATACTCGCCGCTTTCATTAACTCGGTAGTAGATGTCGAGGGCCCACGGGACAGTGGTCTCACGGCCATACAGTTCCTGGTTAAACCAATTGCCCAAGCGGCCGATGGCCTGGGCCAGGATAAGCCCTGGGGCGACGGCATCAGCAAAGGGCCCCAACGGAATACCCTTAATCTTGAACATGATCCACAGTGCCACCGCGCCCAGCGCGACTGCTCCCCAGATACCGAGCCCCCCGTTGGTGATTTTCACTGCATCGATGGGATCACACGTGGAGCAAAAGTACTTATCGTAATCCGTAATCACGTGATAGAGGCGCCCGCCAATGATGCCGGCCGGGATCACCACTAGGGCAGCATCCCACACCACGTCAGGGTTGCCTCCGCGAGCGGTATAACGGCGCAGCGTCATCCACATCGCGACGAGAATGCCGACGATGATGCACATGGCATAAGCACGAATCGGGACCGGGCCGAGATGCCACACGCCTTGTGGCGGGGAAGGAATATTGGCGAGGTTGTAAATCTGCACGGGAAACAGTGTGCCTGAAAATGACGGCCGCTACAACGCGCTTAGCTTCTACGCGAAGGGCACGCAGGATGTTGGCCTGCGGCCACCAAGGAACGGGCCAAGGTCATCGGGTCCTGGGCAGCCATGATGGACTCACCAACGAGGATGGCATCAGCACCTTGCGAGGCATAAGACAGCACGTTGCGCGGGCTATTAACACCGCCCACCGCGATACGAGTGATGCTCTCAGGAAGACCGGGCGAAATAGCAGAAAAGGCCTCCCGATTAATAGCATCGGAGGCCAATGACCACGCGTTGATCGCCACGACAGTTCCCCCTGCCTTGATAACGCGATCCACCTCGGCACAGGTGCGGACTTCCAGGATGGCGGTCATCCCGAGGGATTCCACGCGATCGAGAAGTGACTCGAGGCGAGCTTGGCTGAGCAGCTCCACCTGCAAGGGAATCGCGTCTGCCCCATAGCACCGCGCCTCATGAATCTGATAGGGATCAACGATGGTGTCGCGGCACAGCATCGGTATGTCGACGGCCGCACGGGCGACCCGCATGTCCTCGAGTGACCCGTGGAAGCGGCGACGATCTGTCTGGCAGGCCATCACATGAACCCCTGCTTCCTCCAGGCTATGTGCCAGTTCTGCCACCGACTTCGGGCTATCCAAGTGGGCAATTTCACCGCCATAGGGCACGGCGCGCTTGATTTCGGTGATGATAGAGCATCCCGGGCGCAGCAGAGCTTTCGCGGCATCGCGCGGAGCGTCCATGTCGCGGGACCTTGCTTTAATTTCCTTGAACGGGACACGGGCCTCCCGCGCGGCTACATCAGCCAGCACTCCGGCCACGAGGTGATCGACGGCGATCGGGGTAGGCATGATTCCACCTCCCTTCCCCGAAGGAGACTCAAAGAAAGAAACAGGGGCGTTCGAGATCACATTTAGGCTAGCGCGCCCCCACCTCTAACTAGAAATCCGGGGCACCCGTTCCCCGCAACAGGGCCTTTCTCACCAGGCTCTCCGTCACTATGCTCGCCGTCGCGGCGCGTGTGTTTAGACGGAACGGGGAGTTTAGGAGGAGCGGGGATCTGTGGGATCAATATCAGCATCCAGCGCGTCCCACATCACGCGGCCGGAATCTTGGGAGGTTTCGAGTTCTTCCTGCAGGCGCTCCTGCCGTACCGCCGGGGTTTCGTATTTGGCTGTGCGGGGTTTATCGGCACCCGGGTTGCTCGCCACCAGCACCGCCCCAAAGAGCGCCAGGGCGGCGCCGACGAGCGCGAGAACTGGGCCCGCGATCGACGCGTCCGCGGTGAGGACGACGGCCCAATCGGAAATAGTCGTCGTATCCACAGAGGTATCGTTGGTCCCGCCTTGCAGAAGCTCCTGGGCACGCTCCGCCTCGGGGCCGGCGGTCAACAGCGCCACCGGACGCCATCCCGCAGCCGCAGCAGCGAGGGCGGTGATGACGGAGACGATGCGCCGGCCAGTCCGCCGGAGAGCGAAGGCAGCCACGCCACCGGCCAAGACCACCACGCTCAGCGCAATGAGCTCAAGGGACCATAAGGAGCCGGATAGCTCCACCACGCTCGATCCGGCCTTATCGTCTTCGACCGCCGCCTTCACCCACGTCATGCGGGAGGATAGCCACAACAAGATGGCGCCGACCAACATCAGTATGGGTCCGCCGCGCTTAGCCATGATCTTCCTCCCCAAAGAGGTTTCGAGCGTCGAAACAGGTCCGGTCGCCGGTATGGCATGCCCCGCCGCGCTGACGGACGGTGAGCAAAATGGTGTCACCATCGCAATCTAGGCGCGCCCCCACTAACTCTTGGGTATTGCCGGACGTCAGCCCTTTAATCCAATACTCTTGACGCGAGCGTGAGTAGTAGGTCCCGCGACGCGTCGCCAGCGTGTAAGCCAGCGCGTGGTCATCCATCCACGCCAGCATGAGTACCTCACCGCGTTCCGACTGCACGATGGCCGGGACTAGGCCCGCCTCATTGCGCTTGAGCTGCAGGGCAATGTCGTCGCTCAGCTCATAGTCCGCGACGTTCGTGGTGCTGGCGGAGTTGGTGCTGTCCTCTGTCATTGACGGACCTCCTTTCCTGCAGCAGCTAATGCCTGCTTGACCTCGGAAATCTCCACCTCGCCGAAGTGGAAGATACTAGCCGCGAGCACGGCATCCGCTCCAGCGTCGATAGCCGGTGGAAAGTGCTCGGCCTTCCCGGCCCCACCCGAGGCGATGATCGGCACCGAAACCGCTGCACGCACGGCCTCAATCAATTCGAGGTCGAAGCCTGCCTTGGTTCCGTCACCATCCATGGAGTTCAGCAGAATCTCGCCGACCCCCAATTCCTCGCCGCGCTTGGCCCATTCCACAGCGTCGATCCCCGCGGAGCGTGTGCCGCCATGCGTGGTGACCTCAAATCCGCTGGGAAAGCCCGCCGCACGGCGAGCATCGACGGACAACACGATGCACTGAGAACCAAACACATCCGCGAGCTCTCGCAACAACTCGGGGCGCGCAATGGCGGAAGAATTAACGGACACCTTATCGGCACCAGCACGCAACAGCTCACGAACGTCCTCCACCGACCGCACGCCGCCGCCGACGGTTAGTGGGATGAACACCTGATCCGCCGTGCGGCGAACGACGTCGAGCATGGTGCCGCGGCCGTCCTTGGACGCGGAGACATCCAAGAATGTCAGCTCATCAGCGCCCAGCTGACCATAGCGAGCGGCCAGCTCCACTGGGTCGCCGGCATCACGCAGGTTTTCAAAGTTGACGCCTTTGACCACGCGGCCATTATCAACGTCCAGACACGGGATCACGCGCACGGCAAGCGCCATGGTGACAATCCTCCTCATAGCTAAAGGTGAGATGAACAGCAGTCCACTTGGGACCACCGAACGGTGATGAACATAGTAGGAAAACGGTAAAACGTTAAAGAATAAGTCCGGGATTCAGCGCCAGTGCTGAGCACCGGTTTCAGCCCCGGGACGGGGCCTATTTAGCGGTCCCCACGGGGATTTCGAGCAATGGCCTCCAAAATCGTGGCATGCACCTGCGGGGTCCCGCCCACGAAGCCCTTCGAGTGTGCAGTCCACTCATTGCCCTCGGGGTCGCTCACACGGCCACCGGCAGCCTTAATGATGAGCGCGCCCGCCGCGTTGTCCCATGGGTGCGGCGAGAAATTCACTGCACCGTCGAACACGCCCTGAGCGACAAAAGCGTTGTCCAGCCCCACCGACCCAGTCATGCGGGGCCGCAACCCGGTCTCGCGCAGGTCGTTAAATAGGCTCGTGGGCAGGTGCGAGGAGCAACCCACGTGTCCGCGCGCTTCGTCGAATCCTAGGGCCTCCTCGCCTCCTCCGAACCCGGTCGCCGGGCCGCCGGTCGTACGCAGCGGCATCCCTTGCGCCGCAACAACACGGCGGTTCAACAATGGAAAGTCGGCGACGGCAACGACCGGCTTTGCATCGTGCAGGAGCGAAACAAGGATGCCGCAGCACGGATTCCCAGCCGAGTAGTTCGCGGTTCCGTCTACCGGGTCCACAACCCACACCGTCTCCTCCAAGTTGCCACCGGATTCTTCGCCGAACACCGGAATGCCAGTGAGCTGGCCCAGTGTCTGGCGCAACTGCTGTTCGATGAGCAGATCCACCTCGGTAGCAAAGTCTCCTTCGCCTTTGAAACGCGCGGGTGCCGCGCCGAGGCCCCTGCGGAAGAGATCATCAACCTGGTCCACTGCGGCTTCCGCAAAGGCAACAAGTTCGCGCGGATCCGACGCTGAAGCTCCTGTCATCGGGGCCATAGGCCTACTTCTCCTCGATCGGGTCGATGTATTCCTCTCCCGGCAGCGGGGTAACCTCCGCAACGGCTGCAAGAGCCTCCTCCAAGGTAAAGCGCTCTTCGTAGAGTGCTTTACCGATGATGGCGGAATCGATCCCCTCGTTCTCGTAAAGAGCCAACTCGCGCAGATCGTCGAGAGTGGAAATGCCGCCGGAAGCAGTCACCTTGGCGTCCGTGGCGGCCGCCACCTCACGCAGGAGCTCGATGTTGGGGCCCTGGAGCGTGCCATCCTTCGACACATCCGTCACCACGAAACGGGTGCAGCCAGCTGCGTCAAGGCGCTCGAGCACCTCCCAGAGGTCTCCGCCATCGGATACCCAGCCGTGACCGAGTGTGCGCCACTCACCATCCACCATCCGGACGGCGAGGTCCACTGCGATGCGATCGCCATGCTCTGCGAGGACCTTGGCAATCCATTCTGGGTTTTCCAGCGCCGCGGTTCCAATATTGACGCGGCGGGCACCAGTGGCCAGTGCGCGCTCCAAGGAATCGTCGTCCCGGATGCCTCCGGTCAATTCCACGTCTAGGTCCACGCTCGTCGTAATTTCAGCGAGCAGCTCGTGATTGGAGCCACGACCGAAGGCGGCGTCCAAATCCACCGCGTGCAACCACTGCGCGCCTTGGGCCTGCCATTTGAGGGCGGCCTCCCGCGGCGATCCATAGGACTTTTCGGTTCCTGCTTCTCCTTGGTCGAGGCGTACTGCCTGACCATCAACGACGTCAACCGCGGGCAACAGTGTAAAGCTCATGGTGGGTAGTCTACCTTTCACGCGGGCTCTTTAAAGCGTTCCAATCCAGTTCTTTAGCAGCTGCGAGCCCACATCACCCGATTTCTCCGGATGGAACTGAGTGGCCCACAACGCACCGTTTTCTACCGCGGCGACAAAGCGGTCACCGCCATACTCAGACCACGCCACCTTCGGTGGCTCAGTAATCTCGGTCTCGAGCTCCCAGCTGCGCGCGGCATAGGAGTGCACGAAATAGAAGCGGTCATCCGCGCTCACGCCTTCAAACATGTGGCTTCCGCTGGGAAGCTCCACGGTGTTCCATCCCATGTGGGGGAGGACGGGAGCCTGTAAGCGGGTGACCTCCCCGGGCCACTCGCCGCAACCTTCGGTGTGCACGCCGTGTTCGGTACCGGACTCAAAAAGAATCTGCATACCCACACAGATTCCCAGGACGGGGCGTCCGCCAGCCAAGCGTTGGCCGATAATCCTCGGTCCCTGCGCGGCGCGCAACCCCTCCATGCAGGCGGCAAAGGCCCCCACGCCGGGGACGAGGAGGCCATCGGCTTCTACAGCCAGTTTCGGGTCCGCGGTGACCGTCACGGTAGCGCCGACCCGCTCCAGCGCGCGCACTGCCGACCGGACATTGCCAGCACCATAATCCAGGACTACTACGTCGTATGAGCTCATCGTGGCTCCTTTCCGGGCCTCCTCGGCCTTCTAATCATGCGCAGACGAGTCTGAATATCATTCAGCTCGCTCACACGGGTCTTGCCCAAAGCGCGGTCAGCCACAGACATGAGCAGGCCAACCGCGATGATGGCGGCACCAGCCGCGAAGGCGCCATCGTATCCGGACATAGCCACGACGGCGCCGAGAACCGTCGAACCAAGTCCAGTTCCACCGTCGTAGAAGATATTCCACACCGCAGAACCTTCGGACAGGCGCTCGCGAGGGAGACGGTCGAACATCGACAACAAGGCCTCGTTCTGGACGATGCCGAAACCCGCACCATAGATGACCGTGCCGAAGACGAGCAGCCATACTGACCATTCTTGCCACAGCACGGCGGCGATTAGACCCACACCAAAGACTGAGAAAGCCTGGGCTGGAATCATCAACGTGCCTGGCTGGCCCACGCGGTCCGCCACGACACCGGCGACATAGCGTGAAATCATGGCCGCGCCACCGATCACGGACAGCATGAGGCCACCCAGGACAGCGCCACGCTCAGGATCCAGCTCGCGCACCGCCGGGGAAATGAAATTGGAGGCGACGCCGTAGCTCACGGAGAAACTGGTCAGAGCGAGCGCTGGGACGAGCACAAGCTTCCACATTGGTGCCCGCGGAGTGGTATCCGTTGGGTCCGGCAACCCCACTGGAGCTGCCTTGATTTGCGGTACCAAAATGCAGGTAAAGAATCCCAGCAGGCCAAGGCCAGCGGCTAGGAGATACACCGTGTTGTAGTTAAAGGCTGAAGCCACTGCGAGACCCAAAGGCAAGAACGCCATCTGGGCTGCACCGATGAACAAACCGAAGATACCGGTGGCCTTGCCCAGCAAACGCCGCGGCGTAATTTCTGCGATGAGAGCGTTCTCCGACACTGTGAGAGCGCCGAAACCGATGCCGCGCAGGGCGGAGAATCCCAGGGCGATCGGGGCGGCATCGCCCAGCATGTGCCCCAATGCCGGCAGCCCCAGCAACAGTGCCGAGGCCGCCATGATCGGACGGTACCCAAAGATGCGCAGCAGCATCGGAGTCGCCATCTGGGTAAGCACCGTCGCTAACATGAACACGCCGGTGGTGGCGCCAGCCAACGTGGCGGAGCCACCGGAGTCCAGCACGGCCAGGGGCACCACTGGAAGCAGGACCGACCAGGCACCGAAGGCGGAAACCACCGCGATCATGGTTTCCTTAAAGCCGGCGACCTTCCATACGCTCTGAGGGGTCTTTTCTGTCACTTCGCTGCCACCCCCGCTGAGAAGATGTCAAGCATCCAGGCCAGCGCCGCGATCGCGGAGACCGCCGCGAGCGCACCCGCGACCACGGTCATCAGCACCGAGCCATTCTGATACGCCGACCACGCGCCGCCGACGAGCAAACCGGTGACCAGAAAGAGAATGAGAACCAACAAGTTCATAACGGCTTAGAGGGCTCCCTTCGTCGAAGGAACTCCGGTCACGCGCGGATCCCGCTCAGTAGCCTGACGCAGGGCGCGGGCCACCGCCTTGTACTCAGCCTCCGTGATGTGGTGCGGATCGCGGCCGTACCACACGTTGACATGCAGAGTCGTCGCCGAGTGCGTGGCAAAGGTTTCGAAGAAGTGACGGTTGATCACCGTGGCGTAGTGCCCGCCGATGACCTGCCACTCCATGTTTTCCGGTTCGCCATTCATCACGAAGTAGGGGCGCCCAGAAATGTCGACAACAGCCTCCACCAGCGCCTCATCCATGGGCAGCAGCTGGGACCCGAAACGGCGGATACCGGACTTGTCCCCCAGTGCTTCCAGGAAGGCACGGCCGAGAACAATCGCGGTGTCTTCGACGGTGTGGTGGGCATCGATGTCGATATCGCCGTCGGCGTGGACGCGAAGGTCGAAGGAGCCGTGGGTGCACACAGCATTCAGCATGTGATCAAAGAACGGCAGCCCCGTCGAAATATCCGCTTGGCCGGTGCCATCGAGGTTGATTTCTACAGAGATCTTTGTCTCCCCAGTAACGCGCTCGGCGCGGCCAATGCGGTCGCCGCCATCGCGGCGTGCAGCTTCATCAGCGCTCATCGTCCCCACGCTCCTCCTTCAAGTCGTGCCCCATAGGAAGGGCTCAGTTAATCATCTCTACTGTATCTGCCAAGTCCTCTGCGGCCGAAAGGAAAGCATCATTCTCTTCAGGCAGGCCTATCGTGGCGCGCAGGAGTCCCGGTACGCCGTTATCTCGGATCAGGACATCGCGGTCCAGGAACCCCTGCCACACCGCGTGCTGATCGGCAAAGCGTCCGAAGGACACGAAGTTGGATTCGCTCGGCACCACGTAGTACCCGAGCTCCTGGAGCCGTGCGACAACCCGGTCCCGCTCCGCCGACAGCTTCGCAACGGTGCCCAAGGTCTCCTCCTTGTGCGCCAGAGCCACGGTGGCCGCGATCTGGGAGAGGACAGAGAGGTGATACGGCAGGCGGACTAGCATGACGGCTTCCACGAAAGCCGGATCGGCCACGAAGTAGCCCAAGCGTCCGCCGGCGAAATCGAAGGCCTTGGACATCGTGCGCGAGACCACGAGCTTGGTGGGATACTTCTCCAGCAGCGTGGTGGCAGAAGGTGAAGGCGAGAACTCCATGTAGGCCTCGTCCACGATGACGATGCCCGGCGCGGCCTGCACGATCTTCTCCACTAGGTCGATCGGGGTGACGTCACCGGTGGGATTGTTCGGGGTGGTGATAAAGACGACGTCGGGGCGGTGCTTGGCGACGGCCTCCAGCGCCTCGTTTTCCGCAATGCGGAAATCCTCGTTCCGCGGGCAGGAGATGAATTCGGTTTGGGTGCCCGCGCACAGGATGGGGTGCATCGAATAGCTCGGTGTAAATCCCAGCGCGCTGCGCCCCGGCCCTCCGAAGGCTTGGAGCAGCTGCTGCAGCACCTCGTTGGAACCATTGGCCGCCCACACGTTGTCCACGCTGACATTCACGCCGGTCTGCTCACTGACATACCCCGCCAGCGCCGTGCGCAGTTCGACGGCGTCGCGCTCTGGATAGCGGTTGAGCTCTCGGGCGTGCTTTTCGACGGCTGCCACGATGTCCTTGACCAGCGCCTCCGACGGCGGGTAGGGGTTCTCGTTGGTGTTGAGCTGGTTGGTCACCGTCAACTGCGGGGCTCCGTAGGCGCTGGAACCGCGCAATTCTTCGCGCAGGGGAAGATCCTTCAACTCAGCCATTACTTAAGCCTCTACTTTCTGGGTATCTGGGGCATCGGCGAATCGTGCAGCAATTGCTTCACCGTGGGCAGGCAGTGCCTCCGCGGTGGCAAAGGCAATCACATTCTCCGCCACCTCCCCGAGCGCTGCGCGGTCATATTCGATGAGGTTGACTGGGCGCAGGAAGGTGTGCGTCGACAGCCCGGCGCTAAACCGCGCGGTTCCCGAGGTGGGCAAGACGTGGTTGGAGCCAGCGGAGTAATCACCGAGCGGCACCGGCGAATAATCACCCACGAAAATGGCACCGGCGTGGCGGATACGCTCCGCTACTGCCCGGGCATTCTTTGTGTGAACCTCCAAGTGCTCAGCGGCATAGGCGTCCGCGACAGCAATGCCCGCTTCGAGGTCATCGACCAACACGATGCCGGACTGTTCGCCGCGCAAAGCCTCGGCTGCGCGCTCGGCGTTCGCGGTGGCGGTGTAGCGCTGAGCTACTTCCGTATTCACGGCGGCGGCCAGCTCCTCCGAGTCGGTGATGAGCACGGAGGCAGCCATCGGATCATGCTCCGCCTGGGAAATGAGGTCATAGGCCACGTAAACGGGGTTGGCGGTCTCGTCGGCTAGGATAGCGATCTCGGTGGGGCCGGCTTCCGCATCGATGCCCACCACTCCCTGCACCGCGCGCTTAGCAGCAGCAACAAAGACATTGCCGGGACCGGTAATGATGTCCACGGGCTCAAGAGCATCCTCCCCCGTGGCGGGTTCATCGTCGCCGTAGGCCAGCAAGGCGATGGCTTGTCCACCACCGACTGCCCAGACATCGTCCACGCCGAGCATGTGGCACGTAGCCAGCACCGTCGGGTGCGGCAGGCCACCGAATTCCTTTTGCGGCGGGGAAGCCACGACCATCGCTTCGGCACCCGCTTCTTGGGCCGGGACGGCATTCATGATGACGGAAGACGGATATACCGCCTTGCCGCCTGGGACGTAAAGCCCTACCCGTTCGATGGGTTGAAAGACCTCGGTAACCGTTGCACCCGGCGCCAGCGTTGTCGTGTGTGAGGCCGGCTTCTGGTCCGCGTGAACGGCGCGCACGCGGGCGATAGATTCTTCGATAGCTGCCCGGACCTGTGGGTCCAGTTCTTGGGCCGCCTTCTCGAGCTCCTCATGCGGGACCCGCACCGCGGCGGGGCGGATGCCATCGAATTTCTCACCGAAGTCGAGGGCCGCCGCAACACCACCTTCTCGCACCTTGTTCACCATGGGGATAACAGTGTCCATGACTGAGGAAACATCGGTTCCGCCTCGCGGCAATACTCGGCGCAGGCGGGAGGTGGTGAGAGTCTCTCCGCGCAGGTCAATGGTTCGTAGCATGCTCAAGCCCTTTTCATAATATACAGCCGCATAATATGCAGCGGTTTCTATACCTTCCCATTACTATACCCGTGCCAAAAAGCCAGCGAGCTGGCAGGTGCAGGTTATAGAATGTGTCACTACTAACACGTTCCGGCACCCCGACTCGGCGAAGGGAGGCGGCGAGATGAGCAACGGCGCCGAAGGTAATGACAGCCACTCCACCTCGGATCTGCTTGCCCGTGTGGAGCACCTCGCGCACCGCGAAAACCTCCACTGCATCCGGGTCAGCGCGCACGAACTCCTCTTCCCCCATCCGCCGCTCGGGGAGACCCGTGCCTTTATGGATACCGAGGGCGAGCCTATTTTGCGCTTCTGCACCACCCACCACGGTGTCTTGGGCTTCGGCGATATCCCCGCACTCAGCGAGTTCGTCAACGACTGGAACCACGATTGTCTTTCGCCGCAGCTCGTGCTCAATTATTCCTCCCCGACCGAGGTCGAGGTGTGGGGCCATTCCTTCCTCGTCGTGCACCAGAAACCCACGGCGGCCCAGCTTTCCGCCTCTGTCATCCCTGCGCTGCACAACGCGGCGGCCTGCCTTGAGGAATTAGCGGATTATTTCCCCGTCTTGACGCTTCCCCGCCCGGCGGCTCCGGAAGAACAGATAGAGCTCGACGGCCCCGTCGGCACAGTCGATACCGCTCGTCTCGGGGAGCTTTTACCCGCTCTCGGCATTACGCGTTTCCAAGCAGATGCGGAAGAGGCCGTCTACGCGTGGATTAACGACGTCCTCTTTGCCTTCGCCATCGACTCTGGGCCGAGCCTCATCATTAAAGGCCATTGGGATCCCAACCTCCCAGGAAGCGAGTTCTCCAAAATTTTCCTCATCTGCAATGACTGGAACCGCACCAATCACTCGGCTTCTGCCTTCTGCCACTCCAACGTCGATGGCTTGCAGGTGCGCATTGACTACGCCGTTATGACGGGCGCTGGGCTTTCCGACGCCCAACTGATCACCGCCCTAGGCCGCGGCATCAAACACGTCCTCCACGGCATCGATGACATTTCACGCGATGCCGTGGGCTCCTCCCCCGTCGCGTGGCCCTAAGGAGCCTCTGCCTCAGCCGCCATTGCCTCCGCTTCTTCGTCGTCCACGGCACGAGGAGGATTGACAAATACTGCGGACCAGTACGTAAACATGGCCATGAACGGCCCCACGAGCCAGGCGATGCCGGGCGAGAATTTCGGCACGAACTCCACAATTTCCCCGGGATCGTCCGGGATACTCGTTGCGGTAGCTCCACCAAAGACGTAGAACGACGCCGCGCCAGCCAACGAAGCCAGGGCTACCCACAGCAATACCCCGACGCCGCGGTAGCGCTCGCCGCGCCGATAGGCAATAAGCCCCAACGCCATACCCAGGGCACCGGTAATGAGTACAAAAGTAATGTAGGAATCAAACTGAACGTTAGCGACGTTGCGCAGGGCGTAGCCGCCATCATCAACCCGGTGCCCCTTGAGGGCAGGACGCCACAGCCCCCACGCGGCGCCGGCCACAGAAAACCCGAGGAGCGCTAACGCGAGCAACCCCGCACCAAATCCGATGGCGCGGGGTATGCGAAAGCTAGGTGCACGCAGTGCAGGCACGATATGTTCTAGCCGCAGAAGGTCCAGTTGCCGTTCTCACGCTTGAAGCGCATGGTGGAGCTGTCCATGCCCTTGCTGGTGTTGACGTTCACGGTTGCGGATGCATCGTCACCGTTGACCACGACATCGTTGATGGACTCAACACCGGTCTTGGACCAGTCGAAGCCTTCCATCTGCGAGGTGTCCTGGCCAGCTGCCGCCATCATGTCCTTGAGCTGGTCCATCGGAACATCCGGAACCTGGTTGTAGTCCACCTGGTCAAGGCCGGAGTTCGGGTCGTTGCGCACTTCAGCGCAGGTGTGCTCCGGGAGGTACTTCACGAAGGAACGCATGGTCTGCTGCTCGTACATGCCACGGACCAGACCATTGATGCCGTCAATGTCTTCCTGGCTTGCAGCCTCACCCTGGACCGGCTCAACCTTCGGCATGCTCTGGAACGGATCCACACCGTTCTCGAAGGGGTTAGCCATGGCCTGGTTTTCGCCGCCCTCGGGGTTCTCCCCTTCCGGCTTCGGATCGGCGTTCTCGCCGCCCTTATTCTTTTCGCCTTCCTTCTTTTCGTCTCCCTCCTTCTTTTCAGAATCCTTCTCCTTCGACTGCTCCTCGGAGGTCTTGTCCTTGGACTCCGTCGTGGTGGTGGTCTTCACCGCGGAGGAAGCGGTATCGGTAGCGTTCTCATCATCGGAACCGCAAGCAGCCAAGGAGAGCGGCGCGACGAGCGCAACAGCGACGAGGGACTTCTTGGCAGGTGTCAGAAAAGACAAGGGATAACTCCTAATATCTATAGAGAGCGATAGTAAAAACCACGCTGGGCGTGGCAGTTGCTCTTGGGCACTTCACATAACCCTAACAAGGCATGATTGTATAAACCCTACACTTCACCTTGAAGCTTCCTGTGAGCCACGCTTGGTGTTTTTCCGCGCCGCGTAGAGTGGGTTGTTGTGCACCTTTCTCGCGACGCTATCGTTTCCACCGCCCTCGAGCTCTTGACACGCTACGGGCTCGCCGATGTCACCATGCGCCGTGTTGCCACCAACCTCGGCGTTGCTCCCGGCGCGCTGTACTGGCATGTGGCCAATAAGCAATCGCTCATCGCCGCAATGACCTCCGAGATCCTCTCCCCCGTTACAGGAGAGACCACAACGGAGCTGGTCAGCTCCCTTCATGGGGAACTCACGCGCTGGCGCGACGGCGCCGAAGTCGCCATAGCAGGTGCCGCCTTCCCCGAATCCTCAGCAAGTTCTGACTTGGAGAAGCTTTTCACCTCCGCGTTAAAGCGGGAAGCCCCCGGGGCATCACCGGAGGATAGAGGTGTCGCAGCCCGTGCTCTCATCCATTACGTCCTGGGAGCGACCTTCATGGAGCAATCCCGCGAACAGCTCAGTGGGGCGTCGCCAAGCGCAGCTCCCTCAGCGTCGAATGCTGTGTCAGGCGTTGACACCTTGGTGCGCGCCGCAGAACTCATGGTCGCGGGTTTACGCACGCTGTGAACCGATCGCATGCAGCGGAATTGACTAAACTAAGCCTCATGACTGAGACCCGTGCTGATATAACGCCATCTCGCCAGGTGTGGCCTGGTTCCCCCTCCCCACTCGGCTCCACCTTCGATGGGGCCGGTACTAATTTTGCTATCTTTTCCGAGATCGCCGAGAAGGTCGAGCTCTGCCTCATCGATCACAACGGCAACGAAGAACGCATTGAACTGACCGAGATCACCGCCCACGTCTGGCATGCCTACCTTCCCAACGTCAGCCCGGGGCAGCGCTATGGCTACCGCATCCATGGCCCTTATGAACCAGAACATGGCCTGCGCTGCGATCCCTCAAAACTTCTTGTCGATCCTTATGCTCGCGCCTTCGACGGTGACTTTGATGGCGATGCCTCTCTGTACTCCTACGATATCTTCGCGGACGAGCCCGGCACCGGACGCAACGACGATGATTCCCTAGGCCACACAATGCTGTCGGTGGTGATTAATCCCTTCTTCGAGTGGCACGGCGACAACCGCCCCCACACGCCGGATAACGAGACCATCATCTACGAAGCCCACGTCAAGGGCATGACGATGACGCACCCGGATGTTCCGGAGGAGCTGCGCGGAACCTATGCCGGCATGGCACACCCGGCCATCATCAACTACTTCAAGGACCTGGGTGTGACAGCCGTCGAGCTGCTGCCAGTCCACCAGTTCCTGCAGGATGATCGCCTGCGCCAGCTGGGGCTGCGCAACTACTGGGGCTATAACACCTTCGGTTTCTTCGCGCCCCATGCGGACTATGCCTACGCCAAGAAGCCCGGCGAGGTGGTCGCCGAGTTCAAGGCCATGGTTCGCGCCTACCACGAGGCCGGCATCGAAATCATCCTCGACGTTGTCTACAACCACACCGCCGAGGGCAACCACATGGGTCCGACCATTGCTTTCCGCGGCATTGATAACCACGCCTATTACCGGTTGGTTGATGACAACCCCGAGCACTACATGGACTACACCGGCACCGGTAACTCTCTTAATGTCCGCCACCCGCACTCCCTCCAGTTGATCATGGATTCGCTGCGCTACTGGGTAACGGAAATGCGCGTCGACGGCTTCCGCTTCGACCTGGCTTCCACCCTGGCGCGCGAGCTTGATGACGTCGACAAGCTGGCTACCTTCTTCGATCTAGTCCAGCAAGATCCGGTGGTTTCCAAGGTCAAGCTCATCGCCGAGCCCTGGGACGTGGGCCATAACGGCTACCAGGTTGGTAACTTCCCGCCCATTTGGAGCGAGTGGAACGGCAAGTACCGCGATACCGTCCGTGACTTTTGGCGCGGCGAGCCGTCGACGATGGGCGAGTTTGCCTCGCGCCTTACCGGATCTTCCGACCTCTACGCCAACAACGGCCGCCGCCCCACCGCGTCCATCAATTTCATCACCGCGCACGATGGCTTCACGCTGCGTGATTTGGTCTCCTACAACGAAAAGCACAATGCCGACAACGGGGAAGACAACCGCGACGGTGAATCCCACAACCGCTCCTGGAACCACGGTGTGGAGGGCCCCACTGACGACGAAGAGATTAAGAAGCTTCGCCGCCGCCAGGTGCGTAACTTCCTCACCACCCTTCTGCTGTCCCAGGGCACCCCGATGCTGTGCCACGGCGATGAGCTGGGCCGCACCCAGGGCGGCAACAACAATGTGTACTGCCAAGACAACGAGATTTCGTGGATCGATTGGTCGATGTTGGAGCAAGAGAAGAACATCGCCATGCACGGCTTTACCAAGCGCCTGATTAATATCCGCAAGAACCACCCGGTGTTCCGTCGCCAGCGTTTCTTGGCCGGCGGCCCCTTCGGTTCTGAGGTGAAAGACCGAGATATTGCGTGGCTGGTTCCCTCCGGCAAGCTGATGACCCCTGAAGACTGGGACTTTGAGTTCGGTAAGGCGCTTATGGTCTACCTCAACGGCAATGCGATTACGGAGACGACTGCCCGGGGTGAGCGCATCACGGATGATTCCTTCATCATGATCTTCAACGCTCACCACGAGGAGATCGAGTTCACTCTGCCGAAGAAGGACTTGGGTGCTAGCTGGCGCCTCATCGTGGATACGTCTGACTCCGGTGGCTACCCAGATGAAGAAAAGCTCATCGCGGCTGAGGGATCCATCGTGGTGCAACCGCGCACGTCGCTCATCCTCCGCCAGACCGAGCCGCCGGTTTTCGATGACAGCGATGAGTCCGCCGGAGCAGACGAGAACTAGACTGCTCCTTTACCACCTACGCTCTGCTCCCCTGTCCTGAAAGGAATCTGTGTCCTATACCGCCCATGGCGCTGTCATTGATGTCACCGCCGATGCCCTCACGTTCCGCCGCTCCCAGCTTGCTGCGTCCCTCGGCGCACCGGCCCACGAGGCTCTCTCGATGGCCGATGCCACGAGCGTGGAGTGCACGGCGCCAACGGCCACGGGCTTCGGGCAGGTCGTGGTGCGCGGCACGGTCGATGCTGCGGGGAATGCTGGGGACACGGTCATCCGCTTCGCCCCAGGCCAGGACGCGGAGGCCTTCGCTCAGGCGGTCAAGGCCGCCCTCCGCGGCGAAGCGCCGGCGACCAGCAGCCGAGTCGACGGACTGAATTTCACCGCTGTCGATGTGGAAACCGCTAACGACAACTGGGGTTCGGTCTGCCAAATCGGCGCGGTCCGCTTCCGCGATGGTGAAGAAACTGAGTCCCGCACGTGGCTGTGTACTCCCCCGCCGGGTCTGGAGCACTTCGACGATGTCAACATCAGTATCCACGGCATCACAGCAGACGACGTCGCCGGCGCTTCCCCCTTCGCGGACGCCGCTGCCGAGCTCTTCGAGTTCCTCGGTTCCGACACGTTGGTCGCCCACAACGCGCAATTCGATTCCACCGCTTTGCGCAGTGGCCTCCAGAAGGCGGCGGCTCCAGTCCCAGAAGTGCGCCTAGCATGTTCGCTAGCGCTGGCTCGCGACGCCTCCCGCGCCGGCGTTATCGACGTGGCCAACCATAAGCTTCCCACCGTTGCCTCCTACATTGGCGCCGAAGATTTTCAGCACCACGAGGCCACGGCGGATGCCCGCGCCGCTGGGGAAATTGTCAGCGCCTTGGCTCAACGTTTTGGCCACTCCGGTTCCATCGAGGAATTGTTCTCTACCCGCGAGTTTGCACTGGGAACCTTAAGCAAGGAGGCGGTTATCCCTGTCCTCCGCGCCAACACCGCGCCGCTTTCCGCAGCAGACCTAGGCGCGGGAACAGATTTCCGCGACAACACCCGCATGGCGGGTGCTACCTCAGGTGCTCAGAAGAAGCGCTCCTCCTCGCAGGAGCGCCGCGGGCCGGCCCCGTGGCAGTCCGTGTCCACCCCGGACACCATCCCGGATCCGAACCCCGATGCCGACCCGGAAGGCGCGTTGTTTGGCCAGAATGTCACCCTCACCGGTGACTTTGAGCCTTTCGACAAGGGCTTGTTGTGGTCCAAGATCGCTGAGCGCGGCGGCCAGGTAGGCAAAAACGTCACGAAGAAGACCACCATCCTCGTCGTGGGCCAGTGGGCCACCAAGACGTCGAAGGAAAAGCGTGCCGAAGAGCTGCAAAGCAACGGCCAGGACATCGCCATCTGGCAGTCCGACAAGCTCTTAGAGGAACTGCAGCTCGACGAAGCCCCACCGTTCTAGGCAGTAAAAGGCGCTAGGGCGCTAGGGCATCCAGGCTCTAGCGCGCGGTGAAATTTCTCTTCTCCGGTGGGAACCTGCGGGCGCAAGACACAGTCCAATAAAGGCAAGGAATCTGCACGAGCCTACCTTTCACGGAGACGAACACATGACCATCGCGCTGCCCACCTCGCTTCACGTCGATCACCTGCTCCCTTCACTCTGCCCGAGCGAAGAGCTCAACGGAATTAAGCTGTGCGATGATGGCTTCGGCGACTCGCCCGCGTGCATCCAGCTCTCGCGGACGCTATCGATGTCCATGGTGCACGGCACGGGTGCCGAAACCAAGCGCGTGAGCCAGCGTGCGTTGGACGATCTGGGCCTGACTACGCGCCAAGCGTGGGATACCGCAGCGCTCAATCTTCAACGCCGCGCGTTAACACAGCAGGGACTGCGTTTCTTTACCCGGCCAGCGGAGCAGAGTCTCAGCGGCGCTGAAGGCAGCCTCGAGGTGCGCGTGCATCGCTGCACCGTATCGTCGTGGTTGGCGCATCCGCAGGCCTTCGTTATCCTGGATAATCATCTGAAACGCTTGAGCCAAGCCACGAGTATTACCTACCTCGTTCCTGATGCGCACACCCTCTACGCGCTGCTGAACGTTTCCCCACAGCGAGCGACGGAACTGGCCTGCCGCGCGGCCGAGTTGCGCCCGCGCCATCGTCCCCCTCTGAGCCTGCAACCACTAGTATTGGCTAACGGCTTCCCTCTCGAGGTGTAGATACGCCTCACGTCATTCTTGCCGTGGCCGAAAGGAGTCACGTTCTTCACAATGCCTGAATCATCCATGTCCCGCCTGGGCAACCAGTACCACTCCTGGGTACGCGCGCACCCCACCGCGGCGCAAGACTTCCGCGACGCCATCGAGGACTTGCTGAACGACGCCGGAATTATCTTCGACCGCGTGGCCACCCGTGTAAAACAATGGCCGTCGCTCAAGGCCAAGGCGAAGAAGCGTCGAGAGAACGGCGAGCTCATGTATCCGAACCCGTGGGAGGATATTCACGATGTTTTGGGCGTGCGGATTACTGTCTTCCACTCCACGATTATCCCAGAGGCCCTGGAGGTTTTAGGAGAGACCTTTACCGTGCTTCGCTCAGTGGATAAGGCAGCGGAGACGCGAATTTCCGGTGGGTTTGGTTATGGCTCCCATCACTTGGTACTGACGGTATCGGAGGATAGCGCCGCCACGCTGGAGGAACTTGAGCCTTATATCGGCTGGACCTTCGAGATTCAGATTCGCACCGTACTCCAGCACGCGTGGGCCGAGTTCGAACACGATATCCGCTACAAACAGGGTCCGAATCCTCCCTCCCCACAGGTCGATCGGCTCTTTACGCTCGCCGCAGGCCTCATTGAGCTGGCGGATCAGCAATTCGATGAAATCGCCGCGCTCAAGGCTCCCAGCTCTGAGACGGACGATGACGTGGAAATCACGGCAGAGACCCTCCCCGGCGTCCTCGCCATCATTCTGGGTAACCGCTTTCCGCGTTCACGCTCGGAGCACTACCGCTTCCTGGCGGAGCTTTTAGAAAACAACGGCATCACACACTTGAGCCAGCTCAGGCAGCTACTCGATGATGACGACATCGCCCACGTTCACGACGCCATGCGCTACCGCTTCCGCCCGGGCCAGGTCAGGCTTATCGACGACCTGCTGCTCAACAAATTCGGCGCCCAGCACATCGAGGCCACCGCCGATGCCGGCGACCGCAGGGACCGCAAGCGCCGCTTGAACGCGCGCCTGAAGGCCTTAAAGAACTTCCGGAATAATTAGCGGAATCCGCCGCGGAACTTCTCCATCTGCCGGCGCTCCTTCTTCGTGGGGCGGCCGGCACCGCGCGGGCGGACCGGGACGGAGGGCATGAACTCCTTCGGCGGTGGCGGCGGGGCATGGTCGATGTAACAGGTGCGCGCAATCGGGGCGCCGACGCGCTTGGACACGGTAGCAAGCACCTCAAGGTCATGCTCGTGATGGTTGCGCCACACGCGCACGCGGTCGCCGGGCACAACCTGCTGCGCGGGCTTGGTGGCGTTGCCGTTGAGTTTGACGTGCCCAGCGCGCACGGCAGTGGCGGCTTCCGAGCGCGTCTTGAACATGCGCACGGACCAGACCCAGGCATCGATGCGCACGGGCCGCCCGTCGGGCTGATTCACCATAGGTTCTTAAAAGTTGTGGTTCTCGTTCACGATCTTCTGGATCTTGACCCAGTTGTAGACGCCGCCGACCACGGCGACGACGAGGCCAATCGCCATCCAAGTCCAGAAAGCGGTGAGCGCCCAGCCCAAGAGGACACCGCCGGCGACGCCGCCCACGACGCAGATAGCTCCATTGCGGGCGTGGGTGCGCACGGCTTGCTTGCGTTGCTCGATGGGGTTGTTGGGGCGTCGCTGCATAGTCATGGGGCTTATTCTACATGGACAGAAGCTAGCGGCCTGAAAGCTCGACCCAGGCAGTTCCAGCTTCCTTCGGTTCTGCCTCGCCCTGGGTCAGCGCCGCGAGCGTCGCCGCGAGTTCCTCCTTGCCGCCGGGCTCCACAGACACGGTGAAGGTCACCGCCTGGCCATAAGCGGTATCCACCATGTCGACGCCGCGGTTGCGCAGCTCCGCTTCCAGCCGCCCGGCCTCCGCATGGGACACTTCGACGGTATAGAGCTCGCGCAAGGCACGCGTGACGGGCTCAACCTGCTCCATCGTCTCGCTGACGGCACCTCCATAGGCGTGCACGAGCCCGCCCGCGCCCAGCTTGATACCGCCGAAGTAGCGCACCACGACCGCACAGATATCGAGCAGTCCGGAGCCCTTCAGAACATCGAGCATCGGCTTGCCCGCCGTGCCGGAGGGCTCGCCATCATCGGAGGAGCGCTCCACTGGATTCGAGCCGTCAACGTGGTAGATGTAGGCCGAGCAGTGGTGGCGGGCGTCAGGGAAGCGGTCGCGGGCGCCGTCGATAAGCGTGCGTGCTTCCGCTTCCGTCGTGGCGCGGCCTATGAGGGTGATAAACCGCGAGCGCTTGATCTCAATCTCGTGCTCGACAATCTCACCGGCGGCGGGGCGCTGATAGCTCTCCAGCATTATGCGACGAGGAAGTCGTACTCAGGCGTGCCGGGCTGAAGCTGCTGGCAGTTGAGCTTCGATTTCTCCATTCGCTCCAGCAGTCCGTCGATACCTGCGGCACTCCCCAACTCGATACCCACCAGCGCGGCGCCGGTCTCGCGGTTGTTGCGCTTGAGGTACTCGAACAACGTGATGTCATCTTCAGGGCCGAGAACATCCTGCAGGAAGTGGCGCAGCTGGCCTGGCTCCTGCGGGAAGTTCACCAGGAAGTAGTGCTTGAGTCCGCGGTGCACCAGGGAGCGCTCCATGATTTCGGCATAGCGAAGCACGTCATTATTGCCGCCGGAAATCACGCAGACCACCGTTGAGCCCGGCTGCAGGTTGAGCGTGCGCAGACCGGTCACGCTCAGCGCGCCGGCAGGTTCGGCGATGATGCCCTCGTTTTGGTACAGCGCGAGCTGTTCCGTGCACACGGCGCCTTCCGAGACGATGTCATGGTGCAGGCGGCCCTGGTTGGCTTCCAGAATCTTGAAAGGCAGCTCGCCGATGCGCTTGACGGCAGCACCGTCGACGAAGGGATCGACGGTCTCCAGGGTCACCGGCTCACCGGCCGCAAACGCAGCGCTCAGCGACGCCGCCCCGGCCGGCTCAATGCCCACCACCGCGGTGCGCGGGGCCATATCGGCGAGGTAAGAGGTGATGCCGGAAATGAGTCCGCCGCCGCCCACGGGGACCACCACGGTATCCAAGGACTTGCCCATCGAGGACAGCTGGGACACGATTTCCGCGGCCACAGTTCCCTGACCGGTGACGGTATCGCGCGAGTCGAAAGGCTCGATGAAGAAGGCGCCGCGCTCGGCGGCATCCGCGTGCGCGGCCGCAGCCGCCTCGTCGAAGTTGGCGCCGGTGACCACCAACTCCACGAAATCACCACCGTGAACCAGGATGCGGTCGCGTTTTTGCTTCGGGGTCGGTTCCGGCACGTAGATCTTGCCGTGGATTCCCATGGTGCGGCAGGCGTAGGCGACGCCCTGGGCGTGATTTCCCGCCGAGGCGGTAACTATCCCCTGCGTGCGCTGCTCTTCGCTGAGATTTGACATGCCGTAAATAGCCCCGCGGATCTTGTAGGAGCGCACATCCTGCAGATCTTCGCGCTTCAGGTACACCTCATAACCTGTCTCTTGGGACAGGCGCGGGCAGTACTGCAGCGGAGTCGGGGCAATCTCCGAGCTAATTCGCGATTGGGCCAGTTGGATATCAGAGGCGTGGATAGGCTCGAAGTCTTGCGGGATGGTTGTCATGGTGGCTTATTTTAGCGCCCCGCCCTCCACGCGTCGCACATTACCTAGCATTCGACCGGTTCACCGAACGTTTACCCAGATCTCGTTTGGCCGCAACTTACTGTTCCCCAAAAGCACTAGGGGCAAACGTACGGTGGTGCGGAATCTTTTCGTCTCGCAACAAGGAGTCTTTCTGCATGTCTCGTTCTATCTCCCGCCGCTCCCTCACCCTGTGCGCTGCGACCGCCACGTGCCTTAGCCTGGCTGTACCGACTTCCTCGGCTGCGATCGTAGAGAATGTCATCGAGCACTCTGCTGCCGACGCTAACCTCAAGGTCACCCCGATTGGCACCTATGAGTCTGGGGTCTACGAAGAGTCCGCCGCAGAGATCGTGGCCTTCCACCCGGCCTCCAAGCGCATTCTCACCGTCAACGCGCATGCGGGCCAGATTGATGTCCTCGATGCTTCGGATCCGACCAAGCTCACGCTCATCGGTTCCATTTCTGCTGGCGAGGGCAAGGAAATCAACTCCGTGGCCGTGCGCCCCGATGGCCTGGCTGTGGCCGCCGTCCAGCAAGCGGTCAAGACCGAGGAGGGCGAAGCACTGTTCTTCAACGCCGCAGCCGAAGACCTGACGACCGCCGAATTAGGGCGCGTGATGGTGGGCGCTTTGCCGGATAACGTCCACATCACCGCCGATGGTGGCTACGCTCTCCTCGCCAATGAGGGCGAGCCCTCGAACGAGCTCAACGCCGAGGGCACCGATTACGTCACGGACCCGGAAGGTTCCGTCTCCGTCATTAAGCTGCCGGAGGGTGTTGAGGCTCCAACCCAAGCGGACGCCCGTATCGCCGACTTCTCTGCCTTCGACGGTCAGCCTTTGCCGGAGGGCGTGCGCGTCTTCGGCCCCTCCGGCCACGATTCCAAGCCCTCTATCGACTTCGAGCCGGAGTACATCACCTCCCAGGACAGCAAGGCCTTTGTAACGCTGCAGGAGGCCAACGCCATCGGTGTCATTGACATCGAGTCCGCCACCGTGGAAAAGATTCTGCCTGCACACATTGCGGATCACTCGACAGTCCCGCTGGACCCCTCGAACAAGGATGACAAGGCGGAGCTGCGCACCATCCCGGTTAAGGGTCTGTCCATGCCCGATTCCATCGGTGCCTTCACCGCTGGCGGCCAGACCTACTTCGCCACCGCGAACGAGGGCGACGCCCGCGAATGGGGCATGGAGGAGAAGGACGGCGGTTCCGGCGTTTACACCGATGAGGTGGAGCTCAAGGACGTGGTCGAGGATGGCAAGGTGTGCGAGGGCGCGCTTGGCGACGTCGACCTGGACAAGCTCGCCGACAAGAAGGAAGCCGGCAACCTGAAGCTGAGCAACGCCTCTGGCTGGAACGAAGAGAAGGGCTGCTTCGACGAGCTTTATGCTTACGGCTCCCGTTCCTTTAGCATCTACGACGCGGAGGGCAACGTTGTCTTCGACTCCGGTGCCGAGTTCGAAAAGATCACCGCCGAGCTCAACGAGCCGGGCGTGTTCCACCACAACGCCGATAATGAGAGCGCCGAGTTTGATGACCGCTCCGACAACAAGGGCCCCGAGCCCGAGGCTCTCACTATCGGCACCGTGGGAGACCGCACCTACGCCTTCATCGGCGCGGAGCGCGTCGGCGGCATCTTTGTCTACGACGTCACCGACCCTGCCAACTCTTCCTTCGTTACCTACGTCAACAACCGCGACTTCTCCACCGACGAGTCCGCTGCTGCCGGCGACCTAGGCCCGGAGGGCTTTGCCTTCGTCGACAAGGCGGACTCCCCCAACGGCGAGTACCTGCTCATCGTCGGCAACGAGGTATCCGGAACCACGACCGTCTACTCCGTGAAGGATCTCCTCGCCGGCGACAAGGACGCCGAGGAGAAGCCGGACGAGAATCCGGATGAGAACCCTGGTGATGACTCGCAGGACCAGGACGACCAGAACAAGGACGGCCAGAGCTCCCGCCCGTCCACCGCGGCCACCATCGCTGGTTCTGTCATCGGTGCCATCGCCGCCCTAGCCGCTGTCGTAGGCCTGCTGCGTGCCCCGGGTATCCGTGAAACGGTTCTCAGCCTGGCCCCTGCACCGCTGCGCGAGCAGCTGGAGAAGTTCCTCTAGCCCCTACCGCGCTCCTGGGGAGGGCTGCTACATTGAAATGGGCTTGCACCAAGCCCTCCCCCTTTTTCTCATCCCCTCGCATCCCTTCCCAAGGAGAACCCTCTGATTATGCGCCTTTCAACCTCCCTGATCGCAGTGTGCACCACGACCATGGCCCTGGTAACTCCGCTGGCTGCAGCCGACGACGCTTCTGGTAGCGCTCAGCCCGCCGCGCAGAGCCAGAGCGGACAGAACGGTCAGAGCTCCGCTGGCGGAAGCTCGATGAACATCGGTCACACCAACACCTCCGGCCTCTCCGAGGAGTGCGCGGATGCGGTGCGCAAGGCGCGCGAGGAGCACGAAAACGCGGTGGCCGATGACACTGCGGGCTCGTCCTTCATGGGGCCGAAGGAGCTCGGACTCGGCATCCTTAACGGTTATGGTTCCTCCGGTATGCCGGCAGAGCCAGACTGCGTCCAGGAAGAAAAGGACGCTGAGCTGGAGAAGGAATGGGACGAGATGCCGGATTGGGTACAGTCTGCACGCCCCAATGACACGGCCGAGGAGGTCTTTGCGTGGATCGGTGGCGCGGCTGCGTTACTTTCCGTCGGCATCAACCTGCTGGCCGCGGTCGCGCAGTCCAACCCGGCTGTCCTCAACGACCTGCGTGCCTTCCTCAAGAGCCACGGTTTCTACTGGGATAACACCAAGAAGAAGGAAGAGGCCGACGCGGCTGAGGAATAATTCTCTACCGTACGATCTCGAAGGCGCGAACCACACTTGGTTCGCGCCTATTTATTTCGTCCTCGGACGGGACCGCGCGCTAGAGCATTTGCGCGCCCCAGCCCGGGCGACGGGTTAGAACAGTTCCTCCGTGGCGATCTGTGCGCCTTCGACGAGGGACTCCAGCTTTGCCCACGCGATCTGGTGATGCAGGCGTCCACCGAGACCGCAGTCCGTCGACGCGATGACGTTCTCGGGGCCCACCAGCTCGGCGAAACGGATGATGCGATCCGCCACCAGGCGCGGGTGCTCCACGGCGTTCGTGGAGTGCGAAATCACGCCCGGGTAGATGACGGTGCCCTCCGGCAGCTTGTGGTCCTGCCACACACGCCACTCGTGCGCGTGGCGCGGCGAGGCACCCTCGAAGGAGAAGCCGCCGACCTTGGCCTGCAGGATCTCTTCAATGATGTCCGCGAACGGAATATCCGTCACGTGCGGGCCGTGCCAGGAACCCCAGCAGATGTGCAGACGGGTCTGCTCGCGCGGGATGTCCTTGATGGACTCGTTGAGGATATCAATGCGCTCGCGCAGGAAACCACGGAAATCCTCCACCGACGGCTCCGGATTAATTTGATCCCATGCCTCGGCCAGGTCCGGAGCATCGAACTGAACGGTCAGACCGGCATCGGCAATAGCCTTGTACTCGGTGCGCAGCGCTTGTCCGACATCGTGCAGCAACTGGTGCTCATCATCGTAATAGCGATTCGTCAACCGAGCAGCTGATCCCGGGGACAAGGCGGCGACGAAGCCTTCGGTACCTTCGGGGAGGGCGTCAGAAAGCAGCTTTACGTCTGCTTCAACCTGGTCCTGGCCGATGTACGTAACTGGGCCGGTGAACTCCGGATTGGCTACTTTTTTACGCCCAGAAAAAATCCCTGACTCTGGGTCGTTGTACGCCTCAGAAAAGAGCGCACGGTCGCGGCGGTCAATAAAAGATGTCAACCGCGGCTTACCCGGTTCAGAGCGAACAATTTCCGCGTCTTCCCAGCGGTCCTTGTCCGTCATGGTCAATCCACCCAGGCGGGTAAAGGAGTAGTTCCACCAAGCGCCATAGTCCACAGCGCCGGAGGTGATGTGGCCGTACTCGCCCTCGTTGATGATGTCGATGCCGAGATCAACCTGGCGCTTGACCACGTCAGCGACCGAGCGCTGAAGAATCTCGTGGAACTTCTCATCGGAGATGGTGCCGGCAGAACGCTCGAGGTTAGCCTCCAGCAGCTCCTTGGTGCGTGGCAGTGAGCCGACGTGGGTGGTGCGGATCTTATTGACCATAGGAGGTACATTCCCTTTCAACTAGACTGTGCTGTCTAGCGTAACCCACGTACGAAGCACGGCCCGCTTCATTCTGTACTTTTATTCAGCATGCGGCCCCAACACGTGGGCTCACCCAAGGATGCCGGCGCCCATCGTCGCCTTGAGATCACCCATGAGGTTGCTGGAGCGCTCCACACGCAGATGTTCGCCGAGGACCATCATGGTGGACTCTTCGCCGTCGACAAGCGTGAGGTACACGTCGGACTCACCCTTGTTGTTGACCAAGACCTGCTTGAGCCGCGCAATGTTGTCCATCGTGCACTGATCCGTGCGCATGGTCAGTCGCAGCGGCAGCCCAGCACCGTTGCCCGGCCCCAAATCGGGAACGCGGATATCGGAGCAGAACAGGGACATGCGCTCATCGCGAATCTTCACCTGAACCTTGGCCAGGATGATGTTGTCTTCCGCAATCTGCGGGGCCACCAGCGAGTACACCTGGTTGAACACGAGGATATCCACTTGGGCGCCGTTATGGTCCTCGATGCTGACGATGGCCCAGGGCGAGCCATCGCGCTTGGAAAAGCGCCTGTCGACGCCCGAGATAATGCCGCCGATCACCAGCTCCTGCCCGTTGCCGACTTCACCGTTGAGGATCTTCGTAATCGGGGTGTCGGTCTGCGCGTTGAGGGCTTCCTCGAAGCCATCGAGTGGGTGGCCGGACACATACAGGCCGAGCATCTCCCTCTCCAAGGCCAGCTCGTGCTTGCGATCCCAGTTCTCATCTGGGATATCGATGGCGAAGGCGGAGACAGAGTCGCCCTGTTCATCACCACCGCCAAAGCCAGCGAAGAGGTCAAATTGGCCCTTGTCGGCTGCTTTTTTGGTAGTCTGCACCGAATCCACGGCATCCTCGTGGATGAGCATGAGGCCCTTGCGCGGGTGTTCCAGGGAATCGAAGGCTCCGGCCTTGATGAGGGATTCGGTCACGCGCTTCGAACAGGCCGCCAGCTCGATCTTCTCCAGGTAATCGGAGAAGGACGTAAAGGCGCCTTTCTCACGGCGGGTCTTCACGATGGAATCCACCACTTCCCCACCGACGTTGCGGATAGCGCCCATGCCGAAGCGGATATCCTCGCCCACGGCCTGGAAGGTTTCTTGGGACTCATTGACGTCCGGGGAGAGCACGCGGATGCCCAGGTGGCGGCAGTCGGCCAGGTAGATAGCGGACTTATCCTTCTTGTCACCCACCGAGGTCAGCAGCGCGGCCATGTACTCCGGCGCGTAATAGGCCTTCAGGTAAGCCGTCCAGAAGGACACCAACCCGTAACCGGCGGCGTGGGACTTGTTAAACGCGTAGGAGGCGAAGGGCTCAATGGTGCCCCACAGAGCGTCCATGGCTTCCTTGGAGTAGCCATTGTCCTTCATGCCGCCCCAGAATTTGTCATACTGCTGGGCCAGGACTTCCGGCTTCTTCTTACCCATGGCCTTACGGAAGCCATCTGCCTCGCCGGCGGTGTAGTTCGCCACCTTCTGCGAGATACGCATGATCTGCTCCTGGTACACGATAAGACCGTAGGTCTCATCGAGGATCTCCTTAAGCGGCTCCTCCAGCTCGGGGTGAATCGGGGTGATTTCTTTGCGGCCGTTTTTGCGGTCCGCGTAATCCCAGTGCGCGTTCACACCCATCGGGCCCGGACGGTAGAGCGCCAGCGACGCCACGATGTCCTTAAAGCCCGTTGGTTTCATACGCTTGAGCAGCTCCTGCATGCCGCCCGAGTCGAGCTGGAACACGCCCAGGGTATCGCCGCGCGAGAGCAGGTCATAGACCTTTGAGGCATTCGGGTCATCGGCATGGAGGTCTTCTAGGTGGACTTCCTCGCCACGGTTCTTCTTGATGTTTTCCAGGCAGTCACCAATCACGGTGAGGTTGCGCAGGCCCAGGAAGTCCATCTTCAGCAGGCCGATGGCCTCACAGGCCGGGTAGTCCCAGCCGGTGATGTAGGCGCCGTCGGCGGGGCGCTTCCACATCGGGATGTGGTCCATGAGGCGGACCGAGGCCATAATCACCGCACAGGCGTGCACACCGGCCTGGCGGACCACACCCTCGAGGCCGCGTGCGGTCTCATAAATCTTCTTGACGTCCGGGTCGGTCTCAATCATCTGCCGGACCTCGGTCGCCTCCGAGTAGCGCTCGTGCTCGGGGTCCATGATGCCGGCGAGCGGGATGTCCTTGGCCATGATGGCAGGCGGCAGTGCACCGTTAATGCGGTCCGCCATCTGGAAGCCCGGCTGGCCAAAGTGCACCTTGGCGGAGTCCTTAATGGCCTGCTTGGTCTTCACGGTGCCGAAGGTGATCACCTGGGCAACTTTGTCCTCGCCCCAGCGTTCGGCAGCGTAGGTAATCATCTCGCCGCGGCGGCGATCATCGAAGTCGATATCGATATCCGGTGCAGACGGACGCTCCGGGTTCAAGAATCGCTCGAAGAGCAGGCCGTGCTCGATGGGGTCAATGTTGGTAATGGTCAGCGCGTAGGCCACGAGTGCACCGGCCGCCGAACCACGGCCCGGACCAACGCGAATTCCGATGGACCGCGCGTGTTTGATGAGCTCGGCCACGATGAGGAAGTAAGAGGGGTAGCCCTTCATGTCGATGACGCTGATCTCGTACTCAGCGCGATCGATGTACTCCTGCGGCACATCCCCACCGTTGAAGCGATCCTTCAGTCCTTCCATCACCTCGTGGGTCAGCCAGGAGGTTGGGGTGTGGCCCTCGGGGACGTCGGCAATCGGCATGCGATCGTGGGTGTGCTCCTCCCAAATCGCACCGTAGTCCTGCACGCGCTCCGCAATCCACAGGGTGTTATCGCACGCCTCCGGCACCATGTGATCCCACAGCTCACGCATCTGTTGGGCGGTCTTGATATAGTAGCCGGTGCCGTCGAACTTGAAGCGGTCCGGGTCCATAAAGGTCTTGCCCGTCTGCACACAAAGCATAGCCTCATGCGCCGGGGCTTGGGACTCCAGCACGTAGTGGCAGTCATTGGTCACCAACGGCGGCAAGTCCAGCTTGCGGCCGATCTCCAGCAGGCCGTCGCGCGTGCGCTTCTCGATGTCCAGCCCATGGTCCATGAGCTCCAGGAAGAAGTTGTCCTTACCGTAGATGTCTTGCCACATCGCGGCAGCCTCGAGAGCCTCGTTGAACTGGCCCAAGCGCAGGCGGGTCTGCACGTCGCCGGAGGGGCAGCCGGTGGTCGCGATGATGCCTTCGGCGTGCTCGGCAATAAGCTCCGCGTCCATGCGCGGCCACTTTCCTAACTGGCCCTCGTAAGAAGCCAAGGAGGAAAGCTTGAACAGGTTCCGTAGGCCGGTTTCATTCTCCGCCAGCATGGTCTGGTGCAGGTAAGCACCGGAGGCGGAGACGTCATCGCGCTTCTGGTCCGGGGTTCCCCACAGCACGCGCTTCTTGTTGAAACGTGACTCAGGAGCCAGGTAGGCCTCGATGCCGATGATTGGTTTAATGCCGGCGCTGGTCATCCTTTGATAGAAGGCATTGGTTCCATACATGTTGCCGTGGTCGGTCATACCGACTGCCGGCATGCCTTGGCGGAGAACCTCATCCGCCAACATGTCCACCTTGGCCATGCCATCCAGCATGGAGAATTCGGTGTGGTTGTGCAGATGGACGAAGGAGGAGTTTTTGGCCATGCGGCTCATCTTAGCGGGGCCGTCAAACTTCGCCCGTAGGTCCTCGTTAAGGTACATTTTCTTAAATGTTCTACACTATTGCCGCCTATCTCATGTGGGGCTTCTTCCCAGCGTTCTTCCCGCTGCTGCGCCCCGCGAGCCCGTTTGAGATCTTGGCCCACCGCATCGTGTGGACTGCGGTTCTCGTCACCGCAATGCTGCTGGTGACCGGTGGCTGGCGCGAGCTGAAAGCGTTCAGCTTGCGCACCTGGGGGTGGATGTTCGCCTGCGGCGTGGCCATCACCATCAACTGGGGTACCTATGTCATCGCCATCAACAGCGATCACGTGGCCGATGCCGCACTGGGCTATTTCATTAACCCGCTCGTCTCCGTGGCCCTCGGCATTATCTTCCTCAAGGAGAAGCTGACGAAGGCGCAGGTGGCGTCGGTCAGCATCGCCTTCATCGCGGTGTTGTGGCTGACCTTCATGACCGGCCAGGCCCCCTATTATTCGCTGGCCTTGGCCTTCAGCTTCGGAATATACGGCCTGCTCAAGAAACGCATCACGGTCTCTTCGATGGGCTCAGTGGCCGCGGAAACCTTGGTCATGCTCCCCTTCGCGCTGGTCTACCTGGGCTACCTCCAGGCACAGGGCGAATCCACCTTCACGACCGAAGGCCCCGAGCACGTCGCACTGCTGGTCACCTCCGGCCTCGTCACCGCTCTGCCGCTGTTGTGTTTCGCCCAGGGCGCTAAGCACCTGCGCCTGTCTACGCTCGGCATGCTGCAGTACATGACCCCCATCATGCAGATGCTGTGGGCGCTGTTCGTGACCCAGGAGCACATGTCCACCGAACGCTGGATTGGCTTTGCCATCATCTGGGTTGCGGTGATCATCTACCTTGCAGACTTGGTGCGCATGGGCCGCGCTTCTCGACGCCGCGCCCGCCTCCACCCCGCCGACGCGTCACCCACCGCAGAGGGCTAACGGCGCTTCAGCTCCTCGCGCGCCTGCTTAGCCTCGGCGCGCCGGGCGGATTCCTCGCGTGCATTAAGCGCCCACCGCGGCATGAGGATGGCCATGGCGATGCAGTAGATGGCCACCACGATGAGAATGCCGAAGGTGAGCTTGTCCGCTCCCCAGATTCCTTGCGCGATGGCGGCCCCAGAGGCGATGAACGCGCCCGCCCACATCAAGAGGTAGGCAAAGCGGTAGTTCGGCGGCCACTCGGATGTGTTGGGAAACAGGCGCATGTCTTCTCCTCGGCTGTTCTAGCGGTTCTCATTCTGTCCGACGTTGGCGGGCGGGCGCACGCCGAAGGAGCCCCACGCGGCGTCAGCGGGCGCGACCTCCACGGTATCGACCCGCGGATCGTTAGCGAGGGCGCGCAGTTGACTCCCCCCGGAATAGACCACGACGGCATCGACCTTCGCTGGTGCATCCTCCGCCATGTCACGGGCATGGTCGGCCACGCGGGCCAAGACGGTATCGATAACGTCGGCGCGCGTGGCGCCGGCGACAGGCTCGGGGACCGCGATGGGCGCGGCCAGCCCGATCACGATGGCATCCATGCGCTCGACGGGCTGCAGGGCGTCGCTCACGTCCTGCGGACTCAGCGGCTCGCGAAAGCCCACCAGCGCGTAGGCCGGATCGGTTGCGTGCGCTAATGAGGTCTCCGCGCGCTCCCGATAATCGGCCGCGCTCTCCGAGCCATCAGGGCCAAGCTGGTCTCCCTGCACCGCCGTGCTGGGCTGCGTTCCGAAAAGCCCGAAGGCGACCACCACGGCCAAAGCGAGCACGGCCAACAGCACCAGCGCCGCGGCACGGCGGCGCCGGTAAATGCGTTGGCTGGTGCTTCGCTGCGGGCTCATCCGCGCAAAACCTCCACGGCGTGCTTGAGATCGTCCGGGTAGGGTGCAGTGCACTCGAACCACTTGCCGGTTCCCGGGTGGGTAAAGCCGAGTTCGACCGCGTGCAGCCACTGGCGGTTAAGCCCCACACGCTTGGCCAGGTTCGGGTCACAGCCATACATCGGATCGCCTACGCAGGGATGCCCGGTGGCGGACATGTGGACACGGATCTGGTGGGTGCGGCCGGTCTCCAAATGGACTTCGAGGAGGCTGGCCTCGCGGAAGGCCTCCAGCAGCTTGTAATGTGTCACCGCCGGTTTGCCATCATCGACGACCCCAAATTTCCAGCCCGCCGAAGGATGGCGGCCAATGGGCGCATCAATGGTCCCCACGATGGGATCCGGCAGGCCTTGGACCACGGCGTGATAGGTCTTCTGCACGGTGCGCTCGCGGAAGGCGTTCTTGAGTTGGGAGTAGGCGCGCTCGCTGGCGGCCACCACCATGACGCCCGAGGTCCCCACGTCGAGACGGTGGACAATACCCTTGCGTTCGGTCGGGCCGGCGTCGGCAAGCGCATAGCCTGCTGCCCGCAGCCCGCCGATGACGGTGGGCCCATCCCAACCCAACGTGGGGTGCGCAGCCACACCCACGGGCTTGCACACGCAGATGATGTCCTCGTCCGCGTAGAGAACATCCATGCCCTCCACCAGCTCTTCTTTGGGGATGAGCGGTTCCTCCGGCGCTGGCATCATGACATCGATCCAGCCGCCAGCACTTAAGCGCTCGGACTTGCCCACGGCGGCACCATCGATTTCCACGTCTCCCGCCGCGCACAACTGGGCCACCCGGGCCCGCGAAATACCCAAGAGCTTGGCCAGGGCGGCATCCGCGCGCATGCCATCGAGGCCCTCGGGCACCGGCAACCTACGACTTTCGCGCATCAAGCTTCCCCCGCTTCCTGCTCTTGTGGCTTTTCTTTCATCTCTGCCCAGAACATCGCGCTGATAAAGACCACGACGCCACAGGTAATGGCCGCATCTGCAATATTGAAAACAGCGAAGCTGCCCACGGAGATGTAATCCACCACGTGCCCAAACCAAAACCCCGGCTCACGCACGAGGCGGTCGATGAAGTTGCCCAGGGCACCTCCGGCGATCATGGCCAGGCCTATCGCCTGCCACTTATCGTGAATGCGCGGGGCGGCGATGGCCACACCAATGATGAAGACCAATTGGATCGTGGTAAACAGCCACGTCGAGCCCTCCCCGCCCATAGAGAAGGCAGCGCCGGGGTTAAACAGAAGGTAGAAGCGGAACCAATCACCAAAGACCGGTAGGGCTTCACCTTCAGTGAGGATGGACAGCATCAGCGCCTTCACGGCTTGGTCGACGGCAGCCACACCGAGCACCACCGCGACCATCACTCCGATATAACTCCTTGCTTTCACCCGTTCCATTCTAAACAGGCTCATCCGGTAATTTGGAATGCGTGTTTCGTGTGAGAGCCCTAGCAGTCCTGTCCGCCACCGTCCTGGGAGTCGCCGGCGCGCTCGCCGGCTGTTCCTATTCCCAGCCGGCCAAGCCCGTCGAGGAGCCAGTGGGGCTGGCCCTCGATGCCCCGCGCGTGACCCTCCTAGAACCAGGTGACGGCGCCGGTCAGGTCCTGGCTTTTAAGGACCTCGATGCCACGCAGGAACTCACCTATGAGGTCGCCACGGGCTTCGACCAGCAGCTACGCAAGGACGGCAGCGCCGCCCCTTCACCGGAAGCTCAGGACAAGGTCACTCTTCCGCTCCAGGCCTCGGTGGAGGCTGCCACCGAGAATGTCGAAGGCCAACTTCCAGCCAGCCGCAACGCGTTCGTCACCGTCGGAAAGCCGGAGGCTGACGGCGCGGATGTCTCCTCCGCCGAGGGCTTCCAGTTTGGATGGCGCGGCACGGATACGGGCCAGATGAACTCGCTGCGCCTGGCCGCCCCGCAGGCGGCGACCGATCAGGCCCGCAGCACCGTCGAGCGCGCCATCACCAGCCTGACCTCACTGCCCATCGTCTTCCCTGATGAGGAAATCGGCCCGGGTGCGACGTGGGTGGTGGAATCGCGCGTCACTGGCGAATCCACGCTGTTGCAAACCACGACCTATACCTTGGACAAGCTGGACGGGGATATCGCTGAGCTCAGCGTGAAGATTGAGCAGCGGCCTTCCCTGGGCGCACTGTCCTTCGACGGCGCCGACGCCCCCGAAGAGCTACGTGGCAAGGAGCTGAAGGTTACGGACCACACATCGACCTCGGAGGGCTCCGTTACCGTTGATCTGACCAAACCGCTTCCCACCGCCGGCGACGTCTCCGTGACTACCGCCATTTCTTATGGTGCGGACAGCTCCGATCTTCGCGTGGTGCAAACCAGCGCCACCGATATGACGTTCACCACCGACTAGTCCGCTGCGCGCCGCGCCTGCCCCGCATCAGGCAACCGCGCGCCGACCTTCGGACAGCACAGCGCCCGCCACCCACTGGCTCTCAATCCAGTGTGGTGGCGGGCGCTGAAGCTTGAATCCCAGTCTTACTGAGCCGGGGCGTCGGCCGGGGCCTCTGCGCCTTCTGCCGGAGCGTCGGCAGGAGCTTCGGCACCTTCTGCCGGGGCGTCGGCAGGCGCCTCTGCGCCTTCCGGTACGGAATCAGCACACATCTCCGGCACCTCTTCCGGCGGGACGATGTTGGTGACCAGGACACAGGCCCACGTCTTGGACAGCTTCCACGTACCACCCTCGTTGATGAACTCCACCTGGTCAGCGGTCTGCTGCTGGCCATCAGGGGTATTGATGTGGACGGTAGCGAGCGCGGAATCCGGCACGAGGCCAGGGATGACCGGGGCCACGACCTCGAAGGTGGCACCGGATTCGGCCTGGGACTGCGACATGACGTCGAAAAGCTCCGGCGCCGTCTCGCTGCCCTGGACCAGCTGCACCTTCTCTTCCTGCGGCAGGTTCGGGTCGGCGGCCTTGGCCAGGATCTCGTTGAGTTCCTCCACGGAGGGCATCTCGGTGGAGACAACCTGCGAGGCGGAGGTTTCGCCCGAGGGCTTAGCGGCGGTGCTGTTCTCGGCCGCGCCGTCGTCGGAAGACGAGCAGGCGGACAGGGCAGTCGCGGCGCCCAAAGCCAGGACGGCGGCGCTCAGCTTGAAGGATTTCACAAATACTCCTCACGTTGGGGATCGTGGTTCATCCCTTTTACTCTAGCGCCCGCGAGCTTCACCCTGGGTTTCCCGCGCAGGTGCGCGCCTGTAGTAGCCTGCTGGCATGACTTTTGCACTCATCGCCACCGGTGGCACCATCGCCTGCACGACGGTCCGTGACGGCTCCCTCGTCCCCACCGTCAGCGGCCAGCAGCTGGCCGCATCCCTAGGTACTGCGGGCAGCCCTCACGATATCGAGGTGGTGGAGTTCCGCGCCCTGGACTCCAGCTCGATTACTTTGGCAGACCTCGATGAGCTGCTGCTGTGCGTACGTGACCAGCTGGCCCGCCCGGACATCGACGGCGTACTCATCACGCATGGCACCGATTCCTTGGAAGAGACCGCCCTAGCGTTGTCTCTCTTCGATCTCGGTGCGGGCCCCATCGTGCTCACGGGCGCGCAGCGCGCCTTTGACCACCCGGATGGTGATGGGCCGCGCAACCTGCGCGAGGCCTATGAGCTTCTGCGCGCTGGGAAGCCGGGTGTGTGGGTGCAGTTTGGCGGCCGCACCATCCCTGGGCGCGGTGCGCGCAAGTGGCACACATCGCAGCTCAACGGCTTTGAGGAGCTGCCGGTGGGAGAAACCTCCTTAGAGCCCCTCCCCCTGGCGCCCTTGGCCAATCACCCCGTTGAGATCATCGCGGCCTACCCGGGCGCCGGCGCCACGCTTGTCGACGCCTCCCTCCCCCACACCTCCGGCCTCGTCATCGAGGCGATGGGCTCCGGCAACATGGGCGCGGAGATGGGTGCTGGGGTAACCCGCGCGCTGCAGGCGGGTGTGCCCGTGGTGATTAGCACCCGCACGCCTTATGGAGTGACAAAGCTGGCCTATGGCGGTGCAGGCGGTGGAGCCACCTTGGGCGAAATGGGCGCGGTGGCTTCCGGCGGATTCCGCGCAGGCCAAGCCCGCATCATGCTCGCCGCTGCCCTCGCCACGGGTACCCCGGTGGGCGAGATGTTTAGCTCGACCCCGCCTGCCACGACCTATACCGCGGGCTAGCTGTCCTCTCGTGGTGGGGCCTCTACCGCGTCCTCGGGGTCGGCGTCTTCATCCGGCGGGATGTCCTCCCACGCCAGTGATTCCAGCGGGTCGGCGGGGCGGAGGTCTTCATCCTCAGCCGCGAAGGAGCGCACGAACCCCGGGCCCGTAGCGCGGGTTTCAAAACGCACGCTGACCACCCCGTGGCCCGCGCCCTGGATCCAGCCGTGGCCGAAGTCGGGGTGGTAGACGTCTTGGGTCGCGCGCCACCGGTGACTCAGCGATTCTTCGGAATCCGCAGCTCCACCCGCCGGGGAAACACTCTCGGGGACAGATGGCGTCCCAGGCAGATAATCACTGACCCCGGTTTCGTAGTCCGTGTCCGGCGCCCGGCGCACAATCTCACGGTCCAGTTCCGGAAAGAGCACGTCTTGGCGGGCCTCTTCCAGCCCTGAGTAGCTCACGCCCACCAGCCTGATCGGTCCGAGCTCCTCCGGGTAGCGGGCCAAGCTCAACGCTTTGGCTTCGAGCACCTTCAGGTCATCGGTGGCGTAGGGCAAGGTGGCTGAGCGTGACTCGATGTGAAAATCTGCCATCCGCAGCTTCACCGTCACCGTGCGCGCGCCGCGCCCATCCTTGAGCAACCGAGAATGAGCACCGTGTGCCGCGCGGATCAGCGCCGCGTCTACCTCGGCTGCCGTGCGCAGATCCGTTGGGTAGGTGAATTCGGTGGAGATCTGTTTGGCAATCGCGCGCGGGGCGACGGGGCGCTCATCAATTCCCTGGGCAAGCTCCCACAGCTGCACCCCCACCACGCCGCCGAGTGAAATCTCGACTTCCTTGCGGCTCATCGCCGCCAACTGGCCGATGGTCTCCACTCCGATGGCGGCCAATTTCTGCTGCGTAACTGGGCCCGCTCCCCAGAGCTTGCCCACCGGCAGCGGGTGAATGAGCTCGTCGAAGCGCTCCTGCGGGACCACGAAGGTGCCATCCGGTTTAGCTTCCCCAGAGGCGATCTTCGCGCTCTGCTTTCCCGCACCCGCTCCAATAGAGCTGGGCAGGCCCGTCTCCGTTCGAATCACGCGGCGGAGGTTCTCTGCCCACTCGCAGACCTCGGCTGGTGAGGCACCGACGAGTGCCTCAGGCTCCATAAAGGCCTCATCGATAGATAGTTGTTCGATTACCCCGGCGTGCTGCGCAATAATCCCAAACACCCGGCGCGAGGCTGCCGAATAGACCGCCCGGCGCGGTTGCACCACCACGGCTCGATAACCCACAAGCTGCTGCGCGCGGAACATGGGCATGGCGGAATGCGCACCATAAGCGCGCGCTTCGTAGGACGCACCCGCGACGACCCCGCGGCCGGATGTCCCTCCCACCAACACCGGCCGGCCGCGCAGGGTGGGGCGGGTGAGCTGTTCCACCGAGGCAAAGAACGCATCCATGTCGATGTGAAGAACCCAGCGCTGCATAGCTACAAGTCTAAAACATATATTCGCATCCACAAGGAAGCCCTCGGCAGGCAAAGAGAACTAGCTCTCACGCGCGGCATGAGTGATCTATGCCCCACGATTGGCGTGTAGTACTAGACACTAAGACCCGCATGCATGCATCATGTATGCATGCAGAAAGACAAGGTACCTGCCGCAGAAAGGGCCTATGAGCACCTCAAGCGCCGCATCATCGATGACGAGGTCGATGACTCGGACATGCTCTCCGAAGCCGCCCTTGCCGCCGAGCTAGGAATGAGTCGCACCCCGGTGCGTGAGGCGTTTCTCCGCTTGGAGGTAGAGGGGTTTTTGAAGCTCTACCCCAAACGCGGCGCGTTGGTCGTCCCCATCAGCCCCCGCGAGATCCGTGAGGTCTACGAAGCCCGCCTCCTCGTGGACGAGAATTCTGCCCGCCACATCTGCGAGCTCCCCGCCGAAGAGCGTGGCCTTATCGCTGATGTCCTCGATGCCACGATCGAGGAACAGAAAGCCGCCCTCGACAACTCTGATCTGCGCACTTACACCCAACTGGACGCAAAGTTCCACCAGACCATCATGGACAACGGCGGCAACCGCCTCTTGGCGCACCTTGGCCACACGCTGCGCGAGCGTCAACAACGCTTCACTGCCACCGCCATTGGCCGCAGCGTCGAGAAGGCACGCGCCTTCGTAGCTCAACACGCCTTGCTTGCCGACGCCCTCCGCTCCGGCGACATCGACTCCTACCTCACCGAACTCCACTCCCACCTCAACTCCTCAAGGAAGCAACTGTGACTGTCTCTGCGCATTCGAACCCTGCTGTCGAGGCGCCCACCACCGAGCACGACGCCATTCTGGACACCGACGCTGCCGAAAGCCCCACCTCCTCGCGCTCGTCTATCCACTCGGACGGAACACCGCTGTCGCCGCGCGCGTGGTTCCCCGTCGCCGGTTCCATGATCGCCGTGGCGTGGGGCGGAAACGAGTTCACCCCGCTGCTGGTGATGTACCGCGAGAGCTCCAACTTTTCCCAGGTGACGGTCAACGGGCTCTTGGCCGCCTACGTCGTGGGCATCATCCCCGCCCTTCTGATCGGCGGCCCACTGTCCGATCTGCTGGGCCGCCGCCCCCTGCTGCTCCCTGCAGCGCCGCTGTCTTTGGCGGGGTCTTTCTTGCTGTCCATCGCGCCCAACGAGCCACTCATCATCGCACTGGGACGTGTCCTATGCGGCATGGCCTTGGGATTGGTCATGGCCGTGGGCTCAACGTGGATTACGGAGCTCATCACGAGGGCTGGCGGTGACCCGGCGGCGGCGCCCGCAAGGCTTCCTTGTGTTTGACTGCCGGTTTCCTCGTCGGCGCGGGCATCGCTTCGGTGCTCGCCCAGTGGGGTCCGTGGCCGACGCACACGGCTTATATCCTCCACATGCTGCTTACGTTGCTGACCGCCGTGTGGATCCTGCATACTCCGGAGACCCGCCAGCCCACCCGGGGCGACGTCAAGACCACCATCTTGGAGCTTCGGGTGCGCGACATGCTGGAGATGCTGCACATTCCCGCCGTTGCTCACAAGCGTTTCCTACGCGTCGTCGTCCCTGTGGCCCCGTGGGTATTCGGTTGCGCGGGAGCGGCCTATGCGCTCCTGCCACAGCTGTTGTCCGACTCGGCAGGCGATGCCCCCATCGCTTTCTCCGGCCTGATGACCGTTATCACCCTGGGGTGCGGTGTCGCTGTCCAGATGTTGGGCCGACTGGTGGATACCCATAAGTCTGCGCGCGCCTCGGCGCTGGCCATGTTCGTCATCACCGTCGGCGCCATCCTCGGAGCCTTCGCCGCCCACTCGCTCTCCCTGCCGCTCGGCATCGCCGCCGCCGCGACCATGGGCGCAGGATACGGCCTGGCACTCGTCGCCGGCTTGTCGGAGGTCCAACGCATCGCGGGCGAGCGTGAGCTCGCCGGCCTGACCGCCGTGTACTACTCCATTTCCTACACCGGTTTCTTCATCCCGATGGCTTTCAGCGCCCTCGCACCTTACCTTGGTTTCACCGCGTTGTTCAGCATCGGTAGCTTCTTGGCACTGGTCTGCCTCATCAATGTCATCCTTGCTTGGCGCGCACACCTACCCGGCACCCGCCGCTAACACCGGCCCCACCAGTCGGGCGCCCTCCTCTGGGCCGCACTGCGCTACCTGTGCACAGATGCTAAAAGCTCCGCCTCCCACATCCGGGAAGCGGAGCTTTTCTGCGACCGTTAACGTCGCTGTTGCCGTCTTAGGCCTTAGCCACCGTGGCGGTTACGCCCTTAAGAACGTCGTGGACATGCTGGCCAGCTCTAGCCTCGAGGGCCTCGGTCGTCACGGTGAAGTCGACGGCGAGCACCTCTGCCGCGATGTGCTCGCGGTGGCGGTTGGCCCACTCTTCCTTCTCCGCGGGGACAGACAGGACCACGGTGATGCGGTCGGTGACCACGAAGTCCTCGGCCTTGCGAGCATCCTGCAGGCCGCGGATGACATCCGCCGCCCAGCCCTCAGCCTCCAGCTCTTCGTTGACGTTGGTATCCAATACCACTAGGCCATCCACGCCGTCCACACGCGCCGTGGACTCCGGGTTCGCAGCCTTGAGACGTTCCGTGTACTCATCCGGGGTCAGGCGGATATCGCCGTCAACGATAACCTCCTCGCCGTCGCGCTCGTAGTTGCCCGCCTTCAAGTTCTTGATGGCGCGCTGTACGTCCTTGCCCAAGCGCGGGCCCGCCACCTTGGCGTTGCAGACAACCTCGAAGGTGCCGACCTCATCGACGTCATCGGTCAGCTCAACGTCCTTGACGTTGACCTCATCGCGGATGATGTCCTTGAAGTCGGCCAAGCGAGCCGAATCCGGCATCGCGACGGTCAGCTTCGGCAGCGGCAGGCGGTTACGCAGCTTATTGGACTTGCGCACAGACGACGCCGCCGAAGCCACCGCGCGGGTGGCATCCATAGCGGCCACCAGGTTCGCGTCAGCCGGGTAGTCCTCAGCCTTCGGGTAGGAAGCCAAGTGCACAGAGCGCTCACCGGTCAGGCCGCGGTAGATGACCTCAGCCACGTGCGGCAGTAGCGGAGCCACCACGCGGGACACAGTCTCCAGCACCGTGTAGAGGGTGTTGAAAGCCTCTGCGTGGGTTTCCTCGCCCTCCCAGAAACGGTCGCGGGAGCGGCGCACGTACCAGTTAGTCAAGGCATCCGCGAAGAGGCGAACCTCCTCGGTTGCCGTAGCAATATCGGTATTCGCCAACGCATCATTCGTGTTCTTTACCAAGTCATGCGTCTTGGCCAAGATGTAGCGGTCCAGAACGTTGGTGGAGCTGACATCGAACGTCGCGTCCTGGGAAGCGTAGAGCTGCAGGAAGGTGTAGGCATTCCAGATCGGCAGGATGGCCTGGCGCACGCCCTCACGGATGCCCTGTTCGGTGACGATGAGGTTGCCACCGCGCAAGATCGGCGAGGACATGAGGAACCAGCGCATCGCATCCGAGCCATCGCGGTCGAAGACCTCGTTGACGTTCGGGTAATTGCCCTTGGACTTGGACATCTTCAGTCCGTCATTGCCCAGAACGATGCCGTGGGCCACAACCTTCTTGTAGGCCGGGCGGTCAAAGAGCGCGGTGGACAGCGCATGCATGACGTAGAACCAGCCGCGGGTCTGACCGGAGTACTCCACGATGAAATCAGACGGCGAGTGGGTCTCAAACCACTCCTTGTTCTCAAACGGGTAATGCTTCTGCGCAAACGGCATCGAGCCGGACTCAAACCAGCAGTCCAACACGTCCGGCACGCGGCGCATCGTGGACTTGCCCGTCGGATCATCCGGGTTCGGGCGAGTCAGTTCATCGATGTGCGGGCGGTGCAGGCTGGTCGGGCGCACGCCAAAGTCACGCTCCAGCTCATCCAGGGAGCCGTAGACATCCACGCGCGGGTACTCCGGGTCATCGGAGATCCACGCCGGGATCGGAGCGCCCCAGTAGCGGGTACGAGAGATGTTCCAATCGCGAGCGCCCTCCAGCCACTTGCCGAACTGGCCGTCACGGATGTGCTCCGGCAGCCACTCGATCTCGTTGTGGTTGAGCTCCACCATGCGGTCGCGGAACTCGGTCACCTTGACGAACCATGCAGGCAGCGCCATGTAGATGAGCGGTTCGCCGGAGCGCCAGGAGTGCGGGTAGGAGTGCTCGATGGTCACGTGGCGCACCACGCGGCCAGCTTCCTTCAGGTCCTTGATGATGCCCTTGTTAGCGTCGAAGACCAGCTGGCCCTCGTAAGGTGGCACCTGCGAGGTGAACTTGCCATCCTCATCCACCGGAATGACCAGGCCCACACCGTACTTCTGGCAGGTGAGCATATCGTCCTCACCGAAGGCCGGAGCCTGGTGGACCACACCGGTACCGTCCTCAGTGGTGACGTAATCTGCGAGCAGCAGCTGGTAGGCATTCTCGACATCCGGGAAGAAATCGAAGATGGGCTGGTACTTAAAGCCCTCGAGCTCAGCGCCCTTGAACGTTTTGAGAACTTCCGCCTCACCCAGCTCCTTGGCCAGGGTGCCGGTGAGCGCTTCGGCCATGATGAAGGTGCGGCCAGCAAAGTCGCCCTCGGTGGCCTTGAACAGGACGTAGTCGACCTCCGGGTGGACCGCCAAAGCCAGGTTGGACGGCAGGGTCCACGGGGTGGTGGTCCAGGCGAGGAAGGAGGCGTCGGCAAGCTCGGCGTTATCCGCCAACGTCTTCTCCGCCGCGCTTCCCTCCACAGCGCCCGCTACCGGGAAGGTCACCGTCAGGGTCGGATCCTGACGCATCTTGTAAGAATCATCCAGGCGCGTCTCCTGGTTCGACAGCGAGGTGTGCTCAGCCCAGGAGTACGGCAGAACCCTGAAGCCCTGGTAGATCAGGCCCTTGTCGTAGAGCTCCTTAAACGCCCACATCACGGACTCCATGTAGTTCAAGTCCATGGTCTTGTAACCGTTTTCAAAGTCCACCCAGCGAGCCTGGCGGTTGACGTACTCTTCCCACTCATCGGTGTACTCGAGGACGGACTTGGCGCAGTACTCGTTGAACTTCTCCAGGCCCATCTCCTCGATCTGGGCCTTGTCGGTGATGCCGAGCTGCTTTTCTGCTTCCAGCTCCGCCGGCAGGCCGTGGGTGTCCCAGCCGAAGACGCGCGGGACGTGGTTGCCGGCCATGGTGCGGTAGCGCGGGACGATGTCCTTGACGTAACCGGTCAACAGGTGGCCGTAGTGTGGCAGGCCGTTGGCAAAGGGAGGGCCATCATAAAAGACGTATTCGGGGCAGCCCTCGGTTTGCTCGAGGCTGGCTTTAAAGGTGTCGTCGGCCCTCCAGTACTTCTGGACCTCCTGCTCCATATCGGGGAAACGGGAAGACCCAGTAGTCATATCGACTTTGGGATAAACGCTGCCGACGTTCGCGGGGTTATTACTCATCTAAAAATTCCTTCACTCGTTCGCTGTGGCGGGGACGCGCCTTACGGCTCGCGGTACCACCCCGCTTGGGCGCCGAGGCGCCCCGCTTCGTTGATGTGAAGGAGATGACGGTCCCTACCCGCCCAGTTCTAATAATGCTCCGCTAAGCGCAAAGCACGTTCTTCCGGAATGCTCCCCGGTGATAGCCGGCTCACTGCATACGCCTAAAAGTATAGCGAGCCGGTCAAGTTTTCACAGGCGCAGGTTCCCGAAAGCCCCAAAATAGAAACGCCAGTACACGAAAGAGGCACCTGGGATAAGGTTTTCCACAGGAACATTTTTTCTAATGCGCGCAGGCCATAAGGTGTTTTAAGCTCCACTGTCATGAGCGCACTGCAGACTTTCCTTAACGCACTCGGGGCCGGCATCGATGTCGTCGCCGAGTGCGAAGGCATGTCTGAAGCAGACCTCATCGCCGCCGGATCCCCAGACAAAACCGCCGCGGAGTTGGCACGGCTGTATACGAGCTTCTTTGGCAAGACCGCCATGACGCGGATGCAACGCGACGCAGTGAAGGCAGCGCGCCAACGCAAGCATTCTTTGCCTACCTTGGAGGTCATCGACCGCTACGCCCGCAAAGCCAAAACACAAGCGTTGGGCTGGAAGCTGCGTCTAGAACTCTGCCGAACGAGCGCTGACACCCTCGCCATGGAGGCGCTGGCGAAGAAGAAGCTCAAGGAACACTCAGCACCGCCCACGCCGAAGGAGGGCGTGACTGTCTACCGCCGCCGCAATGCACCGTGGACGATGGCGATCACGGGCCCCTCGCAACTGATTGCAGAGCTTAACGACGCCGTCGACCCGGCACGCCCCCTCGAGTCCATCCGCGAGGCCTTCTTCAAAGGCGCTGCACCGCGCCGCGGCTTGCAGACCAATATCCTTGTGCCGCTGGATGCAATGACGAAAATTCTCGACGGTGACGGCGAAGAAATCACCCTCCAGATGACCAATGGCGCCACGATGACCGGGGCAGAGTACCTCAACAAGGTCATCGCCGGTGAAATCGATAAAGACGGCGCGCTCGCGACTCTTTTTCATCCCTATCACGGGCCGGTCAACCTCTACTACGAGGAGCGCTCGGCCAGCATCAAGCAGCGCATCATGGCTATGGCCGAGTTCCCAGTCTGTGCTTGGGATGACTGCCTGAAGCCGGCCGATGAATGTCAAGTTCATCACCTCATCGCGTGGAAGAACGGCGGGTACACCAACCAGGAAAACTTGGTGATGCTCTGTCCGTATCACAATGGGGTGAACCAGGACGATCCGAATGCGCCGCCGGGTCGCGGCCGCATGGCTCGGGTCAGGGGAAAAGCGAAGAGAACGTACGGCCCTCCCCCGCCACCCACGCCGCTGCAAGCGCCACCCGGGTTATTCCCAAACTCCGGGGAGCGAGACGACTAGCGACTTCACAGAAGTAGCCCTCCACCCAGAATTACCACTGGGTCGAGGGCTACTCGTCGTGCCTTAGCTGCGCGCGTTACAGATTTTCGGCGAGACCGAGCTACTCGTCGTGCTTGCGGCGCAGCTTGATCACGGTGTCTGCGATGAACAGGACGATACCCACCCCAGCCGAAGCGAAGAGCACGTACAAGGACCACTCAGCAGCGGTGAGGATGTAGTTCACGAACGCCAAGAAAGCAACAAAGGCCAGAAGCAATGCGCCGATGAGCATGTGCGCTCTCCTTTCCCCACCAATGACTAAGGGCTCTGTGCTTACAAAGAATGTATACCTACGGACGTATACCTACAGAAAAGAATAACGGCGCCCCCGCAGGGACGCCGCTCATTCAGAGATTAATCGTTGGACTTTCCGGCCTCACCGTTGGGGGCAGCGGTGCCGCGGGACTCCAACTCCTCAAGCTGGGACTGCAGCAGCGTCTTGAGGCGGGTACGGTACTCGCGCTCGAAGGTGCGCAGCTCGGAGATGCGGGCCTCCAGAGCGGTCTGCTGCTGCTTGACCGTGTTCATGACCTCGGTGTGCTTCTTCTCAGCATCTGCCTGCAGGGCAGCTGCCTTCTCCTCAGCCTGGCGAATCTGTGCCTCCGCGCGGGACGTAGCGTCGGCCTCAGTCTGCTTTGCCTTGTTTTCGGCGTCAGCCACCAGCTTCTTGGAGCGGGTATCGGCTTCCTGCAGCTGCGCGTCGTAGCGCTTCTGGGCGTCAGCAAGCTGAGCCTTGGAGTGAGAGTCAGCGTCGGCAAGCTGCTTCTCTGCAGCCGTGCGGGCCTCCGCCAGCATGGACTCGGAATCGGCCTTGGCCTCGTTGGTAAGGCGGTCTGCCATCTCCTGCGCCAGGCCCAGAACGCGGGCTGCCTGCATATGCGTGTCCGGGGTGGCGAGGCCCTGTGCGTTGGACTGTGCAGCACCTGCACCAGCCACGGCAGCAGCGGAAGATGCGGTGGTGGAGGTTGCGGAGTTCTTCTTTGCGGACTCCAGCTCCTTCTTGGTGCTCTCCAGTTCCTTCTTGGAGGCCTCGAGCTCACGCTTGGCAGCAGCAGCTTCCTCGCGTGCGGCCTTGAGCTCTGCGGAATTGTCCTGCGCCTGAGCGGCCTTCGCCTGTTCCTGGGCGCGCTTGGTTTCTTCCTTGGCCTTGGCAATCTCGTTCTTGGAGTCAGCCAGCTTTGCCTCGTACTCAGCGCGAAGCTTGGATTCGACGTCCTTGCGCACAGCGGCCTCGTCGACCTTAGCGGCAGCGGCACCGCCGGCAGCGCCGGCCGGAGCCTGAGACTTCAGCTCCTCAACCTGGGCGTGGAGATCATCGTTCTCATCCTGCAGCTGAGCAAGAGCATCCTCAACGAGATCGAGGAACTGATCGACCTCGTCCTCGTTGTAGCCACGCTTGCCAATTGGCGGCTTGCTGAAAGCGACGTTGTGTACATCAGCTGGTGACAGTGGCATTGACTTCTCTTCCCCTTACGAATCGGTCAAACCTCTAGAGGGTCCAGAGGCCGGGTACATATGCGGTTAATAATACGGATTGTGGTAACTCATTGTATCCGAATCAACACATTATCTAACGCGGGCACGAGTCTCAACGTTAACAGGAGGGTTTAATACACCCGTTAGTTACACCGCAAGTCCGTTGGTACCGAAAAATAGCCACGCAATAAGTTGCGAAAGAACGGACAAAAGCAGGAACAAAACAATGATGGAAACATCGAGCGCGATGCCGCCCAATTGCAGCGGCGGAATCACCTTTCGCAGCGCCTTGACCGGCGGATCAGTAACCACAAAAAGCACCTCGGCAACCATCATGAACCAGCGGGGCGGGTTGAATTGGCGCGAAAAAGACTGGATCATTTCAATGACGATGCGCGCCAACAAAACCCACGAGTAAAGACTCACGGCGACGAGGAGAATTGAACCTAAAGCACTCACAATGCCCGAGCCTATCGGAATCACCCCCGCCAGCGGTACTCCCCTGCCCTAAGGTTCGCCCTCGGCGTACAGAGACGGCACCGCGGCAGCCATACCGCCGCCGAGAATGACTCTCCGATAAGGCCCCACGATGAAAACGACGAAACCGCCCCATCGCCTTCCGCCTCCCTTAAGCCAACACGGAGGAGAATAACGATGAAGCGGTTAAAGCCTGACGTCTCTAACGCAGGTGTGCTGCTCGCTCCAGCTCCACGGTGGAGATATCAGCACCCTTCGGCACGATGGCAAAAACCTTGCGGCTGGTGTCCATGCCCTTGGTCAGGTTCTTCATGCGGCCTTCCAACGCGAAGCAGAGGCCAGCGGCAAAGTCCACGAAGCGCTTGGCAGAGCCGCGGTCGGCATCGGTGAGTTCAAAGACCACTGCGTCACCGTCACGGAAGGGGCCGCCAACCTTTGCTGCATCATCAAAGGAGACGAGGGAGAGAGCCACGATGGTCGGGACAAACTCCTCTTCCTGCTTCTCGTAGGAAGGCGCGTAGGTCGGAGCGTTGTAGCTGCGCTCGTCGGCGTAGTAGGCATCGTCGGCGTCCATGTCCATCGGGCCCAGCCCGAAGAACTCTTTAGTCCTATCAATCAGTGACATTCTGGGTCTCCCTCTGACCTAGTGTGTTCTGTTCATTTGCTGTCTTGTAATGCAGTTTTACAATGACAATTAACCTAGCGGGCGGGCTCCCATGATTCCGGTTCCGACACGCACGATATCCGTTCCAGATGCAATCGCTGCCTCCATGTCGGCGCTCATGCCGGCGGACATTTTCAGGTCTCGCCCAAGCTTGGCCGCCACCTCATCCGTCAATGCTCTCACCTGGGTGAAAACCTCCGCCGGTTCGCTTTCCAGCGGTGGAACCACCATGAACCCACACAGCTGTAGGTTCTCCAGATCTTCGACCAGATCCACCAGAGCAGGTACGTTCTCTAGCGGGCAGCCGCCACGCGCGGTATCACCGTCGGCGGATACCTGAATATAGACCGGAAGCGTGTCCTCTCGCTGGCCGCGTTCCTGGGCAAGAGCCACGCCGCGGTCGAGTGCTCTGGCGAGTTTTTCTGAGTCGAGCGAGTGAACACTATGCGCCCACCGGGCCACGTGGTTCGCTTTCTTGGTCTGTACCTGGCCGATCATGTGGAACCGCATCTCGGGCAAAGCCTCCGCCTTGGCGCGCGCTTCCTGCTCACGGTTTTCCGCCACATCCGTGATTCCCAGCTCAGCTAGCAGCGCGATGTCCTCGGCCGGGTGAAACTTCGTCACCGGCAGCAGCTGCGGGGCGGGGCGGCCAGCGGCCTCAGCGAAACGGTGAATAGCAGCGCGAGTGCTCTCCAAACCAGCCCTCAGCTCTTCACGGCGCGCAGTATCGTTGTTCGTCATTAATCCTCCAACCAAATCACGCCGGCTTGGCGTCCGGTGACGCCCTCGCGGCGATAAGAAAAGAAATCTGTGTCCTCAATCGTGCAGCGCGGGTCCGATTCGATAGCCGTAACCCCCATCTCCATCAATTGACGAATCAGCCCAGCGCGCACGTCGACGCCCCAGGTACCCGACGCCGTGCGGGTCTTGGAGCCGGGCAGATGCTTCTCGACGTCATCCGCCATCGCCTCCGGCACCTCATAGTTCCGCCCAGAAGCGGCCGGCCCCATGAGCACCTGAATCGAGGCGGGGCGGGCCCCTAACTCAACCATGGTATCGACGGTATTGCGGACGATTCCGTTGCGCGCGCCAAGGCGCCCGGCGTGGGCGGCGCCGATGACGCCCGCGGAGACGTCGACAAGCAGCACCGGCGTGCAGTCCGCCACGAGAACGCCCAGGCCCAAGCGCTTTTCGGTGGTTACCACGGCATCGGTGGCCGGCACGGGCTCCTCGACGCCGCGGCGCTCGGCCCCCACCACCGTCACGGTGTTGGTGTGGAGCTGTTCCATCCACACGATGTCCTCTAAGCCCGTGGCTCGGCGGAGCCGCTCGCGATTGGCGGCCACGGCGGCGGGGTCATCGCCAACGTGATCGCCGAGGTTAAAAGAGTCATAAGGCGACGACGACGCCCCGCCGGCACGGCTTGTGAAAACCATGCGGACGGGGCGTCGTGCTGCGTGTGCTTCCTCGTTTACTGGCATGCACTCCAGAGTAGCTGGCTGGAACTAGCGCATGAAGGATGGCACGTCGAGATCGTCATCGCCGTCATCGTCGAAGTCACGGCCACGACGCTCCGTGGGGCGCGAGAGACGGTACTCATCATCGCCGCCGCGGCGGTAGTCCTCACCGCGGAAGCGATCCGAGGTGGTAAATAGTCCGCTCGACGGGGCCGGCTCTGCCGGCTGCTCGCGCTCGTAGGAGTGACGCGGGGCGTACTCTTCACGCTCAATGCGCTGGGAGTCAGCGCGCTGCGGTTCGGCGCGGGTGTACTCCTCGCGCGGGGCCTCGGTGCGGGGCGCGGCGGGGCTCTCAGGCTGTGCCTCAGCGCGGTTCTCGAAGAGGGAACCCGGGCGTGCAGCCGGGGTAGCCTCCGCACCGTGCTGCTGCGTCTGGCCAGGCTGTGCCGGCTGGGAGGTCATGTTGGCCTGGGCATCGAAGCCGGTCGCAATGATGGTGACGCGGACTTCGTCACCGAGGTTGTCATCGATGATGGTGCCGAAGATGATGTTGGCGTCCTCGTCGGCGCGCTCCTCCACCATGGAGGCAGCGGCATTGACCTCGTGGAGGCCCAAATCGGAGCCACCGGCGATAGACAGCAGAACGCCCTTGGCACCCTCCATGGTCGACTCCAGCAGCGGGGAGTTAATGGCCTGCTCGGCGGCGTTGAGCGCGCGGTTATCGCCGCGGGCGAAGCCGATGCCCATGAGGGCGGAGCCGGCGTCGGACATGACGGAGCGAACGTCCGCAAAGTCGACGTTGATCATGCCCGGGATGGTGATCAGGTTGGTAATACCCTGCACACCGTTGTGCAGGACTTCATCGGCGGCGCGGAAGGCTTCGACGATGGACAGCTCCTCGCCGCCCAGCTGCATGAGGCGATCATTCGGGATAACGATGAGGGTATCGCAGACCTCGCGCAGCTCCTCAATGCCGGCCATGGCCTGGCGGGTGCGGCGCGCGCCCTCGAACTTGAACGGGCGGGTAACAACACCGACGGTCAGGGCACCCATCTTCTTCGCGATGGAGGCGACCACCGGAGCGGCGCCGGTACCGGTGCCGCCGCCCTCGCCAGCCGTAACAAAGACCATGTCGGAGCCCTGGAGGGCGTCTTCAATTTCGGTCTTGTGATCCTCCGCGGAGGTCTTGCCTACCTCAGGGTTAGCGCCGGCGCCGAGGCCGCGGGTGGCCTCGCGGCCGATGTCGAGCTTGGTATCCGCATCGGAGAAAATCAGCGCCTGGGAATCGGTGTTGATCGCCACGAACTGGACTCCCTTGAGCCCTTCTTCGATCATGCGGTTGACAGCGTTGACACCGCCGCCGCCGACGCCGACGACCTTGATGTCCGCGAGGTTGTTGCTAGATGAGATCATACGAGGGTCTCTTGCCTTTCGAATAAGGTTTTAATGTAAACGAGGAGGCGCCCCTTTTTCTGAGAGGCGGTTACATCCATCTTTAACGACAACGGGGTAATTTCGGCGCACATTTTGCCGCGTGTCGGTACCCTCAACCTCTACTTTAGGGTTGCTGACATGCGGTTTTCTTAACAGGCGTCCCACCCGCCCCACTCGCGACGCGCTTAGCGGCGAGTCACCAGCGACGGGTTAGAAATGTTCCAGGATTCGCCCTCGAGCTTGAGCACATCTTCGAAAGCAATGGCCTTGTTCGCGTTGTCCTCCGACGCACCCCAAAAGATGGTTTTGTCATCCTCCGTTCGGAAGGTCAGCGAATACCGGTCCTTGATCTCGAGGGTCGAGACCTTCTCCCGAATCGGCGCGGGGAGCGCAGCGACGGCGTCGACAGCCCCCTGCATCTCAGGCGAACCGGAGTCGGTGTGCCCTGTCAGCTCCACGGCTTCGGGTGGCGCTTCGTCCTCCACGAATTCCTTACCGTGGTTGTCCACCAAAATCGTCCTATCGCCCTGTCGCACATAAGCTACCGCCTCGTGCTCGACGAGCTCGATGTGGACGGTTGACGGGAAGGCCCGTGACACCGTCGCGCTCTCTACCCACGGCAGGGAGGCCACGCCGTGCGCGGCTTCGCGCGCATCCAACCGCGCCAAATTAGAGCCCTTCACGACGCCACTGGCCTGCTCGACCTCCTCTGCCGCGACGTGATCATTTCCCACGACCTCGAAGGATGTCACCTTCAGGATGGGAAAAAGCCACACCGCCGCGGCAGCAACCGCCACTACGAGAAGCACCGCGCCTAGCGCGAGCGCCCCAGTCTTTTTAGACATTCGGTTCCTTCGGTTCCTCCGCGCCGCTCGCATTCTCTAGCGCCGACAAAATTTCACCCGCCACGTAGGTAATCGTTCCCGCGCCGATAGTGAGGACGATATCTCCGGGCTGCGCCAGGGAAATGACGTCACCGGCAGCCTCAGAGAAATCCGGCTCGAAAATGACCGGCATGTCTTCGGGCATCTTGTCGGTGATAATGCGGGAGGTAATTCCTTCTACCGGCTTCTCGCGGGCGCCGTAGATGTCGAGGACGACGGCGGCGTCGGCAAGCGCCAAGGCCTGAGCAAACTCGGCGTCAAACTCCATGGTCCGGGAGTACAGGTGCGGCTGGAAGCAGGCGATCACGCGCGCACCCTCGCCCTCGGCGTCCGCCTTCGCGCGCGCCGCGGTGAGCACCGCAGACACCTCCGTGGGATGGTGGGCATAGTCATCGAAGACGCGGATCCCCTGGGCGCTGCCGCGGTACTCGAAGCGCCGGCGCACGCCCGTAAAGTCGGTCAAACCCGCGGCCAGTTCCGCCGGGTCCCCGCCAGCCAGCGCACCGGCCAGCAGGGCCGCCGCCGAGTTGAGCACCATGTGATGACCCGGGACATGCAGGTCATAGGACAGCTCCTGTGGCGCCTGACCCGGCAAGGTCAGGCGAACGCGGACGTGCGCGCCGGCGGCGGAGACGGTTTCTTCAAGGATCTCCGCTGCCAGCGGCACGGAAGAATCCGCGGCTACCTCGCTGCGCGTGCCGTAGCCCAGCACCTGGATCCCGCGCTGAGCCGCCCGCTCACCCGTGGCGGCCGCATGCTCATCCTCGAGGCACACGACGAGGTAGCCGCCCTCAACCACGCGGTCGGCGAAATCATCAAAGACCTGATAGTAGCTCTCTGCCGTGCCGAAATAGTCGAGGTGATCAGGCTCGATGTTGGTGATGACTGCCACGAAGGGGCTGTAGCGCAGGAGAGAGGCATCGGATTCGTCGGCTTCTGCCACGAAGGCGTCGCCAGTGCCGCCGTGCGCGTTGGTCCCAGCTCGGTTGAGTTGCCCGCCGATGGCGAAGGAAGGATCCATCCCCGCTTGCTGGAGCGCGGTGACCGCCATAGAGGTCGTCGAAGTCTTTCCGTGCGTGCCGGCGAACAGCACCTGACGGTGGTCTTCCATGAGCTCAGCCAGCAGGTCCGAGCGACGGATCACCGGAATCCCGGCTTCCCGTGCCGCCACCAGCTCCGGGTTGTCCTGCGGGATGGCGGCGAAGGAGGTGACGACCACCGTCGGCTTGTCCCCAGCCAGATCGAGGTTCTCAGCCGTGTGGCCGACGGCGACGTGCGCACCCATCGCGCGGAGGACGTCAACGGCCGTCGACTTCTTAACGTCCGAGCCGGTGACGACCGCGCCACGGCTAACCAGGATGCGCGCGAGGCCGGACATTCCGGAACCGCCGATGCCGACGAAGTGGACGCGGGACAGGTCCGTGGTGGCGGGGATATCAGTCATGGTGAAAATTTCCTTCTTTAATAAACCTGTACTGTGCGCCTAGCCGCGGGTATCGGCGGCGACGCGGTGCGCGATTCGGTCAGCGATCACCGCGGCGGCATCGCCGGCGGTGCTGGCATCGGCAGCGGCACGCATGGCCGAAAGGGCGTCGGGATGGTCAAGGATAGCGCGAACTTCGGCGACAAGGCGCCCCGGAGTAAGCTCCGCGTCCGGTATCTGGACCGCGGCTCCCGCTTCCACCAGAGCCCGGGAGTTCAACGCTTGCTCGCCGTTGCCGTGCGGCAGTGGCACATAGATAGCGGGCAGGCCGGCCGCAGACACCTCAGCCACGGTCATCGCGCCGGAGCGGCAGACCATCACATCAGCAACGGCAAGCGCGCCGGCCATGTCATCGATATAGGGCACGGCCGTGTAGTGCTCGTGCTCAGTCGGCACCGTGTTCTTTTTGCCGTAGGCATGCAGCACCTGGAAGTCTCGGCACAGGTCCTCGAGCGCTCCGGCGACGGCGGTGTTAATGCTCACCGCTCCCTGCGAACCGCCGGTAACCACGATGGTCGGGCGGCCTTCATCCAGGTTCCAGTTCTGGCGCGCAGCAGCGGCCTTCGTACCATCTGGGTCCTCGCCCAAGCCCAGGCGTACCGGAATGCCCAGGACCTCGCCCGGCATGCCAGATCCCTCTTGGGCATTGATTCCCGTGCCGCCAAGACGCACGCCCAGCTTATTAGCCATACCGGCCAAAGCATTCGTCTCGAGAACGAAGAACGGAATGCCCAAGGACTTCGCCGCCAGGTAAGCCGGCGCCGCAACGTAACCACCGGTGCCAAACACAGCGTTGGCCCCGACGTCCTTAAGCACCGCGCGAGTTTCCCGAACGGACTTGAAAATCCGCCAAGGCAGCTTCACCGCGTCAATGTTGATCTTTCGCGGAACAGGGACCGGAGTGATCATGCGGAGATCGACACCGCGCGCCGGCACGATGTCGCTTTCCAGACCCCGCGGCGTACCCAAGGCGGTGACCCGCGCCCCGTGGCGTTGGCGTAGCTCCTCCCCTACCGCAAGCGCGGGCTCAATGTGTCCGGCGGTGCCGCCACCTGCGATGACGACGGAAATCGGCGTGTCATTCATGCACTACACGCTACCAGCGCCGCACTGCGCTACCGGCGCTCGCCGCGCCGATACTCCCGCCGCCCCTCCGCGCGCGGCGCCTGCGACCGCTGAGAGCGCCCCGTCACCGCGCGCCCGAAACGTTCCTCACGGCTGCGCTCCACGTGGCGTTGGGAGCGCTCGCGGTGTGGGCGCTGGGAACGCCGAGCATCTGCGCGCTCGCGCGGGGCACGGTGCGCCCCGCCGCGCCGCTCATTGGGCGGGGTCGGCTCTGGAATGAAGAAGATACGGTCGAAGAGCGGGCGTCCAAAGTTCTGCATCGCGGACACCTGCAGCGGCTCATGGCGCGCCACATTGCACAACAGGCCCATCGAGCCAATGGTGATGACCGCAGCCGTACCACCCGCAGAAATCATCGGGAGCTGAATACCCGTCACCGGCAGCACACCGATGACGTAGCCGATGTTGATGAAGGCCTGCACGACAACACCCACCGACAGCGTGGCGGCCAGCAAGGACTGGAACTGGTCCTGCGCGCGGGTTGCGGTACGCAACCCAAAGTAGCCCAGCACGGCGAAAAGCACGATGACGAGCGCACCGCCCCAGAGGCCTAGCTCCTCACCGATGATGGCGAAGACGAAGTCGTTCTTCGCCTCTGGGAGGTAAAACCACTTGGCGCGTGATTGGCCGAGGCCAACGCCCCAGAAGCCGCCGTCGGCAAGCGAAAGAAAGCCCTGGTAAGCCTGGAAACCGGTACCTTGTGTGTCCTCAATATTGCCGCGCAGCGCATCGAAGTAGGTGTGGAAACGGTGCGAACGGAAACCACCGGCCAGGAAAACGGTGATCATGCCGATGGCACCAAAGACGCCGACGACGACGGGCACACGCCAGTTCACGCCGGCGAATACCAGGGTGAAGACCACGATAAGGGCGAAGGATACGCCCATGCCCAAGTCACCTTGGGCCACGATGAGCACGAACATGATGCCGGCGATGATGGAATACATCATGAACGGATCAGTCAAGCGCATCGAACGGTGTGTTTTATCCGCCAGCGCCGAGGCGCCATACATCCCCACGGCGACACGAGCGAACTCAGAGGGCTGGAAGGCCACACCGCCTGGCAACATGATCCACGACTGTGAACCGACCTCCGCGCGGCCGGTACCGATACCGGGCACAAGCACGAGGATAAGCAGCAGGATGGATAGCCCCAAGAACCACGGTACGAGCGCCCGCAACGTGCGCGGCGATATGCGCAGGCCGATCCAGAACACGATGAGGCCGGCGGCGACCAATACGCACTGGCGCAAGGCTGCCGACCACGGGCTATCGGTCTCCGACAGGGACGTCGCCATCGACGAAGAGAAGGCCATGAGCACGCCGATGCCGATGAGGGAGAAGATCGCGATGCGCAGCATCAGGTAGTCAAACCCCGGGTAGGCGCGCAGGCGCTCGCGGAGATCACGCAGGCGGTGGCCCAGCGTGCGGTGTGGCTTCTGGGTGCTGGTGGCAGTCACGGCTTCTGGGTGCTCCTAGCTAGCGGGCGAGGCGGCGGGCAGCGGCGGCAAACATGTCGCCGCGTTGGCTCATTCCGGTGTACATGTCCAACGATGCCGCAGCGGGCGCCAAAAGTACGGTATCGCCGGCTTCGGCGTGTTGCACGGCGGCGCTCACGGCTTGGTCCATAGCGATTTGCGGGTCATGACTGTCCACGATGACGAGAGGCACGTGGGGTGCCACCTTGACGAGGGCCTGGGCCAGCACGTGCTTGTCGACGCCCACCAGAACCGCCGCCTTCAGACGCGCCGCGTGGGTACGCAGGAGGTCCGAGACATCTGCGCCTTTGAGCTGACCGCCGGCGACCCACACCACGGAGTCAAGACCACGCATGGCCACCTCCGCGGCGTGCGGATTCGTCGCCTTGGAATTGTCGATGTAGGTCACGCCACCATGACGGTGGACAACCTCACCGCGGTGCCCGGCCACCACGTAGGCGTCGAGGCCCTCTGCGATGGACTCAGGCTGAGCGCCGGCAAGCGCGGCAACCGCTGTGGCGGCAGCGGCATCCAGCACCCCGGCAAGACCTGCGGGCTGGATGGTGGTGACATCCTCCACCACGGCCGCGTGCAGTCCGGCGACCTCATTGACCACGAGGCTGCCGGCGCTCACGCCGACTTCGCCCGGGGCGGGCTCGGCGTGGGTAAAGGCGGTGGCGCTGGATAGAGAGGCGGCAAGCGCTCGAACGTGCTCGTCGTCCTTTCCATAAACGGCGTGCGTGCCGCGCAAGATCTTCGCCTTATCCGCCGCGTAAGCCTCGAAGGAGCCGTGCCAATCGAGGTGGTCATCGGCGAGGTTGAGCAGCGCTCCCACATCCGGGCGCAGCTGGGAGGACCAGTGCAGCTGGAACGAGGACAGTTCCGCGACGAGGATATCCACGCGGGGATCGGCGGCCAAGGCATCAAAAGACGAGACCCCGATATTTCCTACGGCCTGCGCGCGCTGGCCGGATCGCTGCTCGTCAGCGGCCATGATGGCAGCGAGCATCCCCGTCGTTGTGGTCTTGCCGTTGGTACCTGTGATCGCGAGCCAGCGGCGGGAGGGCCCAAATACCTCTGCCTGGTCAAGGCGGTAGGCCAGCTCCACGTCACCGATGACCTCAAGGCCGCGGGAAGCTGCGGCGGCGAGCAACGGCGAATCCGGGCGCCACCCCGGCGAGGTCACGACGAGGGAGTATTCCGACAGGTCTACCGCTGCTGTATCCACGGTGGCAACGTCGAGCTCGGCGGCGAGGCGAGCGCGGGATTCCTGGTTTCCATCAGCCACCGTGACGTCCACGCCTAGGTGGTCCAGGACCGCAGCACAGCCGCGGCCGGAAACGCCGGCACCGGCGATGAGGACCCTGCCAGAGAGGAAGTCGGGGCGCGTCATGCGCCGACACCTATGCCTGTGGAGGTCAGCCATTCACCGTAGAAGATGGCCACGCCGGCCATCGCCGCCATCGCGGCCAGCAACCAGAAACGGACAACCACAGCAGTCTCCGCCCAACCGCCGTTTTCAAAGTGGTGATGGATCGGGGCCATACGGAAGAAGCGCTTGCCGGTGGAATGGAAGACCACGATCTGAATGACAACGGACACCGTCTCGATAACGAACAGGGCGCCGATAATCACCATGAGAAGCTCGGTACGGCTGGTGACCGAAATGCCGGCAACCAATCCGCCGAGCGCCAGGGAGCCGGTGTCTCCCATGAAGATCTTGGCGGGCGCGGCATTCCACCATAAAAAGCCGAGGCAGGCACCGAGGCCCGCCGCCGCGAGCACGGCGAGATCGAGGGGATCGCGCACCTGGTAGCAGCCGGCCGCAAAGTTGGTGGCGCAAGAATAGCGGAACTGCCAGAAAGTCATCAACGAGTAGGAGCCCATGACAATCGCCGTCACTCCTGCGGCAAGGCCGTCGAGGCCGTCGGTGAGGTTGACCGCGTTCGACCACGCCGCAATGAGGAAGTACATGAAGATTAAGAACACGATGGTTCCGATCACAGCGCCGCCAACCGCAAAGTCGAAAGTTTTCAAATCGCGGATGAACGATAGCTTGGTGGAGCCAGGAGTCAGGCCCGCATCATTGGGGAAACGCAGCACAAGAAAGCCAAAGAGGAGGGCCAGTACCAGCTGGCTGACTAGCTTCGCGGTCTTGTTGAGACCTAGGTTGCGCTTCCGGAAGAGTTTGATGAAGTCATCCGCAAAGCCCACCGCGCCCAAGCCCAGCGTCAGTCCGAGGACGAGCAGACCCGAAGCAGTAAACCCCCCGTGGCCCGTCAGCATGCCATAAAAACCAACCACGAGATAAGCCACCAAGATACCGGCCAGAATAGCCAGGCCGCCCATCGTCGGCGTACCCCGCTTCCGCAGGTGGGACTTGGGTCCGTCCTCGCGGATCTCTTGACCGCGACCGGAGTCGGAAAAGTATCGGATGAGAACCGGGGTGGTAAAGATCGCCACGAGGAAGCTAACCGCACCAGCGATGATGATCTGAGTCACGAGCTTGAAGTCCTTTCTAGCGGCTAGCTGTGGTTCAGCTGTTCCGCGACCAACCAGAGGCGCTGGGCATTGGAGGCCTTAATCAAGACCACGTCCTTAACGCTACGGCTAGCCCAATCATCGACCCCTGCCGGGGCCGCGCGCAGAATGCCGTCGACCGCCCGAGCGGCAGCCGCGGCATCGGCGCACACCATTGTATTTATACCTTGCTGTGCAGCCGCCTCAGTCATTGCCCGGCAGTTGGGGTTCTCCCCCACCGCGACGAGGTGCTCGACGTGGTATTTGGCCAATATTTCCCCGAGCTGGCGGTGCGATTGTTCGGCATCGCTGCCAAGCTCTCCCATCTCACCAAGCACCGCGATGGAGCGGGCATCGGGGCGTGCTGCTGCGGTATAGGCCAAGGCGGCAATCGCCGCGCGCATCGAATCCGGGTTGGCGTTGTAGGAATCATCAATGATGGTGACGCCATCGCGGCGCGTGCGCACGTCCATGCGGTGCTCGGAGGCTAGGCGGTGCCCAGACAGCGCAGCCGCTACCGTGGCTACCGATACCCCCAGCTCGATGGCTGCCGCTGCCGCGGCCAGTGCATTAGACACCTGGTGGGAACCAAATACCTGCAGCTTCACTTCGACTGGCTCAGCGTTGGGGCTGTGGAGGACAAAGGAGGGGCGGGCCACGTCATCGAGCTCGATGTTGGTGGCATAGTACTGTGCCGCCGGTGCGCCGCCGCGGCGGTTATCCGTGGAGTAGTACACCACCTTGGCCCCCGTGCGTGTCGCCATTGCGGCGACGAAAGGATCGTCGGCGTTGAGGACGGCCACACCGCCCGCTTCCGCGCTCGGCAGTGCTTCCACCAACTCTCCCTTGGCCTGCGCGATATTCTCGCGCGAGCCAAATTCGCCGAGGTGCGCGGAGCCGACGTTGAGGACCACGCCGACGCGCGGCGCGGTGATTTGGGTGAGGTGGCGGATGTGTCCGATACCGCGGGCCGACATCTCCGCCACGAGGTAGCGCGAGTGCTCATCACAGCGCAGAGCCGTATACGGAAGCCCAATTTCATTGTTGAAGGAGCCGGGCGGGGCGACGGTCTCCCCCACCTCGCGGAAGATGGTGGCGATGAGGTCCTTGGTCGAGGTCTTGCCCGCCGATCCCGTCACTCCCACGATGGTCAAATCCTGCTCTGTCGCCAGCCGCTGCGTTACTGCGCGGGCCAGCGCGGACAACGCCTCGACGACAGCGGCGGCGGAGCCATCGACATCGTTGGCATAGATATCGGCGTTGGCTCCGTCACCTTCTACGCGTCCGCGCGGCTCCACGACGATGGCGGGTACACCCATCGGCCGGGCAGCCAAGACGGCGACGGCTCCCTTCTCCACCGCGGTGTGGGCGTAATCGTGGCCATCGACGCGGGCTCCGGGCAGTGCCACAAAGAGTCCACCCGGAGTGACCTTGCGAGAATCGAACTCAACAAAGCCGGTCACTGGGGTCTCTGGCTCGTCGACGCTATCCAGGCGGCCGCCCGTGATCTGAGCTATCTCAGCGAGGCTTAACGCAATCATGCTTGCTCCTTGGATTCTTCGGTACTCAGGGTAGTCGCTGTCATCGCGGCATCAAGTGCACGCGCCATCTCCTCGCGGTCGTCGAAGTGGTGGACGGTATCACCAATCAGCTGTCCTACTTCGTGGCCCTTGCCGACGACGATGACGGCATCGCCCGGCTGTGCCCACGCCACGACCTCGTCGATGGCTTTGGCACGGGAGCCGACCTCCCGGATATCGGCCTCCGGGTTCGCTTCGCGCGCTCCCGCGAGCACTGCCGCGCGGATAGCTGCTGGGTCCTCGGTGCGGGGGTTGTCATCGGTGATCACGACCATATCGGCGCCCTTCGCGGCGGCCGCCCCCATGAGCGGGCGCTTGGAAGAGTCGCGGTCACCTCCCGCGCCGACGACAATGCCGATCCGGCCGCTGCTGCCTTCGAGCTGCGCACGCAGGGTATCGAGGACCGCGGCGACCGCAGCTGGCTTGTGCGCATAATCGACCACGGCGACAAACTGCTGGCCGCGGTCGATGCGTTCCATGCGGCCCGGGACCGCTACCTTTTCTACGCCTTCCAAGAAGACGCGCGGCTCGATGCCACTGGCTGCGGCCATGCCGGTGGCCAAGGCCGCATTGGCGATGTTGAAAGTGCCCGGCATGGGCAGCCGGAATTCATAGGAACCAGCGTGCTCTCCGGTGGACACCATCAGCTCCACCTGCTGTGCGCCGGTGGCCTCGGTGCTGAGTTGGCGGGCGGTGATGTCCGTCTCGGTCGCCTCCGCGCTCGTGGACACTGTCATGACCGGACGCGCCGCGGCGCGCTGCGCCATGCGTCGCCCCCACTCGTCGTCGATGCAGACAACGGAGCGGTCGGCGGCCTGGGGACCGTCGAAAAGCATGGCCTTCGCCTCGAAGTAATCCTCCATCGTTGGGTGGAAGTCGAGGTGGTCCTGGCTCAAGTTAGTGAATCCGCCGACGGCAAAGCGCGTTCCCTGAACGCGGCCCAGGGAAAGCGCGTGGGAGGACACCTCCATGACCACGTGCGTTACCCCTTCGTCCACCATGCGGGCGAAGAGCTCTTGCAACGTCGGGGCCTCGGGGGTCGTCAGCGAGGTAGGCACCGGCTCTCGGTTAATGCGAGTGCCCGTGGTACCGATAAGTCCCACCGACAAGCCCGCGTGCAAAAGCCCCGCTTCCAGCAGGTAGCTCGTCGTAGTTTTACCGGACGTACCCGTCACGCCGAGAATGGTGAGCTTTTCAGTGGGGTGCCCATAGATCTCCGCGGAAACGTGTCCGAGGATGGCGCGGATATCCTCGACCACGAGAAGTGGGCGTGTTTCTCCCGCTTCGGCAAGGATGCGTTGGCCTTCCGGGTCGGTCAGAATCGCGGCTGCTGCGGTGTCTGCGGCATACCGTGCGCCATGAACGCGCGTTCCCGGAAGCGCAGCGAAGAGACCGCCAGGTGGCAGGGTCGCAGAGTTTAGTCCGCAGGAGCCCACGGTGGTCGAGGCATCCCCGATCACGGTGCCCGAAGAAATTTCTGCTAAGCGCTCAAGGCTGATGCTGCTGGTCACGGTGCGTCCTCTTCTCTATTTCTGTAGGTTATTCGCGGCCGGAGCTATCTATTCGGCACGCAAGGTCAGGTGCGGTGCTGGCGGCGAAGGCGGAATATTGTCACGATCAAGCAGCCAGGATGCGATATCACTGAACACAGGCGCTGCAGACTGGCCGCCGGAGCCATCGTCGTTGACACCGGATTCGGGCTCGTCCAGCATGACGGCGACGACAAAGCGAGGATCGTCGGCAGGCGCGATGCCCGCGAACGTGATCCAGTACTTGGAGTTCGAGTATGCCCCCGTCTCCTCGTCGACCTTTTGCGCGGTACCAGTCTTGCCGGAGAGCTGATAGCCCTCGATCTGCGCGTTGCCGGCTGTACCGTTGTTCAGCCCCTGCGGATCCTCCTGGAAGACCGCACGGAACATGTCCACGACAGTGCGCGCTGTTTCGGGACTGACCACGCGGGTGGTCTCGGGCTTCTCTAGTTCTTCCTTAGTCCCGTCAGGCGCGGTGATCGAATCAATGATGCGCGGCTCAATGCGCTCACCGTCGTTGGCCAGGGTCTGATAGATGGAGGCCAACTGCAGTGCTGTCCATGCCTGGCCTTGGCCGATGGGCAGGTTGGCAAAGGTGCCACCGGACCACTGCGAACGATCGGGCACCAGGCCCGGTGACTCGTTGGGCAGCTCGATTCCGGAGGTCTGGCCGAGACCGAACTTCTTGAGGTAGTCGGCGTATTTGTCTTGGCCGAGGCGGTCGGCCAACATCAGCGTTCCCACATTCGACGACTTACCAAAAATACCCGTCGTGGTATAAGGCTCGACGCCGTGCTGCCAGGCATCGCTGACGCTCACGCCAGCCATGTCGATGGAGCCGGGAACCTGCAGGACCTCGTCGGGGTTGGTGAGGCCCTCCTCAATGGTTGCCGCGGCGGTGATGATCTTTGCCACCGAACCCGGCTCAAAGGGGTGGGAGACGGCGAGGTTGTCGAAGGTCTTATCCTTCTCCAGCTGCTTTTCGATGTCCTTGTTCGGGTCGATGGTGCCGGTATTCGCCATAGCCAGAACCTGACCCGTGGCGGCGTCCAGAACGACTGCCTCGGCGCTCTTTGCCTTCGAATTAGCCTTGGCCTTTTCCAGCTTCTGCTGAACGTAGGTCTGCAGATCCAGATCGAGCGTCAACGTGACGTTCTTGCCGTCGGTGGTGGGCACCTGATCGCGAAGGGTACCGGGAATGACCTGACCGCTGGCTGAAACGTCTTCGGTGGAGCTGCCGTCAATACCCGTCAGTGTGGTATCGCCGGAGGCCTCAAAGCCGAACTGGCCTTGGCCGTCCATGGACACCTTGCCGATGACGTTCTCTGCGATAGCACCATTGGGGTACTGGCGGATCTGCTGCTCATCAGCGGCGAGACCGTGGTAGTCCTCGGAGATGGCCACCGCGACATCCGGATCGACGTTGCGCACGAGTACCTCATATTGAGTATCGGCACGGAGCTTGTCCATGATTTGCTCCGAATCCACGTCCCCGGCATCGATGCCGGCTTCCTTCAGCTTGTTCGGGATGCCCTCCGACATGTCAGTGAGCCGCTCTGTCACCTTGTCGTCGAGGAAAGCCTCTTTGGCATCGGGTGCCAACGACTCAAAGTGAGCCTCGCCGGCGGCCTTTTGCTCCTCCTGTTCACGGAGCTCATCTCGCAGGCGCGTAGGTGACACGGTCAAGGATCGGGCGCGCATCGTGTAGGCCAACCGCTGGCCGTCGCGCGCGAGGATCTCGCCGCGCCCGGCCGTGTCGACATAGACGCGGGTTCTCTGCGCAGCGGCCTTCGCCGCCAAGTCAGGTCCCCACACGATCTGGACCCACGCGAGGCGCCCCATCCACGCCAGCATCACTACGAGCAGCAAAGCCGCGATGACGTGCACGCGACGGCGCATCGTTTTCTGCTGGCTCATGAAGGGCTTGCCGGTGCGCGGGTTCCGTGAACGGGTCGCGGGAACGACGCGGTCGGCGTCGTAACGCTGCCGTGGTTGGTGAGAGGTACCGCGCGGTTGGGCGGCACGGGCGGCGGAAGCGCGCCTCGGGCGCGGGCCACCGGAGTGTGGTGGGGTCACACGTCACCTTTCTGTCTGCAGCGAAGATGGGTCAATAATCAGTGGTACATCCCGAATTGTGCCCTATAATCGCCGCCCGCCCACGCAGGCACGCGCGGAGCGGGGATGGAATCTACCCGCGGGCGGCGTAGGGAGCCTGGGCCGGGATGTCCGGCAGTTCTACGTTCCCTTCGGCCGGCTGTCCGTCATTGGTGGATTCACCGCCGTCTGGGTGGTTGTCCGAACGAGACGCACCCGACTCGGCGCCTTCGCGCTCGCGGTTCCTCTCGCTCAGCGTCGGACGGGCGTTCAAGTTGTCGGACACGTTCGCCGTCGCGTGCGGGTCACTCGAGGCCTGACCCGGGCGGACCGGTTCGCCGTTTACGTCGATGACCGATTCCATATCCGGGGTGGCTTCGCGCTTCTGTTCCACATTTCCGTCTGCATCGACTTCCACTACGCCAGGCTGAACTGGGACGCCCATCTTGGCCTCGTGGGCGCGGCGGGCGACGTCCGACGCCGAACGCACATTCTCCAAGTCTCGGTTAAGAGTTTCCAGCTGGTTATCCAGCGTGGATTCGTGGGCAGTAAGCTCCTGAATCTTAAAGGTCTGGGACGTCGACAGGCCAGAGAGCCACATCGCCGCTGCCACACCAGTGATGAGCAGGCCAATGGCGATGAAAGAAAGGCGAGCGAACAGGCCAGTAACCCGAGTGGGCTGCACGACGCGGCGCCCACGATTACTCACTATCTGCTTCGAACCAAGACGGTTTCCTCGCAGACCCGTTCCGACCCGGCGGGCGGGCACAGTACCGCGATGCGGCGTGCGACTGGGCAACGGGGTGGTGCGGCGTCCCCGCTCCAGCAGCGCGGTTCCCTGACCGGAGAAATCAGATCCGGTGGTGAAATCGCGGCTAGCTCCCATGGTGTGGGTCCTCTCGTGGTCGCGGTGGTACGTTGCCTGTGCGGTTCGGTCTCTCAGCGTCATGGCCTACCTCCCGGTTCATGAAAAGACGGACTGCCCTCGAGGCGCTCGAGTGCGCGTACCCGGACGGACGCTGCCCGCGGGTTCTCTGCAATCTCCTCCTCGCTCGCCTTCTCCGCGCCACGCGTCACGATAGAATAGTGTGCCGCCGTGCCCGGAAGGTCCATGGGAAGCCCCGGCGGAGTCGTCGAGGTGCTGAGCTTGGTGAAGGCATGCTTGACGATGCGATCTTCGAGCGACTGGTAGCTCATGAACACCGCGCGGCCGCCGACGGACAGGGCATCCGTAATCACGGGAATGACCTGTTCGACCGCCTCAAGCTCGCGGTTGACCTCAACGCGCAGCGCCTGGAAGGTGCGCTTCGCGGGGTGGCCACCGGTGCGACGCGTCGCTGCGGGAATCGTGGCGTACAACAGCTCAACCAAGCGGGCTGAGGTAGTAAAAGGTTCCTTTTCCCTTTCCTTTATTACTGCCGAAGCAATCTTGCCGGCAAAGCGCTCATCGCCATAGGTTTTGAGGATGCGGGCGAGGTCACCGTGGCTATAGGTGTTGAGTACGTCGGCGGCAGTCATTCCCTGGCGCGGGTCCATGCGCATATCCAGCGGGGCGTCGGTCTTGTACGCAAACCCACGCTCCACCTGGTCAAGCTGCATGGAGGACACACCCAGATCAAACAATGCCCCTGCAATGCCGTGTTCTCGCGCGATAGAAAAAATCTCATGGTCACCCTGCGCAATGGCACGACCGACCTCATCGAAGCGAGCGTTGACGCCGACGAAGCGGTCGGCGAAGGGGGTGAGACGTCGAGAAGCACTGCTCAACGAGGCGGAGTCACGGTCCACACCGATAATCCGCGCGTTAGGAAAGCTGTTGAGGAAGTATTCGCTGTGGCCACCAGCCCCCAGAGTGCCGTCCACGATGACGGCGTGCTCCCCCGCTGCTTCGACGGCCGGAGCAAGCAGCTGAGCCATACGCGCACGCATAACAGGGACATGGCCGTGGTTGTCATTCACGTCATAGGTAATGGTGCCGTTGTGGTCCACAGTTGCTGTCCCCCTTTCCATTCAGGCGCCTGAGGCCGCTATCAGATCTGTTCGATAAAAATCGAGTGCGTATAGGGCCCTGTCCGAGGAAGGGTTCTGATGTCGGGGAAGTACACCAGCTCATCCTCCTCGGGCAGAGTCCATACACGCACTCTCTGTGTGCCAGGAAGCTCTACAGCAGCCCGGCAAGTACGTCATCGGCGTCTGCCGCCGAATAAGCGTCTTCAGTTTGCGCCTGGTATTCAGCCCACGCGGCTGCGTCCCAGATTTCGAGGAAGTCAACCGAGCCCACAACTACGCATTCCTTCGTCAGGTTTGCGTACTCACGGTGCCCTGCGGACAGCGTGATACGTCCGTGCCCATCGGGGCGCTGCTCGTCCGCACTCGCTGCCAAGTTACGGATGAACGCACGCGCTTCTGGGTTGGTGCGTGACACGGCCGCTGCTTTCCTAGCTCGCGCCGCGAACTCCTCCCGCGGGTATACCGCGAGCGAATGATCCTGACCTTTGGTGACCATGAGGCCGCCAGCCAGTTCTTCGCGAAACTTTGCCGGAAGCGTGAGCCGTCCTTTGTCATCGAGCTTGGGAGTGTAGGTGCCGAGAAACATCCCCGGGTCCACCTTCCTGTCACTCGAAAACTCCGGATTCCTCTCGCGACAAGAGAGCAACTCTCCTCCGCTACGCCCCACTCTACCCCACTTTCCCCCACCTCCCACACCTTTATCACCGCAACAATCTGCGTGTCGCAATAACATTGCAGATAAAAGGCAGTTTTTCCAGTGGGAAGTTTTCCCAGACTCCCCTTGACACACCCCCTCAAACAGGCCCATTTCCACGTATTCACTCACGCAACTTTGACCCCTTAGCATGCAATTTTCCCCACCACCCCCATATTCCTGACGTTTTCGCCTTCCCACCACGCTCCAAAGGGCCTCTAGACCGACATTCCCCGACCGGCACGTAGTACAGGTGGGGCAAAGTGGGGGAAATCCGGAAATCGCACGAAAAGTCTCCCCTCCCCGCGCAAAATGCCCGCACAAGTTTTTAGAAACATTGCGTCGCCATGATAGCAACATCATGTTGCCATCTTGCGGCACTCAGGGTGACACGCCAACCTACTTTCACCCCACACACTAGGAAGTTCCTTCATGTATCTAGCTTGGCGCGAGATGCTCTTCGCGCGTACCCGATTCCTCCTCATGGGCGTCGTCCTCGCACTCATGTCCATGCTCGTCGTTATCATCTCCGGTCTCACAGCAGGCTTGGTCAACGACGGCGTCTCCAGCCTCAAGGCGATGGAGAGCAACGTCATCGCTTTCGCCGATGGCACGCAGAAAGACTCTGCATTCACCCGCTCCGTTGTCGATGCCTCCGATGCCGAGTCCTTCTCTCAACTAGAGGGCGTGGACCAAACCACCCCCTTGGGCCTGACCATTGCTAACGCCCACAACCAGGACGGCACGGCGGTGGACCTCACGCTCTTCGGAGTAGAACCTGACTCCTTCATCGCACCGGCAGGCTTGCCCCCAATCGACACCGCCCGGACAGACGGCAAGCCCAGCAACACGAAACACGACATCATCCTGTCCTCCACCCTGCAGGACGAGGGGATCGAGGTGGGCGACACCATCACCCTCGACCGCTTGGATATCCCCCTCAGCGTCATCGGGTTCACCGACAACCAGCGAACCTTCGGCCACGTCGACGTGGCCTACCTGCCGCTCGATATCTGGCAAGAGGTTCACGCCGGCGGGCGCCACGGCGAAGCTGTCACCCCAGAGGCCTATGAGGAAGCATCTGTCATCGTCGCTCGCACGGCGGATAAGCCCGATACCGATGCTCTCACCGAGCGCTCCGGCCTCGACGTTCGAACTCTCAAAGAGAGCTTCGACTCCTCCCCCGGCTACACCGCCGAAATGATGACCCTTTCCATGATCACCTGGTTCCTCTATGTCATTGCCGCGCTCGTTACCGGCGCCTTCTTCCTCGTGTGGACCATCCAGCGCGCCGGCAATATCGCCACCCTTCGCGCAATGGGCGCCACCAAGAGCTTCCTGCTGCGCGATAGCCTCGGCCAAGCGGTGGTCATCCTCCTCGTATCAATCCTCGCCGGCGCACTCATCGCCGTTGGCCTGGGCAGCCTCCTAGAGAAAACGGCTATGCCCTACGCCACCGAATTCAGCGCTGTCATCAATGGCGGTCTCATTCTCTTCGTCGCCGGACTGCTCGGCGCCTTCGTTGCCGTCGTCCGCGTTACCCGAACCAACCCCCTCGCAGCCCTAGGAGAAAACCGATGAGCCACGCTTTGGAACTGAAAGACGTCACCGTCAGCTACAGCGACGGCGATTCACACGTTAAGGCACTGAATTCCGTCGATCTCACCGTCGAGGCAGGCGAATTCGTTGCCGTGGTTGGCCCCTCCGGCTCCGGAAAGTCCACACTGCTCGCGGTCGCGGGCGCTTTGACAACGCCCGATTCCGGCCAAGTCCTCGTCGCGGGCGAGGACATCGTGCCGCTGGGCGACTCCGAACTGGCGCAGATCCGCCGCAACCACATCGGCTTCGTCTTCCAGTCCTCTGGCAATCTCCCGTCTGCACTGACGGCGGAGGAGCAGATCGAATTGGCCAGCAAGGTCATCGGCAAGACTGGGCGCTACTCCAGCGCCGAGCTGCTGGAGAAGGTCGGCATGGCGCATCGCGCGAAGCACCGGCCCGGCAGTCTTTCCGGCGGTGAGCGCCAGCGCGTCGGTATCGCGCGCGCACTTGTGGGCGATCCACAGGTGCTGCTCGTCGACGAACCCACTGCTGCCCTCGATCGCGCACGGTCCCAAGAGATCGTGGCGCTGCTAGCCAAAGAATGCCACGATTTCAACGTCGCGGGTGTCATGGTCACCCACGACTACGACGTTCTTGGTCACTGCGACAAGGTCTATGAAATGGTCGATGGCCGCTTGACCCCGTCCGCCAAGTAGGCACCAGAATGGAAAAAGAATGCGCAGCTTAACGTAGACTTAGCGCATGCCGAAGATCACTGAAACGACAGTAGCCGAGCACCGCGCCGTCCAGCACCGCGCGGTGCTCGAGGCTGCCGAAAGGTTGATCGTCAACAACCACGGGGCAGTTCCTACCTTGGCGGAGGTCGCTGCGGAAGTAGGCCTTGCCCGCCCCAGCGTTTATCGCTACGTCTCATCCCAACACGATTTGTTGGTGCAGCTGCTTATCCAGGCCACACAAACGTGGAATGAACAGCTCGAAGCTGCCATGCAGGTGGCCCCTCCAGAGCCGACAGAACGCATCCATGCTTACGTGGACGCCACTCTCGAACTTTTCCTCCATGGCACGCACGGCCCCCTCATGACCGCCGCGCAGCACTTCCCCCAGGCTTTTGCGGATGAGGCGGTGCAGCAGTCACATGGTGGCTTTGCATCGATCGTTAACGAGTTCTGCCCTGGTGTTTCCAAAGCGGATATCTCGCTGCTCAACGCCGCCATCGTTCGCGCATCAGAATTGGCAGACCGCTCGCCCGAGCAGCTCCCGGGCATAACGCAAACCCTGTACGCCATGGCCAATGTCATCGTGCCACAGCCCTCCGACTCACAATAGAGCGAAGGGCTGCTGGTGGGTTTCTAGCGCTTAGTTTCCTTCGAAACGGCGGCGGAAGTTATCTTCAAGGCGGTTTCCAACGTCACTGCCAGCCTTCTTGGACTGCTTGTTGCGCCGCTTAGCGGATGCTGGTGCGCCGGCGGCAACCAGAGAATCTTCCGAATTTCCGCGCAGCATCCACACCCCGGATCCAAACATGACCAAAAAGCCAAGTACGGAGAGGATAACGAACCACAGGGACTGCTGGGCCAACGCGATTCCGCCCACCATCATGCACAGACCGACAACGATTAAGGCCACCCCACGGAGGGTGATGGCACCCGAGTTGCCGCCGAAAGAAGTTTCACCGGACACAGACGCGCCAAAATCAGGATCGTTGGCCAGCAACGATTGTTCAATTTCACGCAGCGCTTGCTGTTCGTGCTCAGAAAGGGCCACAGCGTCCTCCGTAATGATTTGGGTTTAGGTAGTGGAACTGGGAACTATGTTTACTACCTCTATAACGTCAAGGATAGCGAGATAGTTCCCACAAAGACAGTCCATAGTTTTTGGGCATCCTTGCGCCCCTGCTACCGGAGCAATCACGCCCTCACTAGGCGGCCAGCCCACCGAAGCCCAGCTCAGATTCGGTCGCGTCCACGTAACGTGTGGCAAGCGCCAAGTACTGGTAGACCGTATCCGCAGCGGGCACCGGATCCATTCCGGAGGCCACGCGCGAGCGCACGCGGGAATAGTCTGTGAATTCTGCGGCCCATTGAGCATCCGCCGGACCGATAAGAGCTACCTGCTCCCATGCAGAGGTAGGCAAGCGCCGACGGCGCGACACCGCAGACGCCGCCACACGCGCGCCCGCAGCACGCAGCGAGGCGCGGTACGCCATTTCAAGAGCGTCCTCGAACCGCCCCTCCGCAGCGCTACGGCGCGCATCCACCAACAGATCCAACGCTTGACCGAGGAAGCGGTCACGGCGCACACGCTGCATCGCCTCCCTGTTCCGGCCCCGAGCCGCTGCCGTTGCTGAAATTACCTGTGCCATGACCTCTCCTCCTTGGGCTGCTTCCTGAGCTTGTCAATGAAGACTGTGCTGTTGACTTTCTACTGCTGTTCGCTGATGAGACTCACCGTAAAACCACCTTCGTACATCCACCTCTAATTTTAGTTCATGTGTTCGATTTAAGCAATAGGGATGGGCGATATTTCTTCTCTTTTCGAACACGTACTCCGACTCCTCGGCGGTTGGATGTGCAGAAGATAGTTTCTCTGTGCGCTTTCACATGCCTGAAGAATCTGCTGTTATTAGAGATGTGAGTTACACGCTGCGCCGCCTAAGCCCCCAAGAGTTCGCCATTGCTGTCCCGCGCTTGGTGGATATCTACATCGCGGCAATGGGCTACAGCCAGTCAGTGCGCGACGTCTCCATCTCGCGGTGGCGCGCAGATCTCATACGCCCAGGGTTTTCCTGCGTCGTGGCCACCACCGACTACGGAATTGCAGGCTTTGCCTACGGCTTCCTTGGCTCTCCGGACACTTGGTGGGACAAACAGCTTCGCCGAGCGCTCACCGCCAGTGGCGGACCAACCCCGGAACAAGAAGACATTCTCCACAACTATTTCGAACTGGCGGAGATTCACGTGCTGCCTGGAGAACAGGGCCGCGGCTTAGGGCGCGCACTGCTCGAAGCCTTGGCGTGGAACCTTCCCGCGCGCTACATCCTGCTTTCCACTCCGGAAGTTCCCAACGAGGCAAACTCCGCCTTCGGCCTCTACCGCAAGATGGGATTTAGTGATTTCCTTCGCCAGCTCTACTACCCCGCCGATGCACGCCCCTTCGCCATCCTGCAATCGACGGTGCCGCTGACACCAGCCGACACCGCTTAACCTGGCGGCAATCCGGCATAGCTACCCAGGTAAAGTAGCAGGCGTGACTACACCGCAGATACCTTCCTTGAACGACATCCCCGCAGCCGTGCGCGAGGAGCTTAAGCTTTTCTTGGACAGTCAGCGCGACGCCATCGCGGCCATCGGCTCTCCGGTGGCCGACGCGATCTCCTATTTGGATTCCTTCGTCCTGGACGGCGGCAAGCGCATTCGCCCCCTCTACGCGTGGGCAGGTTTTGTCGGTGCGCACGGGCTCGACGGCACTGAGTCCCCGCAGGCAATGCTCCGCGCTGCCTCGTCCTTGGAGTTCATTCAGGCCTGTGCACTTATCCACGACGACATCGTGGATGCTTCCGATACCCGGCGCGGCAACCCCACTGTCCATCGCGGCGTTGCTGCTCGCCACCGCGAGCTCGGGCTCAGCGGCGACGCTGATTTCTTCGGGCAATCGCTGGCCATCCTCATCGGTGACATGGCCCTGGTCTGGGCGGAAGACATGCTTCAAGATTCCGGCCTGAGCCCCGAGGCACTGGCGCGCGCCCGCGCACCATGGCGGGCAATGCGCCGCGAAGTCATCGGCGGCCAGATTCTGGACATCTCCCTGGAAGCCGCCGGCTCCGAGGACGCCACGTTGGCGGACTCGGTGAACCGGTTCAAGACTGCCGCGTACACCATCGAGCGCCCCCTCCATCTGGGCGCCGTTATAGCGGGCGCACCCGAGAAACTCGTTGCTGCCTTCCGCGGTTACGGCCAGGACATCGGCGTCGCCTTCCAGCTGCGCGATGATTTGCTCGGCGTCTTCGGTGACCCGGCTATCACCGGCAAGCCCGCCGGAGACGACCTGCGCGAAGGCAAGCGCACGGTTCTGTTGTCGCTGGCCCTACAGCGCGCGGACGCCACCGATCCCGCAGCCGCCGCTGAGCTTCGCCGCCTCATCGGGCAGACGGAGGACCCCGCAGACATTGCCCGCATGGCGCAGATCATTGCTGATTCCGGTGCGCCGGACGTCGTCGAGCAGCGCATCAGCGATCTCACGCGTTCCGGCCTCGACCATCTGCACAACGCACAGGTTGACCCCGAGGTCACGGCGGTCTTGGAAGAACTTGCCCACAAGTCCACGGCCCGCCGGATGTAGCATGGCCCGCTCCGCATCCACGCGCGTGCCCCTGCGCATTCCCCATCCCCTGCCACTGGGCATCGTCTCTGCGATCGTCCTGGCGCTCGCCTCCTTCTCCGGCGGCGCGACCCGGAATCGCGGAGGTTTTCTTGAGGCGCTCAACATCAGCTTCCTTGCCTATGGCCACGGCCGCAACATTGGCATGGTCCTCTACTGGATTGGCCTGTTTGGCCTCGTCGCCGCATGGGTGTTGGCGGGCCGCCACTTCATCGCCCCACAGCTCAAGAACCCGCAACCAGACGGCGCATTGGCAGACATCCGCCGGATGTTGATCTGCTGGGTCACCCCGCTGCTGTGCGCCGCACCGCTGGCTTCCCGGGACGTGTACTCCTACCTCATGCAAGGCGCGATGGTACGCGATGGTTTCGACCCCTACGTCGAGGGCGCAGCCGTTAACCCCGGCCCCTTCCTGCTCGAGGTCTCTCATGACTGGCGCAACACCACTACGCCCTACGGGCCGCTACACCTGTGGATGGGCAACGGGGTAACCCACCTGGTGGGCGATAACGTTGCTGCGGGCATCATCGTCTACAAGGCAATTTCCGTCCTTGGTTTTGCAGCCATCGCCTGGTCAATTCCACGCCTAGCCCGAAGCATTGGCGGTGATCCCGCCCTAGCGCTCTGGTTGGGAGTGGCGAATCCGGTGATGATTTTGCACCTCATCGGCGGCATGCACAACGAATCAGTCATGGTGGGGCTGGTATCGCTGGGCCTTCTCGCTGCTGTGCACCACAAGTTCCACCTCAGCCTCATACTCGTTGGCGTGGCAGTGTCCCTCAAGGCCACCGCCGTCTTCGCCGCGCCCTTCATCGTGTGGCTCATGCTGCACCATTGGGCGCCGAAGGGAACGAAGCCGCTCAAGCGCGTCGGGTTCTTTCTACTATCCGGCGTTATCGCCGTGGCGGAGGTCGCGTTGGCGGTGGCGGCGATCACGTGGGCGTCGGGAAGCTCGTGGGGTTGGCTGTCGCAGATCAGTGGCAACTCGAAGGTCATCAACCCCCTGGCCGGCCCCACCTTGCTTGCCGATATTCTCGTTCCGCTCATCCAGGTCTTCTCCCCCGACACCACCTATAACGGCGTGCTCACCGTACTGCGCTCGGCCGCGATGCTTCTGATGCTCCTGGGCCTTGTCCTTGTGTGGTGGTGGGGGCGCACGGGCGTGCGCCGTGCCATTGCCGCCACGGCCGCGGCCTACCAGGTGGCGTTCGTCTTCAACTCCGTGACGCTGCCGTGGTACTACGCCTCGGTGCTCACGCTCATGGGAACCTTCCGCCCACCACTACCGCTCATCAAGCTCACCACCGGCGCAGCTCTCTTTATTGGTGTGGCCTTCGCCGGCGACGGCAATCACCAGCTCTACAACTGGTTCTGGGTGATTGCGATGGTGGTCGTGGCATGGTTGGCCACGCAATGGATTTTCGACGGTGTTCCACGCACCACCGCTGAACCGAATGCGGCAGGTGCGACGACAGCGCCTAAAACGCCGAAGCCTGCGCGCGCCGAATAACCTCCCGCGCGAGGTGGCCGTGCAGCGCGTCGATGGGGCGGCCCGGTAGGGACTCGTCCTCGGTAAAAAGATGCGCCAGGATCTCGTTGTCACCCCAGCCGTTGTCCGAAAGAACAGTGATGACGCCGGACACGTGCTTGGAAATGACGCCCTTGGCATTGAAAAACGCTTCCGGGACGAGGCGCTGTCCTTCGGCGTCCCGCCACGCGATGAACTTCCGGGCATTGAGCAGATCGAAGACGCGAGTAATGGGCAGATCGAGTTTTTCAGCTACCTCTTTAAGCGTCAGCAACTTCTCTCCGGCGAGAAGTTGCGGAAGCTCAGGGTGGGAATTCTCAACGGTGTTCTCAGAATTAGTCACGGACACAACTGTAGCCGGATCACACTTTCGGGCGCCGATCAGCCATACTGGAATCCATGACAAGGCTGAACGTGGGCGACATTCTTGAAGGACGCTACCGCATTGATCAGCCGATCGCTCGCGGCGGCATGTCCACTGTGTATCGCTGCGTGGACATGCGTTTGGGCCGCGCAGTAGCTGCCAAGGTGATGGATGAGCGCTATCACGACGACCCCGTCTTCGTCACCCGCTTTAAGCGCGAGGCCCGCGCGATGGCGCAGCTGAGCCACCCCAATCTCGTCGCCGTGCATGACTTTTCCGCGGATGGTTTGCCCATCTATCTCATCATGGAGCTCATCACCGGCGGCACGTTGCGCGAGCTCCTTGCGGAACGCGGACCCATGCCGCCGCACGCTGCGGCCGGCGTCATGCACTCGGTCTTGGCGGGGCTCAGCGAGGTCCACCGCGCAGGCCTCGTACACCGCGATATCAAACCGGATAACGTTCTCATCACCGATAACCACCGAGTCAAGGTGGGTGACTTCGGCTTGGTGCGCTCCGCAAAGGCGGAGCATGATAGCTCCGGCCAGATCGTCGGTACCGTAAGCTACCTCTCCCCCGAGCAAGTCACTGGCGCGGATATCACGCCGGCTTCCGATGTCTACTCGGCTGGAATCGTCCTGTTCGAGTTGCTGACGGGCACAGTCCCCTTCCACGGTGATACCCCGCTTGCGCACGCCACCGCGCGCGTGCACGCGGATGTGGTGGCACCATCTTCACGCATTGAGGGGGTGCCGATGCTTTTCGACGCCCTCGTGGCCACCGCCACCGCACGTAACCCAGCCGAACGCTTTGCAGACGCGGGTGAATTCCTCGATGCTTTGGATGACGTTTCCCGGGAGCTGCAACTGCCACAGTTCACGGTCCCCGTCCCGCGAAACTCGGCCGCCGCACGTACCGCTGCAGTACCTACAGACTTTTCGGGAACAGACAATACGCGTGTCTTCGAAGCAACCTCTGCAATCCCCTCGCCCGATTCCCCCACGCGTGAAACACGGGCGGAAACCCGCGAGGACGCTTTCCCCCTGCCTGCCGCACCGGTAGACACCCCAGCGCCCTCCCCCGCCGTGGCAGAACCATATGCGGCCGGGGCCGAAGAGGAGCCGGAGGAACGTCCGTTGAGCAACCGCAGCACGGTCGGGCTCATCGGGTTCCTCGTCCTCGTCGGCCTCGCCACCTTGGCTGTCGCCGTGGCCGCCTGGTGGTTTGGATCCGGAGAATACGGCACCTGGCCGATTCTCTGGAGACCGTATTAGTCTGCGCAGCGTCTAGCTGCGCAGACTCTAGTTGCGCAGCATCTCCGCGATGAGGAAGGACAGCTCCAGCGATTGCTGGGTGTTCAGGCGAGGATCCACGGCGGACTCGTAGCGGCCCGGCAGGTCCACGTCCGTGATGTCCTCAGCGCCGCCGAGGCACTCGGTGACGTCCTCACCGGTGAACTCCAGGTGCACGCCGCCCGGGTGAGTGCCCAGCTCGCGGTGCACCTCGAAGAAGCCTTGGACCTCGTCGACGATCTTGTCGAAGTGGCGGGTCTTGTAACCGTTCGACGCCGTGAAGGTGTTTCCGTGCATCGGATCGGACTGCCACACCACCTTGTGGCCGGAGTCCTCCACTGCCTTGATGATCGGAGGCAGGACGGAACGCACCTTGTCGTGTCCCATACGGGCAATCATGGTGAGGCGGCCCGGCTCACGGTTCGGGTCAAGCTTCTCCGCGTACTCCACTGCCTGCTCCGGCGTCACGCCGGGGCCGAGCTTGATGCCCACGGGGTTGCCGATGATGGAAGCAAACGCTACGTGGAAGTCGTCGAGACCACGGGTACGCTCACCAATCCACAGCTGGTGCGCGGACAGGTCATAAAGCTTGGTCTCGCCGTTAGAGTCCGTACCCAAGCGCAGCATGGAACGCTCGTAATCCTTCAGCAAGGCCTCGTGGGAGCAGTAAATCTCCGCCGAACGCAGGGTCTCATCCGACACCCCACAGGCGTTCATGAAGGCCAGGCCGTTTTCAATCTCATCAGCCAAGGCCTGGTAGCGAGCACCCGCCGGGGAGTTGGCCACGAACTCTCGGTTCCATTCGTGGAGGCGGTACAGGTCCGCGGTTCCGGAGTGCGTCAGCGCGCGAACCAGGTTCATTGCCGCCGAGGAGTTTGCGTAGGCGCGAATCATGCGGGCGGGATCGTGACGGCGGGATTCCTCGTTGGCCTCCACGCCGTTGACGATGTCACCGCGGTAGTTGTACAGACCGTTGGCATCCAGATCGGCAGAACGCGGCTTGGCGTACTGGCCGGCAATACGGCCCAACTTCACCACCGGAGTGGAAGCGCCGTACGTCAAGACGACGGCCATCTGCAGCAGCGTCTTGATGTTGCCGCGGATGTGCGGTTCCGTGTTGGACTCGAAAGTCTCCGCGCAGTCGCCTCCCTGGAGGAGGAAGGCTTTGCCCAAGGCGACGTCGGCAAGCTTGCGCTTGAGTTCCTCAATCTCTGGGGCCACGACGATAGGCGGGACGGATTCCAGGATCTTTCGCACGTTATCAGCCTGCAGCTGATCCCAGCTGGGCTGCTGCTTCGCCTCGCGGGAAATGGCGTCCTGGAACTTCTCATTGATCCCCTCCGGCAGCGGCGGCAGATCAGGGAGCACTTCTTTGGGAATATCTACTGTCCAACTCACACCCAGTATTTAACCATCTCGGGCCTGTCGCGCGTTAGTTAATGGACTTTTAGGTCACGGTATTAATTCACGATCAGCTCACGCGGTTGCCCCGAGTCAGCGGCAAGTGCTGCTCACAGATGCGAAACTTGGCCAGGTTATGGCGGGCGTCGACCAACGCGTCGTGGTTACCGTTAGGCACGGGAGGTAGCTTGGGACGGCCGGCGAACTCCCAGTACTGCTTGAGCTCCCGGGTGTAGCGTGGCATCCCCTTGGGCAGACTCGCCATGTCTCCCCACAGCTGCGCAAGAACCACGTGGTCATAAGCCCCGACCCAGGCCCACAGTTCGATGGGGGTAGAGTGGCGGCCCAAGAATTCCAGGAGATCCTCGCGGATGGTCTCACGCGATTTCCAGACCGGATCCGCCGGGCTCGGGAGTTTATCCAGTACATTGTCGCGCACCCACGCATTGGCCTTGCCCGGATCGAAATCGGTGGATACCGCGTAATACTCGCTGCCGTCTTCTCCGACAATGCCGATGGAGACCAGCTCGATGGTCGATCCGTCCTCGATAAACTCGGTGTCGTAGAAGTAGCGCACGCCCCGTATCCTAGTCTGCTGCCTAGAGGAGCCGTGCCACTGGGGGCCTATACTCAGCTGCGTGAAGAAAGCTCTCTCCTCGTCCCTCCTTCCTCTCCTTCTGGTGGGGCTGGCAACGGTGCCGTGGACTATCCATCTTGCGGCGTCGATGAACAGCGGCGGAATTGTGCCGTTTTACCACGTTGACCTCGATGTCTACCGAGAGGGAGGGCAGGCCCTGCTCCGCGGGGAGAATCTCTACGCGCAAAGCTACATTCTCGGCAACGGAGTGTCGCTGCCTTTTACTTACCCGCCTTTTGCTGCAGCGCTCTTTGCCTTGGTGTCGTGGATGCCGCTGTGGCCGCTGTCTCTCCTTCTTACTGCGGCGTCGCTCGGTGCGCTCTGGGCATGTCTCTACGCCGTTATCTCACGGTGCTGCGACGTTGACCGCCCCGACTGGTGGGTCACGTGGGCGCTGCTCGCCTGCGCACTCACCGAACCGATTACTGAGACTCTCAGCTTCGGCCAAGTGAATCTCCTGCTGACCGCGGCCGTTGTTGTCGACTGCCTGCTGCTCAGACCACGCTCCCCGTGGCGGGGTGTGCTGACCGGCGTTGCTATGGCGATCAAGCTCACCCCGGCGGTCTTCCTCGCGGTCTTTTTCGTTCGCCGCGACTGGCGTGCCCTTGCCACGGCGATAGGCGCCTTCATCGCCTGCGGTGTGGTGGGCTACCTCGCCTCCCCTGCAAGCTCTGCGGCGTACTGGACTGACACCCTCTGGGACTCCTCCCGAATCGGTACGCTGTCCTATTCCAGCAACCAATCCCTTCGGGGCTTGCTCAGCCGCGTTAGTCCTGAGGAAGCATCGGGCCTGTGGTTGGTTGGCTGCGCTCTCATCGTCGCAGTCTTGTGGTGGGTCATGAAGCACACGTCCTCAGAGATAGAACTCGTGTTACTGGCCTCCACGGCGGCGCTGCTGTGCTCCCCGGTCTCGTGGTCCCACCATTTCACGTGGCTGTGCCTAGCCGCGGTCTACCTCACCGCGCGCCGCTACTGGTTCCTCGCAGGCCTCACGTGGTTCGTGCTGCTAGCCCGCGGCCACTGGCTTGTCCCCCACGGCGAGCAGCTGGAACTGGAGTGGTCCTGGTGGCAGCAGGCTCCAGGTAACGACTATTTCTTTGTCGTGGCGTTCCTTGTCGCAGTGAGTTTCTGGCTCAAGCTCAAGCCCGCCGAGGGCGGTTCCGTGGTTCGCCTACTCGCACCGATCGGCGGCGGCTTCAGCGTCCAGCCCACAACGGGCACCTTGCCCAAGGCCCACAGGACCAACGACGCAATCGCGCAATAAACAAAGCACATGCTGAGCCAGAACCAGGTATTTTCCAACGGCCACTGGCCTGCCAGGCTTACCTCGCGCGGGTTGAGCGCCATGGGGTAGCCATAGAGGACGGTAAGGCCAATGGGGTGGCCAAGGTAGATGGGCAGCGTGTGGGAACCGATGAACCGCAGTCCGGTGGATAGGACCGGTATATAGGACACGGCCACCGCCACCGCAATTCCCACCGGAACCTCGAAGAACTGCTCTACCATGCGCACGAGGATATGGACGTCATCCCTCACCAACGCCTCCGTGCCTGGCAACAACCACGTAACCTCGACGGCCCCAGCGTAGTTATCCCACGCGCGGCGGATAAAGAACCCGATGGCGTAGGCCCCAACCATGCCGGAATACGCCCAAAAGCTCCGGTAATCCCACTCGCCTTTGAAGGGAGCCTCGATAGCGGAAGCGAAGGCGGAGATTGCGTCCCGGAAATAAGCAGCGGCGACAAAGACAGGAAGGAACATGATGGCCTTCGCGATCGAGGTGAACTGCGCCTGCCATGCGATGAACAGAATAGGGCTAAAACTCAGCGCTAGCGCCGCCCACCCGGGCAGCTTGCGCACGCACCAGAGGAAGATATTGAACAGAATCAGCGAATGCAGAAACCACGCCATGGAATGGCCCACGAGCAGGCTGGCCGTCATCTGGCTGAAATCGAAAACGGGATCCCCGAATACCCAGTGGTACTCCACGCGCTTGGTCTGCTGTTCAACCAGCATCCACACCACATAAGGAACAAGGAAGTACCACAGGCGGCGAGTAAAGAGTTCTGCGAAGCTAAAGCGAAAAACCTTTTGCGCGAAGAACCCACTCACCAAAAAGAACAGGGGCAGGCGCAGTGGGTCGAGCCACACGTTGAAAGCGGCCAACCACGTGTCCTTCGATTCTGGAACCGTAAGCGTGATGTGCAACAGCACGACGCCCAGGATGGAAATTCCTTTTGCTACATCAGGCCACGCTAAGCGTTGAGACGGGGAGGAAGTCACTGACTACCGCGCCTCCGAACTGGGCTCGGCCCCTTCCGGGTAGCCGTGCCCAGCTTGCAGGGACGCCTTCACGTCGGAGGCATAGACGTCGACGTACGGCTCACCGGACAGCTCAGACAACTGCTTCATCACGTAGTCCGTGAAAGCACGCACGGTGGCGTGATCCTGCGGATCAAGGTTGCGCTCAGCGGCCCATGCGTGGGGATCAATGGGTTCGCCAACGCGCATGCCGACGCGCACCGGACGCGGAACCCACGAACCGATTGGATTAGCCTTCCGGGTATTGATCATGGCAATGGGTATTACTGTCTCACCGGTGGTTAGCGCGATGCGGGCCATACCGGTGCGCCCCTTGTAGATGCGCCCATCGGGCGAACGAGTCCCCTCCGGGTAAATACCGAAGAGATCCCCGCGGCCCAGAATTTTTTGTGCGCTCACCAGCATCGCGTCCCCGGCATCCTTGTTGACGCGATCGATCGGCACCTGCCCCACGGAGCTAAAGAACCACTTTTGCAGGCGGCCAACGAAACCGGGGGTAGTGAAATACTCGCTCTTTGCCAAGAAGGTGATCTGCCGCGGGCACAACAGCGGGAAGTAGAAGGAGTCCATCACCGCTTGATGGGAGGATGCCAAGATTGCCGGACCAGACTCCGGGATGCGATCCATGCCTTCGGACCATGGGCGGTTCCACACTCGAAGGGCCGGGCCGAAAAAGATGTGCTTAAAGGCCCAGTACCACTTGTTTCGCATCGCTTATAGTCCTATCTGTGTGTGCCGAGCAGGCGGTGCTGCTCGGTGAAAGAAAAATGTGCGGTGTTAACCTCGGTGCTCCTGGCGGGCGAGATCAGCGACTCCGATCATACCTGCCGCCGAACCCAACTTCGCGGTTGCCACTCGGGCCAAAGGCCTGTGACCGGCTCCGACGATCTGCCGAGCCATGGCATCCCGCGCCTGATCGAGGTACAAATCCGCGTCCTTGGACACCCCGCCGCCAATCACGATGAGCTCTGGGTCGAGCACATCTGCCACCATGGACAACCCTTGCCCGAGCCACTGACCGAAGTTCTCCATGACAGCTATCCCCAGCGGATCCCCGCGCCGAGCTGCTGCAGTGATCTCCTCGCCGGAGGGATTCTCCGGCAAGGTGGTGTCATACTCGCCGCGCAGCTCTGCGCAGGTGTCCGGCAAAGCGGTTCCGGAAGCGTAGCGCTCTAAGCACCCACGCTTGCCGCAGGGGCAGAGGCGCCCGCCCGGCGACACAACAAGGTGCCCGAACTCCGGGGCGGTGCCGAAAGCTCCACGGTAGATTTTTCCCTCAGTAAAAAGCGTGGCGCCAATGCCCGTTCCCACAGCAAAGAAAACCCATTCTTTCGCACCGCGCCCAGCGCCAAAGCGCCATTCGCCCCACGCGGCTGAATTGGCGTCATGCTCAAGGCGGACCGGCACGTCCAAACGCCTGCTGAGGATCTCGCGTACTGGGGCGTTACGCCACGGCAAATGCGGGGCGAAACGAACGACTTCACACTCGGGATCCAAAAAGCCCGCGAGGGCAAGGCCCACGGCCTCGATGTCATGGGATGCGGCCAAGTTGTCCACGCAGCGTACGATGTCATCTTCGAGTGTCTGCGCTTCCCTGGCCGTGGGGACGCTTGTCGAATCCACAATCTCTCCGGCGGGATTAATCACCGCGGCCCGCAAGTTGGTTCCACCAATATCGAACCCGATGGTGAGGCCGCTGTGGCCACCGTCAGCGGAGGAAGTGTGTTCAAGCATGACTAGTAGGATATACCCCGGCCTGCCCACGATCACATTCCAGAACCTCACGCAATCGTGCGCCCATGATTTCCCACGTCCAGTGCTCCTCCACGTGACGGCGCCCTGCCGCCCCCATGCGGTGGGCCCTGGGGACGTCGCCAAGCAGCGTGCACAAGGCCTGCTCAAGCTCCGGAACCGAGGAGCCGCGCACAACGATGCCAGTCTCGGACGTTACTGTTTCCGGTGCACCACCGGAGTCACCCGCAATGACCGGCAACCCCGCCGCTTGTGCTTCTAGGTAAACGATGCCAAGGCCCTCGACGTCGAGTCCCCCACCCCGCGTGCGCGCCGGCATGGCAAACACATCGGCAGCATGAAGCGCCAACTGCAATTCTTCGGTGTCCCGCGCCTCCTGCAACATCGCGCCGGGGCAGTACAGACGCGCTAGCTCGCGCAGTGTCTGCTCATAACGTCCGCGACCAATGATGAGTACCTGGGCGTCCGGGAAGCGTGCCCGTACCGCCGGCATCGCCCGCAAGAGCTGGTCCTGGCCTTTGCGGGGAACCAAGCGGGAGATACACACGATGACGGGCCCCGGGCCGAGTCCAAAGTGCTCCCGCGCGCTCTGCTTTTCTCCCGCCGTGGCCGGAGTGAAGTCTTCCAGATTAACCGCGGAAGGCAAGTGCACCCAGCGCGCATGGGTACCAAACGCGGGTTCCAACCTGGTACGCGTGTAGTCCGAGATATACGTGATGACATCGGCATGCTGACCAATGCGACGCAGGGCCTGCCGGGCTATAGGAAGCATGGACCAGCCCACCTCGTGACCGTGCGTCGTGGCAACGATCCGGCGAGCGCCCGCCGCCCGGGCCTCCGGCGCCATAAGGGCAAGCGGGGCTGCCGCCCCAAACCACACGGTCTCGATATCGTATTCACGAATCAGACTCTGCATCCGGCGTGCGGTCGCTGGTGTCGGAAGCATGATGGTGCGTGGCCAGCGAACCACGGTATACGGCAGCGTCGAATCATACTCGGCAGCGGCGTCACCATCTTGGGTCGAGGCGAAGACGACGACGTCCTCCGGGTTGAGGGTTGCCAGAAAATCTCGAAGATAAGACTGAATCCCGCCGATGGTGGGCGGGAAATCATTCGTTACTAGGAGTGTGCGCGCCATGGCCTAGTAGCGGACGGCGCCTTGAACGGGCATGGAATGAAGCGGCACCACCGCCACGGGAACGCCATAGGTGGAGGCGTGAACCACCTGACCGTCACCGATATACATTCCCACGTGGGTAATGCCGGCGTAATAGCCCACAATGTCTCCGGGCTGTAGTTCATCGATCGGTACTGGAGTGCCGCCGGCAATCTGCGCCTGCGAGGTGCGCGGGATACTCTTCCCCATCTGCTGATAGCTCCACACCATCAGGCCGGAACAATCGAACACATCAGGGCCTGTGGCACCCCAGCCATACGGGGCGCCAATTCGGGTGAGTGCTGCTTGGACAGCGGCGGATCCCGAACCATCGGCCAACGCAGCTAAGTCAAGGTCGGCAGAGCCGCCAAAGTGCTCAACCCATGCCTGGCGCGCCTCAGGGCTCAAGCCATCAACCTTGGTTTCGAGCTCCTTCTGCTGCTCTTCCAGGTCAGCCTGCTCCTTGAGAACCGCATCGCGCTGTGCCTGCAGCTCGTCGCGCTTGAGGCGCGCTTCCTCAGTAGCATCGACTGCCTGCTGATGCGCCTCGTCGGCCGCGGCGGCGGCAGCCACCATGGCTTCCTCTTCACGCTTGGCAGCCCTCGTCAAAGCCCCCAGGTACCCCATGCGCTCGACCGCACTGGCTACGTCGTTGGCATCAAGGGCTGCCGACACTGGCGTTGCCGCGCTTCGGCGGTAGCGCGACTGCGCCAGAGAATCGATCCGCTGCTGTTGCTCAGCGACAACCACGGAAGCATCTTCGGAATTGCGCTGTGCCTCCTCAGCCTTGCGTTCCAGCTCGCCGATCTCCTTCTCCGATTCTGCGAGCTCATCCTCAAGCCCCTTGACTTCCTCACCCTTGGCAGAAACCCGCTGGGCGACGTCCGCCATGCGCTCAATGAGATCGCTCAGATCCTCGGGTGCCTGCTCCCCTGCCGCTTCTTGCGGTTGCTCCTGGAGGAACTCTTGAGCCACTGCAGATGGCGACAGGACGACCACCGGAGCCGCACCCACAACGATTGCAGCGACGGCACACGCAATGCCACGACGCGACATGAATACCCCCGAAACTAAGAGAAGGTTAATAGATGACTGAATTATACCCTCAGTCAAGGAAAAGCATAACGGCTTCTAGAATAGCCGAACCCCTTCCCCACCCTCGCCATCAACATGGCAAGAGCAGCGGAAGGGGTTAGCCAAACCGCCAGGTTCGCTTAGAAGCGAACAGCGGAGTGAATCGGCATGTAGTTCAGGGAGCGCTCGCCGACCGGGGTGCCGGAGTTCAGCGCGTCAATGATGGTGCCGTGGCCGGTGTAGATACCAACGTGGGATGCACCGGAGTAGTAGACGATGATGTCGCCCGGCTGCAGGGCATCGAGGGACACCGGGGTACCCGCAGAAGCCTGCGCCTGGGAAGTGCGCGGAATGGACACGCCAGCCTGGCGGTAAGCCCACGAGGTCAGACCAGAGCAGTCAAAAGCGCTCGGGCCGTTGGCGCCATAGACGTACGGGGAACCGACGGCGGAGCGAGCAGCCTCGAGAACCTTCTCGCCCACGGACTGAACCGGTGCCGGCGCCGGAGCCTCAGCTACCGGAGCCTCCACAGCAGCGGCGTAGCCAGCGCCCTGGTCAGCCTTGAAGGCCGGGATATAACGATCAATGTTCGGCAGCTGCTTGATATTCGGGACGTTCTCCAGACCAGCAACCTCGAAGCGGATATCGGTCTCCGGGACGACAACCTCAGCTGCATTAGCAGCAGCCGGGACGGTAACAGCTGCGGTTGCAGCAACAGCAGCAGTGGATGCGATGCGACGGGTGTTCAGGTTGCCCTGACGACGGTGCTTAGCCACGAATTTAAACTCCAAATCTTCCTGCGCGCCTACTTTCGCTCGCTAGGAGAAGGCAATCCATATGACCACTCTCCACATGACGCGAACAAAAGCTCTGACCCAAGGGCGGGCCTAGCGTTCGACGATGACCCGTTCCTGTAGGGCCATCTCCGCTCGGCCCCCGGTGTTTAGGAGGGGCCAGACGCGGCGCTTAATTCTTCAGTTCGTATTGAGCACCGGTGATGTGTACACCGTGGCGGTAACTCAATGTCTCGAATAGGTTACGAAATCATCACGAGCGATGTCGAGTCAGAAACGCAAAACCGGCTTCGTTACCGTCCCGTTATCAAATGGAAACCTAAACGACACGGCGCCCAACGATCTCAGTTCATTACACAAGCGCGACAGGCAGATACTTGCCCTCACCTGCAATAACCCAGAGGGGTTTTCACTTCACACCGCTAGACCTTAGCACCGACCTAAAGCCCCAAAGAGCGTCCAAAAATATACGATGTAACCTTCATCACACTCGTGTAACTCGGCGTCACATCGACCCCATTTGACCCACTACCCTCTCCTGAAACCATGCAACAAAGTGGTTCTCTCCTGCGGTTTTTATGTCGACCGCGTCACTCTCCCGATCAAATGAGAGACCTCCGCATCGCCGTATCGCTCCTCGATTCCCAGAAATCAGACAAACTACAAGGAGGTTAACTGTGGGTTAACACCTTGACAGGCAAGCAACGCAAAACTTAGGAGCCCGCTCTCCCACCCAGCTCGGCGCCCGCAGACCGCTCCTCTGACAGCGGGTACGTAGACGGCCTTACAACTACCCTAAAGCACACACTCTAGAGGCCTAGGCATGAAAGAACGCTGTACCTGACGAACTCCCCTGGGACGCCCTTCGCGGTCACCTAGCGTGCTCGCGGCGGGTCTAATGCTTCTTCAACCAAGACAGCTCCAACCTGACGTAGGCCAATTAAGTGCGAAGAAGCCCCGCCCCACCGCCAAACAACACTAGGCAATACTGCCAAGAGTGACGTCAAGGTTTACTCACCCACCCATGACCCAGGTCGGTTCACGACGACCTTTCCGTAGTGCACTGCACATCTCTTCGCGAAACGGATTACCTTCTTTGATCTCCTCCAACGCCCAACGTCTGGGAGCCTTTATTGACACGCCTGAGGCATCTGACAAAAGGCATCAGTCATAAGGCGTTTTGACGGCTAAAAACGCCATTTACTCATGGCAGATGGCGTCTTCAGACCCAAAAATGCCTTTTGTCAGATGCCTTGTGCAAGTACGCCCTCCTGACTTAGCTCAGCTTCCAAAATGAACAAATGAACCAGGCCGGCTCCAAGGGCCCAGTTCGAAGCCCCGCGACAAAAGGAAATGAGAACGCAAAAGCCCGTTCCTATTCTCCTGTGGGATGGAGAAAGGAACGGGCTCTGTGAGCGTGTTTCAGCGAGTGATGGCGCTAGATGCGGCCATTCTCCTCGTCTTCGCGGCGGTTAGCCTCGTTGAGCTGACGGAACATCTCCGCCTCCTCAGCGTGGTTCTCGTGGCGAATTTCATTGACTCGGGAGACGATAGCGGAGTCATCGGAAGAGAAGATGCCCTGTGTCTCGGAGTCGGCCAGACCAAGCTGGTTGAGCTGCTTCGGAACCGGAGCGCCGGCGTACTCGAGCGGGACCGGGTGGCCGTGCTCGTCCACCGGACCAAGCGGCTGGTGAACCTCGATGAAGGCACCGTTCGGCAGCTGCTTAATGACACCGGTCTCGATACCGTGCTCTAGCACCTCACGGTCGGAGCGCTGCAGACCAACGCAGATGCGGTAGGTCATGAAGTATGCAATCGGCGGCAGGACAATCAGACCGATACGGCCAACCCAGGTCATCGCATTCAGCGAGATCTGGAAGAAGTGTGCCACGTGGTCATTACCACCAGACAGCGTTACCAGCAGGAAGAAGACGATGGCAGCTGCACCGATAGCGGAACGGACCGGAACGTCACGCGGGCGCTGCAGGAGGTTGTGGTGAGCGTCGTCGCCCGTCAGCTTCTTCTCAATGAAGGGGTAGGCGAAGAGCAGAACGACCATGAGGCCACAGAGCAGTGCAACCCAGAACGCAGACGGAATGGTGTAGTTGCCGATGTAGAGCTCCCATGCCGGCATGACACGAGCAACACCGTCAGTCCACAGCATGTAGATATCCGGCTGGGAACCAGCGGAGACCTGGGACGGGTTGTACGGGCCAAGGTTCCAGATGGCGTTAATCGTCATCAGACCGGAGATGAGCGCCAGGACACCGGCAACCATCATGCCCATGCCGATGGCCTTCGTAGCGAAGACCGGCATAATGCGAACACCAACAACGTTGTTCTCAGCGCGACCCGGTCCAGGGAACTGGGTGTGCTTCTGGAACCAGACCATGATGAGGTGAGCTGCGATAAGGCCCAGGATGATGCCCGGGATAACCAGCACGTGCAGGATGTAGAAACGGTCCAGCATGAGGTCGGACGGGAAGTCGCCACCGAAGATGGCCCAGTGCAGCCAGGTACCGATGATCGGCAGACCCAGGATGATGGCGGACATGATTCGCAGACCAACACCGGAGAGCAGGTCATCCGGAAGGGAGTAGCCAAGGAAGCCCTCGACCATGCCCAGCAGGATAAGCGCGCAACCGATAATCCAGTTAGCCTCACGCGGGCGACGGAACGCGCCGGTGAAGAAAATACGCAGCATGTGGGCAATCATGGACATCATGAACATGAGTGCTGCCCAGTGGTGCATCTGGCGCACAAACAGGCCGCCGCGGACCTCAAAGGAGATATCGAGTGCCGTTGCGTAGGCGCGAGACATCTCCACGCCGTTCAGCGGGGTGTATCCGCCGTCGTAGATGACCTTCGTAATTGAAGGATCGAAGAACAGCGCGAGGTAGATACCGGTCAGCAACAGGATGATGAAGCTGTACAGTGCCATCTCACCGAGCATGAAGGACCAGTGAGTGGGAAAGACTTTGTTGAGCTGGGTACGCAGGACGCCGGCAGCGGAATACCGCTCGTCCATGTTGTTACCCATCTGTGCAAGTTTGTTACTCATTATGACTTACGCTCCCAGAATGCAGGTCCGACGGGCTCGATGAAGTTGCCCTTAGCAATGAGGTAACCCTCATCGTCCACATCAATCGGCAGCTGCGGCAGTGCACGGGCTGCCGGGCCGAAGACCGGCTTACCGTAGTGCAACGCGTCGAACTGCGACTGGTGGCACGGGCAGAGAATGCGGTTGGTCTGAGCCTCGTACAGCGAGGTCGGGCAACCAATGTGGGTACAGATCTTGGAGTAGGCGTAGTAATCGCCATAGTGGAAGTCTTCCTGACCCTTGCGCTCGATAGCCTTCTTGGCGTCATCGTTGCGCAGGCGGATGAGCATCACAGCGTTACGGTTACCGTGGATGGAGTGCATGTGGTTCTCGTAGACGTCCTTGTCCTCGGAGTACTCTGCACCGTCGTTGACATCCTCAGCAGCCAGCGGGAAGACAGTCTCCATACCGCCTGCAGCCAGATCCTCCGGACGCACACGCACCAGGCGGGTGACACCGCGGGTGGTGTAGTGCGAGCCGGACTCACCCTCGTGCTTCTCGGCGATGGTACCGGTGTCGCGAGCGAGGTAGAGCTTGACGCCCTTCTCGTGCAGAGTCCAACCGGAGGTCCACAGGGTGCCGTCACCCATGTAGTTCAACTCGTGGCGCTTCTTCCACGGGTTGTTGATGGCACCAGCCAGCGGAGCAATCACGGTCAGGCCGAACAGAACGCTGGCACCGCCAAGCAGTCCCTTGATGGTGGAACGGCGACCCAGAGTCGAGGTGTTCCACGAGTCATTCAGCAGCGCGGTCAGCGTGCGGCGGTCAACTTCATCGGAAGGACCGTCGTGGCGGCGCTGAACCGAGATCTCCTCCGGGAGAATCTTCTTGACGTACTGAACAATGGCGAAGCCCAAGCCTAGGATGCACAGACCAGAGGTCAAGCCGAGCAACGGCGTGTAGAGGGTGTGCCACCACATGCCGTCCTCGCCGAGCATCTTGTACTCCCACGGCCAGAAGAGGTAGACGGCCAGGAAGGCAATGCCCATCAGGACGGAAATGATGAGCCAGAAGGTGACGTTTGCAGCGGCACGCTTCTCGGCGGGATCGCCCTCTACCGGGAAGCGCTCCTTACGGAACGCAACGGTAACATCGTCCAGCTCGGTACCGAGGGCTGCGAGCTCGTCGTTGCTCATAGCATCGAGCTCTTTGCGAGAGTAATTCTTCTTTACGTTGCTCATGAGCGAGATCCAATCCACATAGCGGCAACGCACAGAAGGCTGATGCCGATGATCCACATTGCCAGGCCCTCAGCCACCGGACCGAGGCCGCCGAGCGACCAACCAGCCGGAGACGGGGTTTCCTTCGCAGACTTGAGGTAGGCGATGATGTCCTTCTTCTCATCTGCGGTCAGCTGACGGTCGGAGAACTTCGGCATGTTCTGCGGGCCGGTCAGCATTGCCTGGTAGATCTCCTGCTCGTTAGCCGGGTCGAGCGGCGGCGCGAACTTACCGGAGGACAAAGCGCCGCCCCTACCGGTGAAGTTGTGGCAGGACGCGCAGTTCATGCGGAAGAGCTCCGAGCCCTTGGCGACGTCCTCTGCCTGGATCTGGCCGTTGTAGTTAGCGCCACGCAGGGACTCCTGCGCAACGGAGCCATCCTCGTCGTAGACGATGTCTGCGCCACCACCGTTGGCAGCAACATAGGCTGCCAGCGCAAGGGTCTGCTGCTCGGTGTAACGCGGGGTCTTGCGCTCAGCCTGTGCGTCGTTCGACATCATCGGCATACGACCGGAGTGCACCTGGAAGTACACAGAGCCGGCACCGATACCAACGAGGGAAGGACCACGGTCCTGGATACCCTGCAGGTTCGCACCGTGGCAGGTGATACACGCGACTTCGTAGATGTCCTTGCCCTCTTGAACGAGTGCCTGGTCATCCTTTGCGGCGGTGGCCACCTGCGCATCAGGGGTCAGGGCGGAAGCCAAGACACCTGCGCCGGTAAGACCGATGCTCAGTGCAAAGACGCCAGCAAGCGTGCGCTTCGCCTTGCGGCGACGGCGGGTCTTCTTAGCCGCGGCAGTGGTGTCTTCCACTGCGGCGGGCTGCTGGATGTTATCCATCATTTTCCTTTAGATAACTCGTACATGGAGATGAATGACTGTAGGCCGGCTATTCTCCGGCGACTACGGCCTACTGAACTAGGTAGATGACTACGAACACGCCGATCCACACAACGTCAACGAAGTGCCAGTAGTAAGACACTGCCATTGCCGCGGTGGCCTGTGCAGGCGTGAACTTGGAGCGGGCAATTCGCGCCAAGATAATTCCGAAGGCGATCAGACCCGCAGTCACGTGTGCCGCGTGGAACCCGGTCAGGATATAGAAGACCGAACCAAAGACACTGGACTGAACAGTGAGACCTGCCATGATCAACTCTGTCCACTCGAACGCCATGATGCCTAGGAAGACAACACCCAACGCGATGGTCACCGAGTACCAGAGTCGGAGCTTGTAAACGTCACCCCTTTCTGCTGCGAAAACGCCGAACTGAGAGGTCACGGAGGAAAGGACCAGGACACTCGTAATGAGGAAGCCCATGGGCACGTTGATGTGCGCCGTGTGCTCTGCCCAGTCACCCTCCTGGCCGTTCGCACGCGAGGTGAACCACATCGCGAACAGTCCAGCAAAGAACATCAATTCCTGAGACAGGAACACGATGGTGCCGACGCTGACCATGTTGGGTCGGTTCAGCGCGGCAACACGTGGTGCTGCCATACCTTGGTTAGAAACTACGCTCGTCACGCATAACAGTATGGCTGGTCTGACCGCATAAGTCATCTCATTTCCCCCCGATTTTTTTGAGGCCACGACCTAGACCTTCACAGTTTTCACCCCAGGCAGGAACCATAGAGCTCCCAGGAGGTAGTCGGGAACTTTTTAGCGCGCTTTACGACGCCCCATCCCTGCAGGTAGTGAGACTTGGCAACGCCAGTTGTGAAGCCAGCAACAGGTCAAGAAGAGGTACGTTTTGCCCGCAATCCGAAACCGGTCGGACCAACGCTAATGAGATAAATCACACCCGCCACCGCGGGCGAAAGTGCAGGACTGCAACTTTCGGATGACCCCCGTAAAAATGGCCGTTAACGTGCTGGAATTCTAAGCACAGACCTAGAGTTACACACTTTCGGCAAGCCACCCGCTCCCCCAGCACTCCACCCAAATCGAAATTTTTTCTCCCTTTTGGGAACTTTCCGCAACGCACTACGACGCAGTCTTCTCAACGACAAAGCCTCCGCCACTAGGTGTGGCGGAGGCGTGAGAAGTCGTGACGCTAGAAAGCGCGGCAGAAAAGGTTAAGCCTTAGTGCTTTTCCTTCGGAAGGCCATACTGCAGGGACAGGCCAGTCACGGAGGTGACGAGCAGGACTGCGCCCAGGATGATCATCCAGAAGTAGAGGAAGATGATGCCAAGACCCAGCACTGCGATGGAGCCGGTCATGCACAGCGGCCAGATGGAGCTCGGAGAGAAGAAGCCAAGGATACCGGCTGCGTCTTCAGTCTCCGCCTCTTCCCAATCCTCCGGCGCGATGTCGGAGCGGTTATCGGTGAAGTGCAGGTAGCCGCCCAGCATGAGGCAGAGCAGCATAGCGAGGACCAAGCCCACGATGCCGACCCACTCGGTGCCGTACATGTAGCCATCATCCTTGACGTAGTTAACGCCAATGACGTAGACGATGAGCGACACGAAGAGGTAGGTCGCGATGGAATAAAAGACCTTAGATGTTGCACGCATTTTCTATCAGTTCCTTTTCTTATGCCGCTTCAGCGGTGTCGACAAAGTTGTCGGCATCGCGGGTGTCGCGCAGAGAGTTGAACGGAGCGGTGGTAACTGCGTAGGGCTCTTCACCGATGTGCTCGAGAGCCTCGGCGTTGGTTGCCTGCGGGTTCTCCTCACGGAACTTGAGGTACTCGTTGAAGTCTGCGCGGTCAACGACGCGAATCTCAAAGTTCATCATGGCGTGGTAGGTACCGCACATCTCAGCACAGCGACCAACGAAGGCGCCCTTTTCCTCAATCTTCTCTACCTGGAAGCGACGCTCCTGGGAGTTGTTCTCCGGGTGCGCGTAGGCATCGCGCTTAAACAGGAACTCCGGAACCCAGAAGGAGTGGGAAACATCGCCGGAGGCGAGACGGAACTCGATCGGGGTGTCAACCGGGAGAACCAGAACCGGAACCTCTTCGGTGGTACCAACAGTCTCAATCTTGTTGAAGTTGAGGTAGGAGATGTCACCGGTGGACTTACCGTGAATCGGGTTCGGGTTCGGGGTGCCCTCCGGGTCGAGGGAGGATTCCTCGGCAAGCTTCTGACGCTCAGCATCGGCGCCATCGTAGTTCTCGCCATCAACCTTGTTCTCGGCGTAACCGAACTTCCAGTTCCACTGGAAGGCGGTAACGTCCACGGTCACCTCAGGGTTCTTGTCCAGCGCCGTAACCTTCTGCTGAGCCTGAACAGTGAAGAAGAACAGTCCCATGATGATCAGAATCGGGATAATGGTCAGAGCCATCTCCAGCGGCACGTTGTACTGCAGCTGCTTCGGGAACTCGCCCTTGCCGGCCTTCTCAGCCTTCTTCGCATTCCAGCGGAAGATAGCGGTGAGGAACAGGCCCCACATGATGAAACCGATGATCCATGCAGCAACCCAGACCCAGATCCAGAAGTTGTACATCGAGGTCGCTTCAGGGGTAATACCCTTCGGCCAACCCATGCCTAGGAGGTTCTCAACTGCCGTCGGCGCTGCGACGTCACAACCCGCAAGGGCTAGACCGCCCAAAGCTATGACGCCCGCTAGGCCTGCCTTACGGCCGAGGTTGCGCTGCTTACGCTGTCCCACGTGTGTTCTGCCTTTCTGTGCACACAAACTTCTCGAATACTCACAGAGCATTCCTACCCAATCAGAATAGAGCATCCTGCCTGATTTTCAGGCCTTTTCGCTGGACTGTTTGGGCGTTGGACCTGTCCTATAAGTAGTGAACGTACGGAATGTTACCGGCCCACCTGCACAAGATCACGCCAGCTCCCCCAGCCTCCCCCTCCCGGCTATGACCCAATTCACAAGCCGCACACCCCTGCATCATCCGAAAGTTCGCACCCTAACGGGGAACGCGGCGCGGGGTTCGCAGATCGTTTGGCCGCGGCCGTAAAGTGTTCCGGAGATGAACCTTGATCTATAAGGAGAAGCAAGCTTATGTGCGGACTCTGCGCGCTACTGAGCGCCGATCGCAACGCCGCCCAGCACCTGGAAGCTCTTGAACAGTCTCTTCAGTGCATGCGCCACCGCGGCCCGGACGCTGCCGGAACCTGGCACGACGATGATGCGGCTTTTGGCTTTAACCGCCTATCTATCATCGACCTCGAACACTCCAATCAGCCGCTCCGCTGGGGCCCCGAGGACAACCCCGAGCGCTATGCCCTTACCTTCAACGGCGAAATCTATAACTACGTAGAACTCCGCGAAGAGCTCAGTGCCGCCGGCTATACCTTCAACACCGAGGGTGACGGCGAGCCCATCGTCGTGGGCTATCACCACTGGGGTAAGGACGTCGTAGAGCACCTGCGTGGCATGTTTGGCTTCGTTATCTGGGATACCGAAACGCGCACGATGTTTGCCGCCCGCGACCAGTTCGGCATCAAGCCGCTCTACTACGCCACCACCAAGGAGGGCACGGTCTTCGCCTCGGAGATGAAGTGCATCCTTTCGATGGCCGACTCGCTCGGTCTAGACCTCAGCCTTGATAGGCGCGCCATCGAGCACTACGTAGACTTGCAGTACGTGCCTGAGCCAGAGTCCCTCCACGCCAATATTCGCCGCGTCGAGTCTGGCTGCACCGTGACGCTTCGCCCTGGCGAAGAAGTTGTATCGGAGCGCTACTTTAAGCCCCGCTTCCCCATCCAACCCGTCAAGCAGGGCGAGGAGCAGCAGCTCTTCGATAGGATCGCCCGGGCGTTGGAGGATAGCGTCGAGAAGCACATGCGTGCGGACGTCACCGTCGGCTCCTTCCTCTCCGGTGGCATTGATTCCACCGCCATCGCAGCTCTGGCCAAGCGCCACAACCCAGACCTACTCACCTTCACCACGGGATTCGAGCGCGAGGGCTACTCCGAGGTGGATGTCGCCGCCGAGTCCGCCGCGGCGATCGGTGTGGAGCACATCGTCAAGATCGTCTCCCCCGAGGAATACGCCGAGGCTGTCCCGAAGATCATGTGGTACCTGGACAACCCCGTAGCAGATCCTTCTCTTGTCCCCTTGTACTTCGTGGCCCAGGAAGCCCGTAAGCACGTCAAGGTGGTGCTCTCCGGCGAAGGTGCGGATGAACTCTTCGGCGGCTACACCATCTATAAGGAGCCACTCTCGCTAGCTCCGTTCGAGAAGATCCCCTCCCCGCTGCGCCGCGGCTTGGGCAAGCTCTCACAGGTACTCCCCGAAGGAATGAAGGGCAAGTCCCTGCTCAACCGTGGTTCGATGACCATAGAGGAGCGCTATTACGGCAATGCACGTTCCTTTAACTTCGAGCAGCTCCAGCGGGTGCTCCCCTGGGCCAAGCCGGAGTGGGATCACCGCGAGGTCACCGCACCGATCTATGCGCAATCACAGGACTTCGACCCGGTAGCCCGCATGCAGCACCTCGACCTGTTTACGTGGATGCGCGGCGACATCTTGGTCAAGGCCGACAAGATGAACATGGCCAACTCCCTAGAGCTGCGCGTTCCCTTCCTCGACAAGGAAGTGTTTAAGGTCGCGGAAACTATCCCCTACGACCTCAAGATTTCGCACGGCACGACCAAGTACGCGCTGCGCAAGGCTATGGAGCAGATCGTTCCCCCGCACGTGCTGCACCGCAAGAAGCTGGGATTCCCGGTTCCGATGCGCCACTGGCTGGCCGGCGATGGGCTCTACGGCTGGGCCCAGGATCAGATTACCGAGTCCCAGACCGAGGACATCTTCAACAAGAAGGAAGTTCTGGAGATGCTCAAGGAGCACCGCGACGGTGTATCCGATCACTCACGCCGTTTGTGGACGGTGCTGTCCTTCATGATTTGGCACGGCATCTTCGTCGAAGACCGCATCGACCCGAAGATCGAGCAGCGCGACTACCCCGTGAAGCTCTAGTTCAAACAACAAAACTGACGGAGCCCTCGCCGCACACTGCGGACGAGGGCTTCATCGTTTTGTCAACGTGACTTTACTTGAATTTAATTGAAGGAATCACCGCAAGCGCAGGAACCACCAGCGTTGGGGTTATCGATGGTAAAGCCCTGGGCCTCAATGGTGTCGGAGAAGTCAATCTTGGCGCCGGTGAGGTACGGGATAGACATCTTGTCTACGACGAGGTTAACGCCGCCAATGGAGTCCACCTTGTCACCATCCAAGGTGCGGTCATCGAAGTAGAGCTGGTAGCGCAGACCCGCGCAGCCGCCTGGCTGGACAGCAATGCGCAGTGACAGATCGTCGCGGCCTTCCTGCTCAAGCAGGGACTTTGCCTTGGCGGCAGCGGCCTCGGTCAGGATAACTCCGGTTGCAGACGCGGGAGCGGTCATGATTTCTCCTCTTATATATGCGGAATTTTTCTGGAGCCCACCCTACCCCCTCACATGTGAGGAAGAAAGGATGCCTCACAGTTCACTAGTGGTTCACAGGTGTCCTGTTCCCTAACCACAACGCTCTCTCCCGCGGGCCTATTCCCGTTATGTCTGCTAGACCTTGTACGCTAAACAGCGTGAAACTTCCGTGGCAAAAAGATGACAAGACTTCTTCCCCCGCCGAGCAATCCCCGGCGCCGGAAGAGCAACCCGCCGCCGAGAAACCGCACCGCAAGGGCTACACGCCGCCGAAGGGCCGCCCCACGCCCAAGCGTGATGCGCAGGAAATCGCCCGCGGCGTCAAGCGTGATCCCCGGGGGATGTCGGACGCGCAACGCTACCAGCATCGCAAGGAGCTTAAGGCTTCCATGTCCAAGGCGGAATGGAAGGAATATAAGCGTAAGGAGCGCGCTGAGTCCCGCGAACGTAACAAGGTGGCACAGGAGCGCATGGCCGCTGGCGACGAGCGCTACTTGCTCGCCCGCGATAAGGGCGAGGTCCGCCGCTATGTGCGCGATTGGGTAGATTCCCGCCGTTTTATCAACGAGTGGGTCATGCCCTTTGCTATCGTCCTGCTCGTACTCATGTTTGTCAGCACCCGGGACCCGCGCCTGTCGCAGATCATCTCGATCGGTGCAATGGCGATCATCGTTGTTTTTGCCGTCGAGGGCTTCTGGCTCGCGCGCAAGTGCAACAACGCCGTGCGCCTGAAGTTCCCCGGAACCACCGAGGCCGGTTTTGGCCTAGGCTTCTACGCGTACTCCCGCGCCTCCCAGCCGCGTAAGTGGCGCACCCCGCGCCCGCAGGTGGAGCGCGGAGCCACCGTCTAAACCGGAGGACACATGCCTGAATTCACCGCGGTTCCCCAGCTGCGCCCTTCAACCGCAGCTCAACCAAACCGCGTAGCCGAAATTGCCGCGTGGTTGGCGGCAGCGCAGGATTCCCCGCAGGCGAAGCCCCTTCAGCGCCCCCGAGCCATCGTCTTTGAGGGCGCTGATGCCAACGTTGTACCCACTGTCGACGGTGCAGAAGCCACAGAGCACTCCCTCAGCGATGCAGATCGGTGGCGCGATAATCTCTTCAGCGCTGCGCAGCGGGCAGGAGCGGGCATCGACTTCGTCGAATGCAGCGCAGAGTCCACCAGCACTGAGCCTGGTGCCCCCTCTGCCGCTATGTCCCCGGCAGAGTGCGAGTCACACATCGAACTCGGTATGGCTACGGCAGACCGGGAGATCGATTCGGGCACTGATCTGCTCATCACGTCTGATTTTGGTATCGGCGCAAGCACAGTCGCCGCCAGCGTCATGGGCCGGATTACCCATACCGAACCGGTGGCGATTGTGGGGACGAATACTCTGGCCAGCGGTATTACGGATGCGATGTGGAAGGCCCGCGTGAGCGTTGTGCGTGACTCGATGTTCCGCGCCCGCAACCTGGAGGGCTGGGAGGTCGTGCAGACCATCGGCTCCCCGAATCTCGCAGCGCTGGCGGGTTTCATCGCGCAGGCCACGGCGCGGCGGACGCCGGTGCTTATCGACGGCCCCCTGGCCGCCACCGCCGCTGTCCTGGCCGAGCGCACCGCGCCCGGCGTGAAGGGCTGGCTGCGCGCAGGGACGACCACCCCCGAACCGGCGTATGCGCTTGCTCTCAAAGAGCTGGGACTAACCCCACTGCTTGATTTAAACCTGAGCGAAGGTTTCCCCCTCGGCGCGCTCGCGGCCTTGCCGCTGGTGCAGCTGGCCGCAGAGCTCGCCTAGACGGCGTGCTTATTTCGCTTCCACCAGCGTGTGCAGCCAGCCGTGGGTATCCTCCACGGACCCGCGCTGGATGCCGGTGAGGCGCTCGCGCAGGGCCATCGTCGTAGCACCGGCCTCATCGTTGTTGATGTGGAAGTCGGTCTCGTCGCCCATGACGTGGCCCACCGGGGTAATAACGGCTGCGGTGCCGCAGGCAAAGGCCTCCACCATGGCGCCGGAAGCAACGTCCTGCTCCCACTCCTTGTAGGTGATGCGGCGCTCTTCGACCTTCAGCCCCATATCCTCAGCAACCTGCAGAAGCGAGGCGCGGGTAATGCCCGGCAGCAGCGAACCCGACAGCGCCGGGGTCACCAGGGTTTGGTTGCCCTCCTCGCCGTAGACAAAAGCCAGGTTCATGCCACCCATCTCCTCGATGTAGGTGCGGTCGATGGCGTCCAGCCACACCACCTGGTCGCAGCCCTTTTCCGCGGCCTGCGCTTGGGCGAGCAGGGAGGCCGCATAGTTGCCGGCGAACTTGGCCGCACCCGTTCCACCGGGAGCAGCGCGAACAAAGTCAGTGGATAGCCAGACGGACACCGGCTTGATGCCGCCGGTGAAGTACGCGCCTGCCGGGGAGGCGATGACGACATAGCGGTAGGAGTGCGCCGGGTGCACGCCCAGGGACACATCAGTAGCGATCATGAAGGGGCGGAAGTACAGCGCTGCCTCGCCACCGGCTTCGGGGACCCAGGCCTGGTCGATGTCGACAAGCTGGCGCAGGGACTCGATGAACTCCTCTTCCGGCAGCTGCGGCATAGCCATGCGCTCAGCGGAAGCCTGCAGACGCTGCGCGTTTTGCTCCGGGCGGAAGGTGGCGATGCTGCCATCTGGCTGGCGGTAGGCCTTGATGCCCTCGAAGATGGCCTGGCCATAGTGGAAGACGGTGGACGCCGGATCCATGCTAAACGGCGCGTAGGGGCGTACCTGCGCGTCGTGCCATCCCTTGTCCTCAGTCCAGTCAATCGTCACCATGTGGTCGGTGAAGTACTTACCAAAGCCCGGGTTCGCCAGAATTTCCTGCAGGCGCTCCGGGGAGGTGGGGGTTTCAGTTCGCGTCACGGTGTAATTCAACATGGATTACAGCGTACTCCTTAGCCCCCTATAGAGATGCAGAAATGCCCTAGCTAGATCACCACTCCTTGAGTCCACTCGGCGAGCCCACAAGCCCCGCTGCCACCCCACCCCACTCCCACCGTAATCCCACTGTAATCCCACTACGTTCCACACCATAGACACGGGTAGTGTGTGAGGAGTATCCCATTGTCACTTTTCTCAAGGAGGACATCGTGGCTTCTTCCACGTTCGAACTGCCCGCACGCGGCTCTTTCCCCACTGTTGAGCTGGCCAAGAAGGCCCCCAAGCAAGCAGATGCCCTGCTGATCGCCGCCTTCGCCGGCGAGGAGGGACTCGAGGTGCCGGGCACCTCTCTTCTCAGCTCGTCCGCACTGCGCTCGACGTACGAGGCTCTCGCGGCCGTGGGCGCGACGGGCAAGGCCGGGGAAATCGTGAAGGTTCCCGCCCCGCAGAAGGCAGGGGCTGCGCAGGTCATTGCACTGGGCTTGGGCGATGTAGAGGAACTCGACGCCGAGGCCCTGCGCCGCGCCGCCGGCAGCGCCGCTCGCGCCACCGCGGGCGTGGGCACCATCGTGACCAGCCTGGCGGACTTCGGTGTTTCTGCTGCTGTCGAGGGTCTCATCCTCGGCGGCTACGCTTATCGCGGCATTCGCTCCACCGAACTGGAGGAGAAGGAACAACCAGCCACTTTCGTGGTGGTGGCTGATAAGTCTGTCTCCGAGGAGTTTGAGGCAGCCCGCACCGTGGCCGAGTCTGTCTTGCTTGCCCGCGACCTCGTGAACGCCCCCGCCAACGAGCTCTACCCGGAGTCCTACGCCGCGTTCCTTTCCGGCCAGGCAAAGGAAGCCGGTCTTGACGTCGAGGTGCTCGATGAAAAGCAGCTGGAGAAGCAGGGCTTCGGCGGCATCCTCGCGGTAGGCAAGGGCTCTGCCCGCCCGCCGCGTCTGGTGCGACTGAGCTGGAAGCCCAAGAAGGCCAAGAAACACGTGGCTCTCGTAGGTAAGGGCATTACCTTCGATACCGGCGGTATCTCCCTGAAACCGGGCAATGGCATGTGGGACATGATCTCTGATATGGGTGGCTCCGCTGCGATGGCGGCCACCATCATCGCTGCGGCCAAGCTAAAGCTGCCGGTTCAGATCACCGCTACCCTGCCGCTGGCTGAGAACATGCCGGGCTCTGGCGCCACCCGCCCGGGAGATGTCATTACCCACTACGGCGGCCTGACCTCCGAGGTTCTCAATACCGATGCCGAGGGCCGTCTCGTTCTCTCCGATGCCATCGCCCGCGCCAGCGAGGACAAGCCGGATTACCTCATTGAGACCGCGACGCTGACCGGCGCGCAGATCGTGGCGCTGGGTTCGCGCACCTCCGGCATCATGGGCTCCGAGGTCTTCCGCGATCGCCTCGCCGAAATCGGCCGCGAGGTAGGTGAGAACGCCTGGGCCATGCCGCTGCTGGAAGAGCACGACGAGGAGATCAAGTCCCAGGCCGCAGACATCCGCAATATCAACGCGAAGCGCGAGGGCGGCATGGAGTTCGCCGGCACCTACCTCAAGCAGTTCGTGGGCGAGGGCATCGAGTGGGCCCACATCGATATCGCCGGCCCCTCTTGGAACGGTTCCGCCCCGCGCGGCTACACCCCGAAGCGCGCCACCGGAGTTCCGGTGCGCACCGTGGTGGCAGCGCTGCGCGAGATCGCAGAAGCCTAGATCAGAGCGGCTTCCATGTGGCCCCTCGTGTGAGCGACTTTAGGCCGCTCACACCTCGTCGCCGGCGATGACGTAGTCCTCCTTATCCGCCAAGGGGAGGACCGTACCGTCGGACATGGCGCGGTCGGTGACGAGCCCGTCGTCGTCGACAAGCGCGACCTCGTTGCCTTCCTCACGCAGCCGGCGCAGTCCTTCCTTGAGCATGCGCCGGCCCACCTTGTGCAGGCCAGAGACCTGGGAGAAGTCCAAGGCCAAGCGCTTGCCGGAGAACTGGCGCTCCTCCAGCTCGTGGAGGATGGCTTCGGTGGCGGTGAAGTTGATATGACCTTGTAGGCGGATAATCGCGGTGTCGTCATCCTCGTCGACGCTGCGCACTGGGTGCACACCAAAGCGGTTTTCCGTGGACATCAAGTGCAGGCCCATGTCCGAGGAGAGCTCGCGGAAGATTTCGGTTCCTCGCACGCTATTTCCCTGCTCATCGAGACGCGGCGAGAACGTCGCCACGCCGATCTGCCCCGGCAGCGTTCCAATGAGTCCTCCGGATACGCCGGACTTAGCGGGGATTCCCACCTCCGCCATCCAGCGCCCAGCACCGTCGTACATGCCGCAGGAACTCATCACCGCCAGCGTCATGCGGCAGACGTCGGCGTCCAAAATCTTCTCCCCCGTTACCGGCTGGCGGCCACCATTAGCCAGGGTCGCGGTCATGACGGCGAGGTCGCGCACGTCCACCGACAGGGCACACTGCGAGGTATAGGACAGCACGGCGTCGTGGGCATCGTCCTGGATGATGCCGTAGGAGCGCAGCATATGTGCCAGGGACAGGTTGCGCTCAGCGTGCTCAAGTTCCGAGTCGCACAGGCGCTTATCGACGTCCACCTCGCGCCCCGCCAACTGGGATATGAAGGCGCGGATCTTTTCCACGCGGTCCTCCACGGTCGACTCCACCCCATTAATCAGCTGATTGACCACGATGGCACCTGCATTGATCATCGGGTTCAGGGGGCGGTGGTCCTTGGCTAGGGATAACTCATTGAAGGCCTGCCCCGAGGGCTCGAGTCCTACCACCTCACGAACCGCGTCAGGGCCGAACTCGCTCAGAGCGAGGGCATAGACGAAGGGCTTGGAAATGGACTGGATGGTAAAGCGGGTCTCTGCGTCACCGGCGCTGTAGAGGTGGCCCGTCACAGAGCACAGCGCAGCCCCCAGCTGCTCGGGGTTTGCGGCAGCCAGCTCCGGGATATAGTCCGCGACTTCTCCGGAATCGTGATCGTGAACGCCATCAAGGATCTTCTGTAGATAAAAAGGAATCGGTGTTTTCATCGTTTCCCAGCGTATAGAATTGCCGCGTATGACACCTGCACTCATCATTGTCGACGTCCAACATGACTTCTGCCCCGGCGGAGCCCTCGCCACCGAGCGCGGAAATGAGGTGGCCGATCGCATCGGTGCACTCCAGCCTTCCTACGACACTGTCGTTGCCACGCAGGACTGGCACATCGATCCGGGTACCCACTTCTCCGAGAATCCAGACTTCGTTGATACCTGGCCCACGCACTGCGTGGCCGATTCCTTCGGCGCCGCGATGCACGAAGCGATCGGACCCGCCCAGGCCTATTTCAAGAAGGGTGAATATACCGCTGCGTATTCCGGTTTCGAAGGCGCGGCCGACGGCGTTCCCCTGGCAGAGTGGCTGCGCGAGCACGACATCACCGCCGTGGACATCGTAGGCATCGCTACCGATCACTGCGTGCGCGCCACCGCTGCCGACGCCCTTGCGGAGGGATTCACGGTGCGTGTGCTGGCGGATTACTGCGCGCCTGTCGACGAGGCCCGCGGCGCCGCCGCTCTGGAAGAGCTTGAGAAGGCAGGCGCCACCATCATTACTGGCTAGGCAGCACCCCTCTAATTGCCGTCCTGGCCATTCCGCTGCTGTCGCTGTTCAAACCGCTGACGGCGCTCGCGTTGTTCCTCCCGCTTGCGCAGAATGCGCTCTCGCTCGATGCGCTCGCGCATGCGCTGGGGGTAACCAGTCTCTTCGACGTCATAGACATCGCAGCGCAGAAGCTTAGCCACCGCGTCGATGCCTTTGGGCCCACCAATGCGACGGCGGATGAAGGCGCCGTTTTCATCCACCACAACGACAGACATCTCGTTGACCACGGTCTCCGGTTCAATAAAGGCCTCAATAAAGGCACGTCCCTGAGCCCAGGCTTGAAGCTCTTGGGCGTCTTCTGCGCGAATGGTCTCCCCCGGTGCGCGGGGCGGGCGCAGTTGGGACTTGGAGCTGTTGCGGCGGAAGGGGTTGAACATGGCTCTTTAGCCTACCGGAGGCCACCTTCAGCCACTTCGTGCGGAGGATTCCCTAATTCACCCCACCCGTGCGCACCTTTTATAAACACGCTGTAGAATCAAACACTAGCGTTTCACTAATTCCAACTTTCGAGGAGTCTTAACACTTATGGCACACTCTGTTGTGATGCCCGAACTGGGCGAATCCGTAACCGAAGGCACGATTACCCAGTGGCTGAAATCCGTCGGTGACACCGTCGAGGTCGACGAGCCGTTGCTCGAGGTCTCCACCGACAAGGTCGACACCGAAATCCCCTCCCCGGTCGCCGGCACCATCCTCGAAATCAAGGCTGAGGAAGATGACACCGTAGACGTGGGCGCAGTCATCGCCATCATCGGTGACGAAGGCGAATCCGCACCGGCTGCTGAGGAGTCCGCGGATTCCTCCGAGAAGGCTGCCGAGACCCCAGACAAGCCCGCTGAGGACGCTGAGTCCGAGGCGCCGGCCGCTTCTGGTGATGCCACCGACGTGGAAATGCCGGAGCTTGGTGAGTCCGTCACCGAGGGCACCATCACCCAGTGGCTGAAGTCCGTCGGCGACACCGTCGAGGTCGACGAGCCGTTGCTCGAGGTCTCCACCGACAAGGTCGACACCGAAATCCCGTCCCCGGTCGCCGGCACCCTCATTGAAATCCTCGCCGAGGAAGACGACACCGTCGACGTCGGCGCCGTCATCGCCCGCGTCGGCGACGGCTCCGCCGCAGCCTCCGAAAAGCCTGCCGCCAAGGAAGAGGAAAAGAAGGAAGAGCCCAAGGCCGAAGAGAAGAAGGAAGAGCCGAAGGCAGAGGACAAGCCGGCCGCTTCTGGTGATGCCACCGACGTGGAAATGCCGGAGCTGGGTGAGTCTGTCACCGAGGGCACCATCACCCAGTGGCTGAAGTCCGTCGGCGACACCGTCGAGGTCGACGAACCACTCCTCGAGGTCTCCACCGACAAGGTCGACACCGAAATCCCCTCCCCAGTCGCCGGCACCCTCGTTGAAATCCTCGCCGAGGAAGACGACACCGTCGACGTCGGCGCCGTCATCGCCCGCGTCGGCGACGGCTCCGCCGCAGCCTCCGAGAAGCCCGCCGCCAAGGAAGAAAAGGCAGAGGAAAAGAAGGAAGAGCCCAAGGCTGAGGAGAAGAAGGAGGAGCCGAAGGCAGAAGAGAAGAAGCCTGCTGCTTCCCAGTCCTCCGAGCCGAAGACTTCTGAGACCTCCACGAAGGTCAACAACGGCGATAACGTCCCGTATGTCACCCCGCTGGTGCGCAAGCTGGCTGAGAAGCACGGCGTAGACCTCTCCACCGTCTCCGGCACTGGCGTCGGCGGCCGCATCCGCAAGCAGGACGTCCTGGCCGCCGCCGGCGAAGGTGAGGCACCGGCCTCCTCCGCTAGCGCCTCCTCCAGCAACCCGCGCGCTCGCTGGTCCACCAAGTCTGTGGATCCGGAGAAGCAGGAACTCATCGGCACCACCCAGAAGGTCAACCGTATCCGCGAGATCACGGCGACCAAGATGGTTGAGGCCCTCCAGATTTCTGCTCAGCTGACCCACGTCCAGGAAGTCGATATGACCGCCATCTGGGATATGCGCAAGCAGTCCAAGCAGGCGTTCATCGACAAGTACGAGGCCAACCTCTCCTTCCTGCCGTTCATCGTGAAGGCCACCGTTGAGGCGCTGGTCTCCCACCCGAACGTCAACGCGTCCTACAACCCGGAGACCAAGGAGATGACCTACCACGCTGACGTCAACGTGGCCATCGCCGTGGATACTCCGCGTGGCCTGCTGACCCCGGTCATCCACAAGGCCCAGGAGCTGACGCTGCCGGAGATTGCCCAGAAGATCGCCGAGCTGGCTGATAAGGCTCGCAACAACAAGCTCAAGCCGAACGATCTGACCGGTGCAACCTTCACCGTGACCAACATCGGCTCCGAGGGCGCCCTGCTGGATACCCCGATTCTGGTTCCGCCGCAGGCTGGCATCCTGGGCACCGCCGCAATTACCAAGCGCGCGGTCGTCGTGACCGAGGACGGCCAGGACGCCATCGCCATCCGCCAGATGTGCTACCTGCCGTTCACCTACGACCACCAGGTGGTCGATGGTGCCGACGCTGGTCGCTTCATCACCACCATCAAGGACCGCCTCGAAACCGCAGATTTCGAAGCCGACCTTGACCTCTAAGCCCTAGAGCCAAGCCCTAGGCTTGCTCCCCCGCCACCGCGGCGGGGGAGCTTCGTCGTTTTCCACCCGGCTTTCCTCCACCCCCGCAAACACAGCTCGGTGACATCGCTCAGTGGCGCCGCAACTGCCCTATCTGCCAAAACTATTGCCCGGTTTTCAGAGATCGGCGCTAAGTTTGGCAGATAGGCGCGTTTTCTTTAACCGTCTTGCCACCAAGACCTAACCTCTGTGACTCAGCACACTAGACTGTGCAGCATGGTTTCTCAGAAGTGGTTCCGCGTCGCTCTCGGCATGTTCCTCGTCGCGTGCGGCGCTAATCTTTTCGCCCCCATGGTCGTGGTCTACCAAGTCACCACCGATTTGGGGGTTCTGCAGACGACCTTCCTCTTTGGCATTTACGCCCTCGGCATCATGGTGGCTCTCTTCATAGGCGGTCCGCTCTCGGATTCGCTGGGACGCCGCGCTGTCATGCGCCCAGCCGTCCTCTCCACCACTGCGGGTTCACTGGTCTTCCTCAGTGGCGCAGGCGGCGCCTTCCTCCCCTTGCTGATCGGACGCCTGTGTGCCGGGGCTGCGGTGGGACTGGCCATGTCTTCCGGCGCTGCCTGGATTAAGGAACTCAGCACCCACCTCAGCGTTGGTGCGAAGCGTTCCTCCATTGCTCTTTCGGCTGGCTTCGCGTTGGCACCTGGCGTTGCCGGTATCGCCGCAGAGTTCCTCCCTTGGCCCACCGTCGTGCCTTATGTTCTGCATATCGGGTTGGCACTCATCGTCGTGCCGCTCGTGTGGACGGTTCCGGAGAATCACACTGCGCCGAAGCCTACGCAACGCCGCACTTTCATACCCACGAGTTTGCTTACTCCCCGCTACCTACCGGTCGTGGCCTATGCCCCGTGGGTCTTTGGCTCCGCCACCACTGCCTTCGTCTTCCTCCCCTCACAGCTCAGTGAGCACCTGCGCCACCCCATTCTCATTGCCGGGCTCTGTGCGCTACTCACCATGGGAAGCGGCGTGGTAATCCAGCAGCTAGCGGGCCGCATCCGCGTAACCGCGTTCCACGGCATGGTGCTGGCCGCGATAGGCATGGTCCTGTGTCTCATCGTCGTCGCGGCGGCACACCACGGCTGGGCGGTATTCCTCCTGCCCCTCGCGGCCATCATCATGGGCAGCTCCTATGGAATTGGCATGCTCAGCGGGCTCGCAGAAACTCAAGCCATTGCCCACCCAGCGGAACTCGGCGCGGCAACGGGGGTGTTTTATTCGCTGACCTACCTCGGCTTCTTTGCCCCGTTCATCCTCTCGCTTTTGGGCCCTGTCACGGGGTATTCCACCGCCTTCATCATCGGGTTCGCTGTCGCGGCGCTGACTGCCGTGACGCTACATCTCCGAATCAGGGGTAACCGGGGTTAATGTCATGGCATACGCTTTATACTTGGAGCAGTTTAGGTCACACAAACTAACGCCACGAAGGAGATTCACTATATGGATTTCATCTCTCGTCATCTCGGCCCGGATGCAGCCGAGCGTGAAACGATGCTCAAGGCCCTGGGCTACGACAGCGTCGATGCGCTTGTCGATGCCGCCTTGCCAGCCTCCATCCGCGCCACCGAGGCGCTCAACCTCCCGGAGGCTTTGAGCGAAGATGATGCGCAGGCGAAGCTGCGCGAGTACGCCTCCCAGAACGTCGTGCTGAAGTCCTTCTATGGCCAGGGTTACTCCGATACCCTCACCCCGGCGGTCATTCGCCGCGGGCTGCTGGAGGATGCCGGATGGTACACCGCCTACACGCCCTACCAGCCGGAGATCTCGCAGGGCCGCCTCGAGGCACTGCTGAACTTCCAGACCATGATCGAGTCCCTGACCGGCCTTCCCATCGCGAACGCCTCGCTTCTCGACGAAGCCTCTGCCACCGCCGAAGCCGTCGGCCTGATGGCCCGCGCTGTGAAGAAGGGCCGCCGTGTGCTGTTGGACTCTCGCCTGCACCCGCAGGTCCTGACCGTGGCCGCCGAGCGCGCCCGCGCCATCGAGCTCGAGGTCGAGATCGCTGATGTCCGCGATGGCATCGTCGGCGAAGACCTCGTCGGTGCAGTTCTGGCCTACACCGGAACCGAGGGCGATATCGTCGACCCGCACGCCGCCATCGAGGAGCTGCACACCCGCGGCGCCCTGGCCGCCGTCGTGGCCGACCCGCTGTCGCTGCTCCTTCTAGAAGCGCCTGGTTCGATGGGCGCAGACGTCGTCCTTGGCTCCTCGCAGCGCTTCGGTGTCCCGCTCTTCTTCGGCGGCCCGCACGCGGCTTTCATGTCCGTCACGGATAAGCTCAAGCGCCAGCTTCCGGGCCGCATCGTGGGCGTGTCCAAGGACGCCGCCGGCCGCCCCGCTTATCGTCTGGCGCTGCAAACCCGCGAGCAGCACATCCGCCGCGAGCGCGCCACCTCCAATATCTGTACTGCCCAGGCCCTCCTGGCCAACGTGGCCTCGATGTACGCGGTCTACCACGGCCCGCAGGGGCTGAAGGAGATTGCGCAGCGCGTGCATAACCGCGCTTCTGCTTTTGCTGCAGCAGTCACCGGCGCGGGCAAGGAGATTGTCTCCCGCGACTTCTTTGACACCGTGACCGTCACCGGCGTGGATGCGGCCGCCGTCAAGGCCCAGCTGCAGGAGCAGGGCTACCTGGTGCGCGCCATCGGCTCCGACAAGGTCTCGGTCTCCTTCGGCGAGTCCGCTACCAGCGAGGACGTCAACACCCTTGCCGCTGCCTTCGGCGCCGAGGCCTCCACTAACTCCGAGCCAGCCGCGTCTGGCTCCTTCGAGATTCCGTCCTCCGTCCAGCGTTCCGAGGAGCCGCTGCAGCACGAGATCTTCAACTCCCTTCACTCCGAGACCCAGATGCTGCGCTACCTGCGCACCCTGGCGGATAAGGACCTGGCGCTCGACCGCACGATGATCCCGCTGGGCTCGTGCACGATGAAGCTCAACCCCACCTCTGCCATGGAGCCCATCTCCTGGCCGGAGTTCGCGGGCATCCACCCGTATGCCCCGGAGGAGACCACCGCTGGTTGGCGCGCGCTGATCGACGAGCTCGAGTCCTGGCTCGCCGATATCACCGGCTACGCCCAGGTTTCGATCCAGCCCAACGCCGGTTCCCAGGGTGAGCTGGCTGGCCTGCTGGCTATCCGTCGCTACCACGTGGCCAACGGTGACCACGGCCGCGATGTCATCCTCATTCCGGCTTCCGCGCACGGCACCAACGCGGCGTCGGCCACCCTGGCCAACCTGCGAGTTGTCGTGGTCAAGACCGCTGAGGATGGCTCCATCGACGTCGCCGACCTCGACGCCAAGATTGAGCAGCACGGCGAGCACATCGCCGGCATCATGATTACCTACCCCTCCACCCACGGCGTCTTCGACCCGGAGGTACGCGAGGTCTGCGACAAGGTCCACGCGGCCGGCGGCCAGGTCTACATCGATGGCGCGAACATGAACGCGCTGGCCGGTTGGGCCCGCCCGGGTGCTTTTGGTGGCGATGTGTCTCACCTGAACCTGCACAAGACCTTCACCATCCCGCACGGCGGAGGTGGCCCGGGTGTGGGCCCGGTGGGCGTCGCCAAGCACTTGGTGCCCTTCCTGCCAACGGATGCCAACGACCCACAGCTGGACCCGGCACAGCCGGCCGTGGAGGGAACCGGTGTGCCGTCCACCGCATCGCGCTACGGCTCCGCCGGCGTGCTGCCAATCTCCTGGTCCTACCTGGCCATGGTGGGCGCGCAAGGGCTCACGGAGGCCACGAGCCACGCCATCCTCGGCGCGAACTACCTGGCGCAGAACCTGAAGGATTCCTTCCCGGTTCTCTACACGGGCAATGCCGGCCTGGTAGCGCACGAATGCATCTTTGACCTACGCGAGCTGACCGACGCCTCCGGTGTCACCGCCGCCGATGTAGCCAAGCGCCTCGTGGACTACGGCTTCCACGCACCGACCTTGTCCTTCCCGGTGGCCGGCACCCTCATGGTGGAGCCGACCGAGTCCGAGGATCTGGGTGAGCTGGACCGCTTCATCGAAGCCATGCGTTCCATCCGCGCTGAAATCCAGGAGATCATCGACGGCAAGGTGGCCTACGAGAACTCCGTCATCCACCACGCACCGTTCAATGCCGAATCCGTTGCCGCCGACGAGTGGAACTACGCCTTTAGCCGCCAGCAAGCCGCCTACCCGGTGAGCTCTCTGCGCGCTAACAAGTACTTCCCGCCGGTGCGCCGCATCGACGAAGCTTACGGTGACCGCAACCTGGTGTGCACCTGCCCGCCGCCAGAGGCTTTTGACTACTCCGACGACAACCAGGAGGTTTAATCAATGACTGACTACCTGCACTCCCCGCTGCACGCTGAGCACGAGAAACTCGGTGCTACCTTCACGCCCTTCGGGCCGTGGGAGATGCCGCTGAAGTATGACAACGAGCTGGAGGAGCACCGCGCGGTGCGTAATGCCGCTGGCCTCTTCGACCTCTCCCACATGGGTGAAATCTGGGTCAACGGCCCGGATGCCGCCGAGTTCCTGTCCTACTGCTTCATCTCCAACCTCACCACGCTTAAGGAGGGCAAGGCGAAGTACTCCATGATCTGCGCGGAGGATGGCGGCATCATCGATGACCTCATCACCTACCGCTTGGAGGAGACCAAGTTCCTCGTCGTGCCCAACGCCGGCAACGCCGACACCGTGTGGGAAGCGCTCAACGAGCGCGCCGAGGGCTTCGATGTGGACCTGAAGAACGAGTCCCGCGATGTGGCGATGATTGCCGTCCAGGGCCCGAAGGCACTCGAAATCCTCGTCCCGCTGGTGGAGGACACCAAACAGCAGGCCGTCATGGACCTGCCCTACTACGCAGCGATGACCGTCAAGGTGGCCCGCAAGTACGCGTTTATCTGCCGCACCGGCTACACCGGCGAGGACGGCTTCGAGCTCATCGTCTACAACTCCGATGCCCCGGAGCTGTGGGAAGAGCTGCTCAAGGCCGGCGAGGAATACGGCATCAAGCCCTGCGGCTTGGCAGCGCGCGACTCGTTGCGCTTGGAGGCGGGCATGCCGCTCTACGGCAACGAGCTCACCCGCGATATCACTCCGGTAGAAGCCGGGATGTCCCGCGCCTTTGCCAAGAAGGAGCAGGACTTTGTGGGCGCTGAGGTGCTGCGCCAGCGCGCCGAGGAGGGCCCGCAGGCCGTCATCACCGGACTTGTCTCCTCCCAGCGCCGCGCGGCCCGTGCCGGCTCCGAGGTCTACGTGGGTGAGAACAAGGTGGGCACGGTGACCTCCGGTCAGCCCTCCCCCACCCTGGGGCACCCGGTAGCACTCGCGCTCATCGATACCGCCGCTGGCCTCGAGCCGGGTGCTGCCGTGGAGGTAGACATCCGCGGCAAGCGCTACCCCTTCGAAGTGTCCGCGCTGCCCTTCTACAAGCGCGATAAGTAAACTCCACTACTGAAGTCAACTACCGAAAGGACACCCCTTCTCATGGCTAACCTTCCTTCCGATTTCTCCTACTCCGAGGACCACGAGTGGATCAACGCCACCGCTGACTCCGTCGTTGGTTCTACCGTCCGTATCGGCATCACCTCCGTGGCCGCTGACCGCCTGGGTGAGGTCGTCTTCGCTGAGCTGCCCGCCGTGGGCGATACCGTCGAGCACGGCGAGACCTGCGGCGAGGTGGAGTCCACCAAGTCCGTGTCTGACCTCTACTCCCCGGTCACCGGCACCGTGACCGCCGTCAACGAGGACGTGCACGATGACTATGCAATCATCAACAACGATCCCTTCGGTGAGGGCTGGCTCTTCGAGGTCGAGGTCACCGAGGTCGGCGAGCTGATGACCGCCGATGAGTACGCTTCCGCCAACGGCGTCGATTAAAACAACGCTTGAGCAGCGCACACTCAGCCCCTTTCTGGCTGAATCTTCGCGGGGTTTAGGATTGGGTTCATGACTGCTCCCCGCGAACCTTTCTTTCCCGCTGATCGCTCCATCCGCGCTTCCGACGAACCACTGGAGATCCGCCGCTTAGGCCGCATGGGCTACCAAGAGGCCTGGGATCTGCAGGCCGAGCTCGCCGCGGCGCGGGCGGCGGGCACGCAGGGGGATGTCATCCTCGTGGTGGAGCACCCCAACGTCTACACCGCCGGAAAGCGCACGCAGCCGGAGGATATGCCCGATAATGGCCTACCGGTCATTGATGTTGACCGGGGCGGGCGCATCACCTGGCACGGCGAGGGCCAGTTGGTGGTCTACCCCATTATCAAGCTGGCCGAGCCGGTTGACGTTGTCGATTACGTCCGCCGCCTTGAGGAGGCCATCATCCAAGCCGTCCGTGAACTCGGCGTGAGCACCGCTGGGCGCATCGATGGCCGCTCGGGGGTGTGGGTTCCTTCCACCACTCAGGCTGCCGACCCAGCCGCCCCGAAGCGCGACCGCAAGCTAGGTGCGTTGGGCATTCGCGTGACCCGCGGCGTGACCATGCACGGCCTAGCGCTCAACTGCACCAACACCTTGGAGTACTACGAGCACATCGTGGCCTGCGGCATCGACGATGCGGACGTGTCAACGCTGTCGCTTGAGCTCGGTCGTAAGGTGACCATGGAGGAGGCAGAAGCCCCGCTTCTCGACGCCCTCCGCAAAGCCCTCTCCGGCGAACTGACGGTGGCCGACCACACCTTTGCCTCGGCCCCAGATCCCATCAAAGTGGCCAACGAGAAGGCCCGCCAAGCCCGCAAAGCCGCGCAAGAAAAATAGCGGCTACCCTCGGTGGAATAAAGCAGCCACCCGCAGGGCTTGTAATAGAAAGAGCTAGTTCAACACCTAAAGTGAGGTTCCGTGACTGTTAAGCCTGAAGGACGCAAGATGCTCCGCATTGAGAAGAAGAATGCAGAGTCTCCCATCGAACAGAAGCCGCGCTGGATCCGCAACCAGGTTCGCACCGGCCCTGGGTATGAGGACATGAAATCTCGCGTGACTGGTGCTTCCCTGCACACCGTGTGCCAGGAAGCCGGCTGCCCCAATATTCACGAGTGCTGGGAATCGCGTGAGGCTACGTTCCTCATCGGCGGCGACAAGTGCACTCGTCGCTGTGATTTCTGCGATATCGCTACCGGCAAGCCAGCGGAGCTGGACCGCGACGAACCGCGCCGTGTGGCAGAGAATATCCAGGAAATGGATCTCAACTACACCACCATTACGGGCGTTACCCGCGATGATCTGCCGGATGAGGGTGCCTGGCTCTACGCCGAGGTCGTCCGCAAGATTCATGAACTCAACCCGAACACCGGCGTAGAGAACCTCACCCCGGACTTCTCCGGTAAGCCGGACCTGCTCCAGGAGGTTTTTGAGGCCCGCCCGGAGGTCTTCGCTCACAACTTGGAGACGGTACCGCGCATCTTCAAGCGCATCCGCCCGGCCTTCCGCTATGAGCGTTCCCTCGACGTCATCCGCCAGGCCCACGACTTTGGCCTGATTACCAAGTCCAACCTCATCCTGGGTATGGGCGAAACCGCAGAGGAGATCGAGGAAGCGCTGCGCGACCTGCGCTCGGCAGGCTGCGACATCATCACGATTACCCAGTACCTGCGCCCCGGCCCGCGCTTCCACCCGATCGAGCGCTGGGTGCGCCCGGAGGAGTTCGTGGAGCACTCCAAGCTGGCCAAGGAGCTCGGCTTTGGTGGCGTCATGTCTGGCCCGCTGGTCCGCTCCTCCTACCGCGCTGGTCGTCTTTACGTGCAGGCCATGGAGGCACGCGGCCTCGAGCTTCCGGAGAACCTGAAGCACTTGGCAGAGACTTCCCAGGGCGCTACCGCTCAGGAGGCTTCCACCCTTCTGGAGAAGTACGGCCCCTCCGAGGAAACTCCGGTCACCACGCGCATGGCTAAGACCCGCGCACAGGCCAACTCTGTTGCAGCTACCATCCGCTAACGCGTTTCTCTTTTTATTCCTCTTGCCCTTAAAGTAGGAGACATGGCTAAGGACGATAAGGCGTCGCTCAAGGACGCGAAGAAGCAAGAGCGCGCGGCAAAGCGTGCCAAGCGCAAGCAGAACTGGTCACAGATGTGGCAAGCGTTCAACATGCAGCGCAAGCAGGACAAGGCTCTCATCCCCATCATGCTGGCCGCATTCTTGGGCGTGGGCTTGCTCTTCTTCCTTATCGGCCTGCTCTTCAACGGCGAGTGGTTCATGCTCATCATCGGCTTGGGCCTTGGCGCGATGCTCGCTATGTTCCTGTTCACTCGCCGCCTTGAGCGCGACATGTACAAGAAGGTGGAGGACCAGCCTGGTGTCGCCGGCTGGGCTTTGGAGCAGCAGCTGCGCAACACCGTGGGCGTGGTGTGGAAGGTCAAGCCTGGCGTGGCTGCGACCCGCCAGCAGGATCTGGTTCACCGCGTGATCGGTAACTCCGGCGTCATTTTCGTCGTCGAAGGTGACCGCAAGCGCGTCGCCCCTACCCTCAACCGTTTGAAGAAGCGCGTTGACCGCCTGGCTGGCGGTGTGCCGGTGTACGAGGTCTTCGTGGGTAGCGGTGAGGACGAAGTGCCGGTGTCCAAGCTGCGCACCCACATCATGAAGCTGCCGCGCAACTACAACAAGAACGAAACCTACGAGAACATTCGCCGCATCGAGGCCATGGATGATCTGCCGGGCACTACTCCGGGCCTGCCCAAGGGCCCGATGCCCCGCCAGGCTCAAAACATGGCGGGCATGAACCGCCGCATGCGCCGCATGCAGGAGCGCAAGGGCGGTAAGTAAGCCACCTCGCTCCACACAAGAAGGGGTCCCTTCCGAGATTCTCGGAAGGGACCCCTTCTTTACCTTGCGATTCTTCGTTGCTTTAGAACCGTCCTAGCCTTCGTGACCAGGTTTCGTCAGATGGTTCTACTCAGATGGTTTACTTGACCCCAAGTAAACCATCTAGCGTTATGAAGAAGGTTTGTTTGCCCCCAAACAAACCTTTTCAGGGGAACCATTTGTGGGGCATCTGTGGTGGACACGGCCCAGTTGGCACCGGACAAGCCTTAAGCCATGATGACGGCCGTGCCGGTGGCGCGGTCGTGGAGGCCGCGGCCGTCGGCATCCACCATCGCCGCGGGGAACAGCACAGCAGTCAGCAGCGTGCGGACCGCAGCTCGCCACAAGCCAACGGAAGAGCCCGGCACATCAAGACGTGCGACTCCCATCCCCAGCAGCGCCATGCCCGGGGTGCGGGCGAAGAGCCAACCGCACACGATGCCCATGACTACCCACACTGCATAGCCCAAGAATGCCGGGCCACCGAGCGAATTCGTAAAGAGCTCGAGGAGATTGGCTATTAGCATTGCCAAGAGCCAGTCAATGAGAACGCCAAAAGTGCGCCGCATTACAGAAGCCAGGGAACCTGAGCCTTCCTTGGGCAAGCCCATTGTTTGCCCAGGCCACTGCCCGTTCTCAAAGCCATCGTTGTTATCAGCCATGCCCACCAATCTAGCCGTCGTCTCTGCTAAGCAGAAAATTTGCCTCCACGTGCCCCAGACACCCCAGCGACAAAGCCAATACCTGTAAACTAGTCGGGAGTACTACACGTCAACCAACAGGAGACCACCGTGTCCTTTGAGACAATCCAGGACGTCATCGCATTCATCAAGGAAGAGGACGTCAAGTTCGTTGACATCCGATTTACGGACGTCCCCGGCACTGAGCACCACTTCTCTATTCCGGCCGAGGAATTTACTGAAGACGCAGCTGCCGAAGGCCTCGCCTTTGATGGTTCTTCCATCCGCGGATTTACCACCATCGATGAGTCCGATATGACGCTGCTGCCGGATCCGAAGACCGCCTTCGTGGATCCTTTCCGCACCGCGAGGACCCTGAACATCAAGTTCTTCGTCCACGACCCGTTTACCTTGGAGCCCTTTAGCCGCGACCCGCGCAACATCGCTCGCAAGGCTGAGGAGTACCTCGCTTCCACCGGCATCGCGGATACCTGTAACTTCGGCGCTGAAGCTGAGTTCTATATTTTCGACTCCGTGCGCTACAGCACCGACGTTAACCACGGCTTCTACGAGGTTGATACCGATGAAGGCTGGTGGAACCGCGGTTCCGAGACCAACTTCGATGGCACCCCGAACACCGGTTTTAAGACTCGCGTGAAGGGCGGCTACTTCCCTACGGCGCCCGTCGACAAGCACGGCGAAGTTCGCGACGCCATGGTGGAGCAGCTGCAGAAGGCAGGCTTTGTCATCGAGCGTTTCCACCACGAGGTGGGCAGCGGCCAGAACGAGATCAACTACCGCTTCAACTCCCTGCTGCACGCGGCGGATGATATTCAGACCTTCAAGTACATCATCAAGAACACCGCGGAGCAGTTCGGCAAGACCGTGACCTTCATGCCTAAGCCGCTGGCCGGCGATAACGGCTCCGGCATGCACGCCCACATGTCGCTGTGGCAGGATGGCAAGCCGCTCTTCCACGATGAGGCCGGCTATGCAGGCCTGTCTGACATTGCTCGCTACTACATCGGCGGCATCCTGGCCCACGCACCGGCGGTTCTGGCGTTCACGAACGCAACCCTGAACTCCTACCACCGCCTGGTTCCGGGCTTTGAGGCACCGATCAACCTGGTGTACTCGCAGCGCAACCGCTCGGCTGCCATCCGCATCCCGATTACCGGCTCCAACCCGAAGGCAAAGCGCATCGAGTTCCGCGCGCCGGATCCGTCCGGCAACCCCTACTTCGGTTTCGCCGCCATGATGATGGCAGGCCTCGACGGCATCAAGAACCGCATCGAGCCGCACGCCCCGGTGGACAAGGACCTCTACGAGCTGCCGCCGGCAGAGGCTGCGTCCATCCCGCAGGCACCGACCTCCCTGGAAGCGTCCATCGCGGCACTTGAGGAGGACAATGACTTCCTCACCGAAGGCGATGTCTTCTCCGAGGACCTCATCGAGACCTACATCAACTACAAGCGCGAGAACGAGATTGCGCCGGTGCGCCTGCGCCCGACTCCGCAGGAATTTGAGATGTACTACGACTGCTAGAGGTAAGCTGCCTTAGCTGCACTGCTTTGACAGGTATGACAGGCTTCGACGTTTCGCTTGATTCGTCGGAGCCTGTCGTCGTGTCAGCACCTAATGCAACACCCACACTGTGCTCTCCCCTACTGACGCGCTCACGATGGCGCAATCTCACGTGCTGAACAAGCACAGTACAAGGGACATGTGCGCAGTAAATGGTTACTATTCCCCTCTGTGACTGATAGATTCCGCCAATTGCCCCCGCCCGGCCCCGCATGGGGCGGCAGCCTCATGGGAACGTCCATCGTCTCCCGGCTGCTCGTTGAGGAAGGCATGCTCACTGGCTCTGCCATCTTCGCAGCGCTATCCTGCGTCATCCTTCTCGTACTGACGGTGGGTTTCGCGGTGTATCGGCAGCCCAGCTTCGCGCGGACCTCGATGGCCGAGTGGTCCATGTATTTCATCGGCATCCTGGCGCTCGGCGCAGCGCTGTCCGGGTTGACGGATATCGGAACCTTCCGCCTAGTCGGCTTCTGGATCGGTGGCCCCGTCACCGTCATCACGTGGGCTATTCAGCTCACCCGCTTCGACGGTCAGCCGCGGTTTACCTGGGGCCTGCCGCTGGTCGGCCCCATGATCTCCTCCTCCGTAGCCGGCTTCCTCGCCCTCGACTACGGGCGCGCCTACCACGTCATGGGCACGGTTCTTTTTGTCATGTCGATCTCCACTGCGGTCCCCATCTTCATCCGCGTGTATTGGGCTGCCTGGCACGGCAAAGTCAATCTCACCGGCGCCAACTCCGCGACGGCCTGGGTTCCGTTAGGCGTGGTGGGCCAATCCACTACCGCCATGCAGATCCTCTACCCCGGTAGTTTCTCTGTCTACTACGGGCTCACCGCCATGGTGATTGCCATCCCCCTCGCGCTTTATGCCATGGTCACCTTCTACCCCAACGTGGCTCGCTGGGTGGATTACTCGCCCGCGTGGTGGGCCTGCACATTCCCACCGGGAACGGTCAGCATGGGTGGTCACCAGGTAGCGCTGGTGAATGGCTCGGAGCTTCTCGACGTCATCGCGCTCAGCATCCCGGTGCTGCTTGTCGCACACTGGTCTGCTTGCTCCTGCCGCTTCATTGGCTGGCTCGTCGAGGGCCGGTGCGCACGCACAAGCGGGGCCAGCCCAATCTCGGACTAGCCCCGCCACGTGAAATGCTGGACGCTTAGGAAGCCTTAGTTCTCGGCCTTCTCAAACTGGATGACCTGGCCCTGGCTACCCAGTGCGTAGTTGTTTCCCTCTAGGGGGAAGACAACGGGCTTGGCCGAGAGGATAGCCTTGAGCGCATCGGCGTCGGCCATGGCATCCGGGGAGCATGCGCGCAACGTAGAGTTCAGGTTCTCCACCACAATGGCATCGGTCTGATCCAGCTTGTAGCTAGCGCCACCGGAGTTGCAGCCATCGTTGTAAGCGAGGGTTCCATCGGAATTGAAGGTCACGGAAATCTCTGGGTTCTTCTTTGCGGTGAAGGTACCGTTGAGAACCTTCTGGGCCTCATCGGCCGGCAGCTTGTCTTGCAGACCGTCGACGTCCTCGTACTTCTCAATCAGCCCGGAGCCTTCCGGTGCTTCAGAGTCCTCCGGGGTGCCCGGACCGCCAAAGAGGCGGGAGCTCAGCTCCTGGATCTGGCTGGACTGCGGGGAGTCGACGGAGGACAGCTCTTGCGCACCGGCAGTACCGGCGCCCAAGACGCCGCCTGCGAGGGCGACGAACGCAGTTGCTGTGGTTACTTTCTTCAGTGTGCGTGAAATCATGGCCCCGAAGCTATCGGCCGCGGCCTCCAACATCAACCCATTTCATGCGTTTCCGATGATATTTTGAGGCAACTCTACAACTCCCCCATCCCCTTACAGGCCGCAGACTAAAACACAGAAAGTGGCCAACCTCCTGCTGGGGGTTGACCACTGATAAGGAAAGGTCACTTACTTCTCTTCAGGGGTATCGACCTTGACGAACTGAATTGCCTGCCCATCTTTGACCAATGCGATGGTGGTGTCATCGATGGAATAGACCTGTGGCTTCTTCGGAACGATGACGTTGAAATCGTGAACATCGACCATCACGTCCGGCTCGCAAGCCTTCATAGTGGTTATGACGTCTTTGATCTCTAGGGCGCCGGTGTCCTCCGCGATAGAGTATGTACCGTTACCGAGGTTACAACCATCAGAAACTCCTACGGTTCCATCCGGTTGGAAGGAAAGCCCGATCTTATCGTTCTTCTTCGCAACGAAGCTGCCGTTGAGAACCTCCTTGGCTTGCTCTGCCGTCAGCGGTTCCGTGAGGCCCTCCACGTCCTCTGCCTTTTCAATCAGGCCAGAACCTTCCGGCGCTTCTGGGTTTTCGGGGTTTTCCGGAGCAGGCTTCGAGCTACCAAACAGTGTGGAGCTCAGCTGTGCCAGCTCACCGGAGCTGGAGCCGAAGGAGATTCCAGAAGAAGGCTCTGCCGCGGAGGCAACCCCGGTTCCGAGTGCCGTGCCGGCGAATGCGGCGAAGGTTGTGGCGATGGTTACTTTCTTGAATCTGAGTGACAACATGACCCTGAAGCTATGCGGGATAGTTTCATATAGCAATGTTTTTTATGCATTTCCCATGATATTGACACGTTCTCCCAATGTCGCCGGAGGCCAGTTCTCCCCGCTTGCCGCAGCCAGGCTGGCAGCATAAAACACCTGTTTGAAGCACTAAAACCAGATTAAGAGGCGCGCTTGACGTATCCCATCCGCAGTCAGAACATGATGAGAAGGGCGATCGAGCTCCACAAGGTGGCGGGCACACTCACAGGTTTTGGTGCAGTCATCTAGCGCCGCGGTTACAACTGGGTTAGCTCAAATTCCACTTGCTCGCCTTCGCGGCCGTTAATCACCAAGCTTAAGGCCTGCGTGCCCGGATAGTAGGTGCGTGTGCTGGTGACCCGAAACGGGTGCGTCTTGGTCACCACTCGGGTTTCGCCCGGATCAAGCGTGTATTTGCCGAGGCGAAACACACTGGGCTTCCGGGTTCCGTTCTTTTTAAGGAAGTGCACGCGATACTCTGCAAGCACATGTGCGGGCGCATCGCCGGTGTTGGTGAGTGTCGTTGAAAGAGTCGCCTTTTCACCAATGGCCACAGTGTGGGGGAACTCGGGGCGGGTGGCGGTGACGGCGGTGGACGGAGAAAAGCCAACAAGCTCTAGGGCCTCCTTATTGCCGCGCTTGATCAGCCCGCGCACCCCCTGTTCCACCACCCACGCTGCGTGCGACGATCCGCTGTCTGCCCATCGCGAGGCGGTTGCAAGAGCCACCTCGGGGTGCGTACGGCCAATGTCGTTGAGGTTGTTGGCTACGGACTTGCGCACGAACAGCGACGCATCGTCGTACAGCCGGCCCAGGACCGGAAGGATCGGCGAGGGGTCCGCCACAAACGGCGCGTGCACCTTTGCCCACGGCAGGCGCGGACGGATGCCCTCGGAAGCCAGGCGGCGCACGTTGTGGCTGTCCGAACCAGCCCACTCATTCACCCGGGCCATGGTCAGCTCTGGGTAGCGCTCTCAGAAGGGACGCACCGCGAACTCACCGGTGAACACCCTGGTGAGCGCCTCAATTGCATCTAAAGAAACCTCCGGCTCATCTATCCCGTACAGCTCGATGAAACGGCTCACCGGCCACAGGTGGAATGCGTGGTTGAAGTAACCTTCCCCCTCCGCAAGCTCGGGCCCAAGCTTATCGACGATTCCGCCAATCACCCCGACATAATCCCCGCCGAGCTGTTCCCGAAGCCCTTGTGCAAACACGGTCACGCGGTCCAGGATCTCTAAATCCTCGACTCGCGGCGCGACCCACGCGGCGTACTCTTCGCCGTCAATTCCAAGCTGTGCACCGAGTTTTTGTGCCGTGTCAGCGTTGAAGTAGTCCTTCATTTTGGGAGCCATAGCTGTGCATGTTACCCGGCGCGGAGAGACTTTTTCGCGGCAGGATTAAGGATTGCCGCCTCGATACACCAATTAGATCCAGTGCCCTCACATCAATGCTTATGGAGAAAACCTTTTAAGTGGTGCGCTTGACGTAGCCCATCCGCGGGCGGAAGCCCTGCGGGTGCTTCATCTGCGCCACGGCATCCCCGATGATCATGCGGTGGCGGGCGCTGACAGACGTCGGCATCTGCGCCACCGAAAACCACTGCGCGGCCAGGTTCTCTTCGTCGGAGATAACCGGCTCCGCATCGTCCGGCACGGAGACCCGGATGGAGGTATCCATGTAGAGACACTTATCCCCATTGGGGCAGACTACTGGGCCCACCTGGCCCACGCCGAGGAGCGCTTCGATGCGACCATCGAGGCCCACTTCCTCCTTGACCTCACGCAGTGCAGTCGCCGTGACCTCCTCACCCGGCTCACAGATACCGGAGACGGGAGCCCACGTGCCATTATCGGCACGCTGGGCAAGCAGCACCGAGGGCAACTCCCAGATAGCGGAACCCGTGGGCACGGCCCGCACAATAACCGCGGTCACGCTGGGCAAAAAGAGCTGCTCGTGACCGATTTTCTCACGCAGAGACACAATGAAATCAGGAGTCGGCATGGGGTAAGCCTAGCACCTAAACCCGCTCCAGAATCTCCGGCAGGAGTTTCTCGATCTTGGAGGCAGGTGTGAACGACATCTGTGCTTCCGAACCATCCGCGCACCCCTCACTGCTGGCTGCCGCATCAGTGGTGCCCGAGAGAACCCCTACGATCACGTCCTCATAAGGGCTGCCCTGCGCGCCATACACCGGGGCTCCCGAATCGCCATGTGTGGAGCACACCTGGGCGCGCGCCGCGACGGTCTCCACCGTGCGGTCATCAAACTGGAGTTTGCCCTGCCCCTCACGGTGCGTCAGCGGGCCGCAGGTCTCACCGGTGATGCGGCCCAGCTTGCAGACGCTGTCAGGCAACATGTGTTCATCCGCCGCGACGACGGTAGTGGGCATGTCCCGCGGGACATAAAACTCAGCCTCCCTGGTGATTTCCACCAAAGCGAAATCCAGCTGGTGCGTTTCCGGCGCGCTGAGATCGGAGTAGATAATGGTGCCGACGGGCTCTGCCGGGTAGACAAATTCCCCGTCGGCAGCGCCTGCCCACACGGTGTCCCCCGGCTCACCGCAATGGGAAGCGGTGACGGCGATGGTGCGGGCGTCGTCAAGCACGAAGCTCCACGCCACCGTGCACAGGTTAAAGTCAAAGGCTTCGCCGGGCACGGGCTGGGTGGTCGAAATATCCAACGCCGCGCCCGGTGGCACCGGGGAGGCATCCGGCGAATGCACCTGCGGCTCAGCTGGCGCCACGGTGGAGTAGACAGCTGAGCTGGAGGCTGCCTTCTGTACGGGTCCGGCTCCCATCGGCACGGTGCACCCGGCCAGCGCCAACCCCGCTGTGCTCAGTATCCCAAGGAGGCGCCGGCTAGTCTTCCGTCGCGGATGCAGCCTCACCCGAGTCCGCCTTATTCTCCTTATTTTCTTTCTCCATCTCAGCGACCTGCTTCATGTCGCGGATGAACTTCTCCGGATCAAACTCGGTGAAGTACTCCGGGCCCGAGAATTGTTCCTGTCCCATTGTCTTAAACCTCCGTGTTGTTGATGTACTGCGTGATGTAGTCCTTCACCGCCGCTGCATCATTGGGCAGATCCGTGACGTGACGCTCGGCCTCCAGGATGCCGGCGAAACGCTCCGGCACCTCCGGCTCGCTGCCGATGGCCTCCTTGATGGTCTCCGCAAACTTCACCGGCAGGGCGGTCTCTAGGCAGATGATGGGGGTGTCGACCCCATATTCTTCCTGTACCGCGCGGGCGACCTTGATGCCGTCCGCGGTGTGCGGATCCACCAGCACGTCGTAGCGCTCGTGGACATCCTTAATGGTGGCGAGGCGATCCGCGTGGGTGGAGGAACCGGACAGGAAACCGTACTCCGCGTGGGCGGCGTCAAGTGCCTGCTTATCGACGTTAAATCCGCCTTCCTTCACCTTCGTCCCGAACAGCTCCTTGATCTGTGCGGCATCGCGGCCCAGCAAATCGAAGGCGAAGCGCTCGAAGTTGGAGGCGCGGGAAATATCCATGGACGGCGACGAGGTCTTGTGGGTTTGCTCCGAGGAGCGCGGACGGTAGTTGCCGGTACGGAAGAACTCATCGAGCACGTCGTTTTCGTTGGTCGCGACGATGAGGCGGTCGATGGGCAGCCCCATCTGGCGAGCGATATGGCCGGCGCAGATATCGCCGAAGTTGCCGGTAGGCACGCTGAAGGAGACCTTTTCGGTGTTTTCCGTAGTGACCTTGAGGTAGCAGTTGATGTAATAGACCACCTGCGCCATGAGGCGGGCCCAGTTAATGGAGTTCACCGCACCGATGCGGTTCTCGGCCTTGAAGTTGGCGTCGGCCGATACCGCCTTGACCACGTCCTGGCAATCATCAAACACGCCGTCCAGAGCGATGTTGCAGATATTCGGGTCATCCAGGCCGAACATCTGGGCCTGCTGGAATGGCGTCATGCGCCCAGCCGGGGTCAGCATGAAGACGCGGATGCCCTTGCGCCCGCGCATGGCGTACTCCGCCGAGGAACCGGTGTCACCCGAGGTAGCACCCAGAATGTTGAGGGTTTCGCCGCGGCGGGCCAGCTCGTATTCGAAGAGTTCGCCCAACATCTGCATGGCCATGTCCTTGAAGGCGGCCGTTGGCCCCTCAGAGAGGTGGCCGATGTAGAGGCCCTCCCCCAGTTCGCTGACGGGGACGATCTCCTCGTGGTCAAACTTGGGGTAAGTGTAGGCGCGCTGGGCAATTCCTTCGAGGTCTTCTGCGGGAATATCATCCACAAAAAGCTTGAGCACTTCCGCGGCCAGGGCCGCGTAGCCGCCCTCCGCCAGCGTCTGGCGCCAGTTAGTCAGGGTGGCGTCATCGATGCGGGGGTAGGTTTCCGGCAGGTAAAGGCCGCCATCAGGGGCCAGGCCTCCAAGGAGGATATCCGTAAAGGAGGCAGGCTGGCGGTCGGTATCGCGGGTCGAAATGTACTTCACCCCCTGCATCTTAGTTGGTGACGCGTAAAGTATCAGCCATGTCGGTTCCTCATCCTCGCAATGTAATTACCACTAAGGCTCTCTCCGTGTGGGTAGCTGCGGTGTTGGTCTACATCGTGGCAATTACCGGCCGCACATCTTTTGGCGTAGCGGGGCTTGAGGCCATTGATCGCTTCGAGGTCGATGCCTCGCGCATTGCTGTTTTCACCTCTGTACAACTGGGCATTTATTCACTGGCGCAGATCCCGACGGGCATGCTCATCGATAAGTTCGGCCCGCGGCGCCTGCTAGTCATTGGTTCCATCATCATGGGCGTGGGCCAGGTGATCCTCGGTTTCACCAGCAATTATTGGGTAGCCATTGCCGCCCGTCTGCTCATCGGCGCGGGTGATGCCACCGCCTTCTTGTCGGTGATGCGCATCCTGCCTTACTGGTTCCCACTGCACCGCACCCCCATGTTCACGCAGGTCACCTCCTCCCTGGGACAGCTGGGTCAGTTTATCTCTGCCCTACCTTTTGCCATGCTCCTGGGCTGGGGCGGATGGACCTTGGCCTTCGTTACCTTGGGCGCGGTGGGCATTCTCATCGCTGTCGCCGCCGCGGTGGCAGTTGCTGATTCCCCGGAAACGCTCGGAATCGTAAAGAAGCCGAAGGAAAAACCGAACGCGCAGCCAGAGAGCATGGGCGCGCTGCTCTCCCAGGTTTTCCGTTCACCCGTAGCCTGGCAGGCATTCTTCATTCACTGGGTCGGACTTGCCGCCACCAACGTGTTTGTCATGCTGTGGGGCATGCCCATGATGACGGCCGGCATGGGATTTTCCAAGACCAGCGCCGGTTGGGCCCTGACGTGGTTTACCGTGTGCATGATTCTGGTGGGCCCTGTACACGGCAGGCTATCTTCTAGGACGCGAGGTTTCCGCCCCTGGCTCGCCTTGGGGTTTGTGGCTATCCACTGCGCGGTGTGGGTCCTGTTCTTCCTCTTCGGCGGCAGCTACCTCTCACTGATCATCCTCATCAGCGTGGTGTCCTTGTGCACACCGGTGGCAAATTATGGATTCGACATTGTCCGCGAAAACCTCGACCGTAAGGTGGTCGCCACAGCAACGGGCCTGGGCAACATGGGCGGCTTCCTGGCCACAGTCATCGGCGCCCAGCTGGTCGGCGTAGTACTAGACCACTTGGGCAATGGGCCAAATTATCCGTTCTCTGATTTCCAGCTCGCCGCCTGGGCAGTCTTCGGCGTGTGGTGCATCGGCATAGCAGGTGTCCTCATCACGCACGTCCTGCGCAGCCGGGGCGAGGAGGACGGCCCGCACGCCAAAATCATCCAGGTGAGTTAGTACAAGGCTGGGCTACTGGAGGGACAGGGCGCTCAACGACGCCTCAAGGGGCACCCCGTTGGCCACTTCGAAGACGCCCAGCCCGCCGCCGATGGGAACGAGGATGGCGATGCTCACTCCCACTGCGGTCCTGAGAAGCTCGCGCAGTTTTCGTCGTTTCTCCACTTCAACGCACCAACCTTTATCGTTTCGTTATCTGTGCGTGTGAGCTTAAATTCTGCGACTGTTAGCCAGATCTTCGTTGACTGCGCATCTCCTGCCAGTCCCTGTGACTTCAGTGCCAGCGTTGCCAGCCGGGGGCTATTCAGCAGGGGTCGATTCCACGAAGATCGGCCCCTCCACCGGAGCGACGACGCCAGCGTCGAAGGCAGAAAGCGCCCCCTTGGCCTCTTCCTTGGTGATGGCGCCCGCCTCAACGGCCTTGTCCAGATCGGCTTCGAGGACCTGGCGGGACCTGTACCTATCCGACGCCACTGAAAGCAGGCCACGAGGGACCGATTCCGACGGGATCCCCAGCGCCTCCGCCAGGGCCACGATGCGGTCATTTTCGGTGGGGTCGAGGTGGACATTCACCGACTGATCCTGCGGCACGCCGCCATTGACGACCTGCTCCACCGTCAGTGCTCCCTCCGGTACGTGATTCCTCTCCGTGACCCACCAGCCTGCGCCGACGACGGTGATGACGGCCGCCACCACGAGGACCCATACGGCGATGATCTGCTTGGACTTCACGGGCATAATTCTAGGCTTCCCTATAGCTCATCGGATTAATCCACGCTCGGCCCAAACGTGCCAAAGGAGGCCCCGTGCGGAGGATGCGGTGGATCAAGGCGCTCGGAAAGTGCATCGATGATGGAACGGATGGTGGACTCCGCTGCGGAGCGGTCAAGGTTGGTGCGGCGTGGCGTATCAGGTTTCGAAACGTCGGGGCGGACGCGGGGCTTGGCGACGTCCACGTGCATCACCGTCCCCTCCACGCTCAGTGTGGCTGCGGGATCGCACCCGGCAGCGCGGGCCGCAGCAAGGAAGGCTTCGAGGTCCGCGAGGGTGGCATCGCTCAGGTCGAGGGATAGGTTGAGGCTCATAGTGTGCTCCTTTGAAGGCTGGGACGGTAACTGCTGCCCAGGCTATCGGCTTAGCACCAGTATGAACAGGGTACGGCACCAAGATCAGGGTTAGCTCCGGGTAAGTTCAGGGTCCGGCTAAGGGGGTAGGCCAGCAGCTCTTAGTCGTGCTCGAAGGATTCCGCCTCCCCCCAGAACACCTCATCGACCACCTTGCGGGCGTGGCGGGTGATCTTGAGGTAATGGTCGAGAAAATCCTGGTTATGTTCGGGATCCCACCCTGCAGCGCCAGCCACCTGCGCCAGCTGCGGCCCCGGTGCCGGCAGCTGGTCCACGCGCTTGCCGCGAACCAGTACCAAAGCGTTTCGGGCATCGGTGGCCAAGAGCCAGGCCTCCCGCAGCTCCTGTACCTGGTGCACGGGTATAACTTCATTGTCTTCGAGGGCATCGAGGACGCGCAGCGTCGACGGCTCATGCAGCGCCGGTACCTCGTGGGCATGCATCATTTGGAGCAGTTGGACTGTCCATTCGATATCCGTCAACCCACCGCGCCCCAGCTTGGTGTGGGTATTGCGGTCCGCGCCGCGCGGCAGGCGCTCATTGTCAACGCGTGCCTTCATGCGGCGGATGTCACGAATGGTCTTCTCGCTCACGCCCTTCGGCGGGTAACGGAAAGCATCCACCATGGTGAGGAAACGCTGGCCAACGTCCTCATCACCCGCCACAAAGGCAGCGCGGAGCAGCGCTTGCATCTCCCACGGCTCGCCCCACTGTGAGTAGTAGCGCTCATAGGACTCAATGGAGCGCGCGACCGCTCCCGAGCGCCCCTCTGGCCGCAAACCTAGGTCAACGTCCAAGGGCGGATCTCCGGACGGTTTTGCCAGGCGGCGGCGCAGCTTCTCAATGATGCCGATGGCCCAGGGCAGCGCTTCCTCTTCGGGGTTGCCTGCAACTGGCTCCGCTACCACGATGACATCGGCATCCGAACCGAAACCCAGCTCCATGCCACCGAGCCGCCCCATGCCGATCACGGCGATGCGAGCCGGTGGTTCGTCATTGTCGTTCTCCAGCCGCCACGCCCTGACCTCGGCGCGGAGCGCTGCCTCCAACACCGCATTCCAGATGGTGGACAACTCGTAACAGACTTGCTGAACCGGCAGGAATCCCAGAAGATCCGCTGCGGCAATTCGTGCCAACTCCGCGCGGCGAAGAGACCGCGCGACCGAGACGGCCTTGTCCGGATCCGCATGACGCTTGGTGGAATTGACCAAAGCAGAGGACACTTGCTCGGGTTTGGTTTCCAGAAGCTTGGGCCCCGCCGCGCCGTCGGAGAGCTGCTTGACGACGTCTGGCGCCCGAATGATGAGCTCCGCCGTAAACGGCGAGGTGCCCAGGATTTTCATGAGGCGCTGGCCGACGACGCCTTCGTCGCGAAGCATGCGCAGGAACCAGGTACGGTCGTAGGCTGCTTCCGAAAGCTTGCGGTAGTTCAACAAGCCCATGTCTGGATCCGCGGTGTTCGAGAGCCACTCCATCAACGTGGGCAGCAAAATGGCCTGGATGCGGGCCTTGCGCGACTGGCCCGCGGCCAAAGAAGTCAGATGCTCGAAGGCTCTGTCCGGATGGCGATAGCCCAACGCCGCCAGCTGCAGGAGGGCCGCCTCGCGCGACAGCTTGAGCTCATCCGCCGACATCGATGCCACGGAATTGAGCAGCGGGCGGTAGAACAAGCGCGAGTGGAGCTCAGAGATAAGCAGGCGAATCTTCCGGAGATGGATGTTCATCCGATCCGCCGCCGACTGATGGCCCTGCGGGTGGAAACCCGAGTTGATAGCCAGCCACTCGAGCGCCGTGTTGTCATCCTTCGCCGGCAACGTATGTGTCCGGCGGAAGCGCTCCATTTGGAGGCGGTGCTCCAGCAGACGCAGAAACTCGTAGGCCTCAATGAGCTGGGTGCCATCCTCGCGCCCTACATACCCGGCGCGCACGAGTGCGGCGAGCGCATCGACCGTCGCGAGCGTGCGCAACGATTCATCCGAGCGACCGTGCACCAACTGCAGCAATTGGACTGCGAACTCTACATCGCGCAGACCGCCCTCCCCCAGTTTGAGCTCTCGAAGGCGCATCTCTTCCGGGACGTTCTCGAGCACGCGGCGGCGCATAGCCTGTACGTCTTCAACAAAGGACTCCCGTTGCGAGGCAGTCCACACCATGGGCCCGATCTGGCTCACGTAGTCCTTACCTAGGGGCAGGTAGCCGGTCTGCGGTCGCGCCTTCAGTTGTGCCTGAAACTCCCAGGTCTCCGCCCACCGCTTGTAGTAGGCCACGTGCGAATCCAGAGTTCGGACGAGTGCGCCGGATTTTCCTTCCGGACGCAGGTTGGCGTCGACCTCGAAGAAGCAGGCAGAGCCGATTCGATTGAACTCCGATGCTAGGCGCGTAACCTTCGGCGTCGCCTCTGAGCCCACGAAGATAACGTCCACATCGGAGATATAGTTCAACTCCCCCGCGCCACACTTGCCCATCGCAATAACCGCCAGCTGTGCATCGAGGGGCTCGTCGCCATAGACCACACGGACCGCACCCGCGAGTGCGGCGGTCAAGGCGGCATCTGCGAGAGCCGTCGTCAGCCTGGTGACCTCCCGGAAACCCACTCGCGGCTGTGGGCGCGACTGGCCCTTGCGAGAGTGGAATGTACCGGCGAGGTCATGGGCCGCGATGCGCATCATCAGCGTCCGGTATGCCACCTTGAGCGATGCTTTGTGGTCACCAGGGGATGCGCGGTAGGTGCCGGGCGATGTCAGCTCGGGGTTCGCCGTGTCTGGGCGGTCTGGTTGCTCTGCGTACGTCGCCGGTTCCGCCCCCACCTCGTCCAATAGTGTGTTCAGCATCTCCGTTGGGGTAGGCAACGGGCGCTGCAGTTCTTGCCAGGTTTCCGGGTGGGCGGCGAGGTGATCACCGAACGCCGAGGAGCCGCCCAATAGGGCAAGCAGCCGAACCCGAAGAGTTTCGTCTTCGCGCATCGCCGGCCCAATCTCGGGCGCTCCCTCGAAGATCCTCATCAAGGTGTTGAGGGCCATGTCGGGATCACCGGTTCCGGCCAGTGTCCACAGCAGCTCCAGGGATTCCGGATTATCCCATTCGAGGCGGGAAAGATCCTCCGCAGCAGTTGGCCGGGTAAGGCCGAGAGTCGCCGGGGACGGTACTGACACAGGACGCATGCTTCTCCTAGAAATTCAGGTTGTTACGCAATTCGAATGCGGTGATCTGTTGCTGGTACTCATGCCACTCGTCCCACTTTGCGCGCAGGAAGTATTCAAAGACGTGCTCGCCAAGGACCTCTGCCATGAATTCGGAGCGTTCAAACTCCCGGAGTGCTTGGTCCAAGCTGCTAGGCAGGTCCTTGTACCCCATCGCACGGCGCTCACGGCGGGTCAACTGATGGACATTGTCCTCGGCCGGATCACCGAGCTCATACCCTTCCCTGATACCGCGCAATCCGGCGGCCAGGAGAACCGCATATCCCAGGTAGGGGTTCATCGCTGAATCTAGAGAGCGAATCTCTACCCGCCGCGACATTTCCTTGGACAGGCGGTAGGTCGGTACTCGGACGAGGGCCGAACGGTTAGACACGCCCCAGGTCACCGACCCCGGGGCTTCGCTGCCGAACATCAGGCGCTTGTAAGAGTTGGTCCACTGGTTGGTGATCGCCGTCATTTCCACTGCATGCTCAAGAATTCCGGCGATGAACTGCCGTCCCGTACTAGAGAGGGAAATCTCATCGTCTGGGTCGTGGAAGGCGTTGGAATCGCCTTCAAACAGGCTGAGGTGGGTGTGCATTCCCGATCCCGAGCGGTCTTCGAAAGGCTTGGGCATGAATGTGGCATGCACGCCTTGCTGGGAAGCCACCTCCTTGATGAGGTAGCGGAACGTCATGATGTGGTCTGCCATGGACAGCACATCAGCATGACGCAAGTCGATCTCCTGCTGCCCGGGTGAGGTTTCATGGTGGCTGAATTCCGTAGCGATGCCCATGGATTCCAGCGCATACATCGACCGGCGGCGAAAACTCGGGGCGTTATCGTGGGTGGCTTGGTCGAAGTAACCGCCGTTGTCGGTGGCAATGAGGTTGTTGATATCGCGCGCATCCTCAAGGAGATAAAACTCGATCTCCGGTGAGGCCTTACACGTGAACCCTTCATTGGCCGCCTCTGTGACCTGCCGGCGCAGGATGTGGCGTGGATCCACCAGGGAAGGGTGCCCATCGGGCTGGGTAATGTCGCAGAACATGCGCGCTGACAGCAGCTCTGGCTCTTCCTTATCGAAGGGCATGATCTGAAACGTTGAGGGATCCGGCATGGCGATAGTATCGGCCTCCGAAATACGGGAGAATCCCTCCACCGAGGAGCCATCGAAGCCAACACCTTCCTCGAAGGCAGATTCCAATTCGGAAGGGCTCATCACCACAGATTTCAACGCCCCCAGGATGTCAGTGAACCAGAGGCGAATGAAGCGGATATCGCGTTCTTCAACTGTACGAAGGACGAATTCGTGTTGGCTGTTCATGTTTTAAACCCTACCGCCGCGCGCCGAAGCCGCGGCTGGGCGTTTGCTCTTTTGCCCCCGCAGCGTCACCTATCGGCCCAGTTGGCAAGAGTATCTCGGGGGCAAATTTTTTCGACCTTCCGAACCCTTGTCGCTTTCACATGCTTGAATGACCCCATATCCAAACTGATGTACGAACAAAGATAGGAATGTGATTTCCATGAACGCCAACCACGCAACACTGAGCGAGCGAGGACTCGACCTCATTATCCGAGCGGCCCAGCGAGGATGGTCTCCTAAGGATCTTCTTCACGTCGTGGGCAACTTTTGCCACCCACTCATTTATCGTGCCGCCGGCCAGGTGCCCGCACAGATTAGTTCAACTGCGTTGCGCAAAGAGTGGTTGAGCCTCACTCCGCCTGCTTCGATGACCATGTCCACCGATGAACTGACGCGACTCATCGAAGCAACCATGTTGCTTCCCTTACTTCGTGACGTTGACGTGCTCGTGCCTGAGAGAAATAGCTCCCAGTCAGCGCATGGCAGCAAGGAGGATAAAATCCGCACCAAAATCTCCCACCTTCTGCGGAAGGCCGAATCCACTCCCTACGAGGAAGAAGCCAGTGCGCTCATTGCCAAGGCACAAAGTCTGCGGCAACGACACCGGATCGATGGCGCTCTCGATGCTTCGCCCAGCTCCGTAGTTTCCACGCGCCTTCATATCAGCGCCCCCTATATCAAGCACAAGACCACACTTCTTAGCGTCATCGCGGATCGCAATGGATGCACTGTGCTGCAACTTCACCCCAAAGGGATCATCACAGTCTTCGGCGCTAAAGAGGACGTCCACCATGTCACCGACCTCTTCGCTTCACTTCTTCGGCAGTGTGAGTGGCACATGCACCACGGAGAACACGCGAAAAGCGCACGCCGGATCGGCAATGTTGCAGCTTTCCGCCGAAGCTTCATTTTGTCCTTTGCCACCCGAATCGGTCAGCTCTTAGATGAGGCAAACACCACGCTGGGGCCACAAAGTACAGACGCGACAGCTTCCACAGCACGCAATCCGGGAACTAGGCATGATGCAGTAGTCCTTGCCCACCAATCTTTATCAACGGTGGAAGATCGTCGGCGTAGCGCAGAAGCGGTAGTAGATCAGCTCTTTCCCAACGCCCGCACCATATCTTTAGCTATGGGGAGCCGAGCAGGCGTGTCCGCCGGGGCCTCCGCTGCGGAAAGGTCTCATTTAAGTGGTGATTCCTCAGGGCTGGCAGGACGGGCCCAACTCACTCGTTAGGGCAGGCTCAAAGGCTGGCACAAGTGCTCTAATGACTAGGTAAACTAGATGGATGTGTAGAGGTTTTGTGCCTCCTATTTAAATTTTCGCTCCCCGACGAAGGTGTGTACATGTCTCCGAAGACGTTCCTTGAAATCGAAGCCAAGTTCGCCGTGGATGAAGCCACGCCGGCGCCTGATCTCACCAACCTCGACGAGGTTGCCCGAGTAGCAGAAACCCGCCACCAATCATTGTCGGCGATCTATTACGACACGGAGGACCTTCGCCTTACCCACGCCAAGATCACGCTGCGCCGTCGCACCGGTGGAAATGATGACGGTTGGCACATCAAGATCCCCGGTGCCGAAGGCCGCACCGAAATTCGTGCCGAACTCGGCGAACCAATTGATGGCAAGTACGAGGTTCCCGCCGAGCTTCTCCACCAGGTTCGCTCAGTGATCCGCAATCATCCGCTGGAGCCCATTGCGCAGGTCGACAACAACCGCACCGAATTGCTCCTTGTCAACGCCGATGACCAGCCGGTCGCTGAGTTCTGTGATGACCATGTCACCGCCTTCTCCTTCCTTCCGGGTGGCTCACAGAGCACCTGGCGTGAGTGGGAAGTCGAGCTCGCTGGGGAGCTCCCTGGATCCAAGGAAGGCAGCGCTCTACTGCGGCACGCCACTTCCCTACTCATTAGCTCTGGGGCTCGGGTTTCTTCCTCGCCGTCCAAGTTGAAGTCGGCATTGGGTGAATCCATCAATAATGTCGAGCTTCCCCCGTCGCTTACCACGTCCAACGTGGAGCCGGGCTCACCCGCGGCAGCGGTTGTGGACGCATTGAAAGCCAACCGGGACAAGCTCGTCGAATATGATCCACGGGTTCGCCGCGATGAGTGGGATTCGGTTCACCAAATGCGCGTTGCTACCCGTGAACTGCGCAGCCACCTGCAGACCTTCCACGGCATTGTGGTGGGCCCCGAAATCGAGCGCATTGAGTCAGATCTGAAGGAACTTGCGGCCATGTTGGGCGTCGCCCGTGACGCCGAGGTCGTGGAGGAACGTTGGCAGAACCTCCTCGCGTCCGAGGATTCCGATGTCCTCGATGAAGCTACCCGCGAACACATTGCTCACGACATGGGTCGCGCCTACCGCCGAGCACACCGTCGAGTCATCGCCGCGCTTGATTCCGATCAATACTTGGCTCTGCTCGATGCCTTGGATGCCTTCCTCTCCGACCCGCCAGTTGCCGGTGAGGACACGCCCGCTGACGCCGACAGCATCTCTGCCAGCGGCGAGGCGGAAGACTCTGCGGTCGACGATTCGGCGTCCGCTGACTCCACTGAAGAACAAGAGTCAGCAAAGGACTACGAGCCGAAGCACGCCAAGCCAGATGAGGACGAAGAGCCCCACGATCTTGATACGGTGATGGCCCTGCACCTCAAGCAGGCTTATGACAAGCTGGTCAAGCGCCACAAGAAGGCAGTCTCCAACTGGGATAATGCCGAGCTGACGCTACATGAACGTGAAGAGTACTTCCACGATATGCGCAAGGCGGCAAAGAAACTGCGCTATGCGGCGGAGGCAGCTGGTTCCGCAACCTCGTTGAAGACGAAGAGCCTCTACAAGGCCTGCAAGCAGATGCAGTCAGTCTTGGGAGACTTCCAGGATTCGGTGACCTCTCGCGACAAGCTGCTCGAACTGGCAGAGACCGCGCGCCGCCGAGGCGAGGACACCTTTGGCTATGGTCTGCTCTACCAGCGTGAGCGCGCCATCGGTTTGGAAGCGCTCAACGCCTACTCGGAGAGCTTCAAGGCCATCAAGTCTGCGTTCAAGCCGCTGCGCAAGAAGCTGCGCTAATTCCTCCCCGCTGGGCGCGCTGCAACGCCCGGCAGGTGGAACAAACTTTTCAACGGCCCACTCCGTCGCGTTTCTCGCGAGGGGGTGGGCCGTTGGCTTTGAGTTACCGCCGCTCAATGGGGCGTCCTGCAGGAGTCCTGCAGGACTTTAGTAATCGTCTTCAGCAGCGTCCTCGGCATCAGCCGCAGCAGTGCGGGCTTGCGCGATTTCGATGGCGTGCTCGGCTTCCTCGCGGGAATCATAGGGGCCCATGCGGTTCTCCCAACCAGACACCTTGCCCTGGGTCACCTCACCGGTGGACGGGTCGTAGAACCACTTGTTATCAGCCTCGGCCATTGTTTTCTCCATTCTTTCAGGTACTCGATCAGTGCACCCCACACTACAGACCGCCCATCGACTACGCCCGTTAGAATAGATAGGTCACCTCACTCCTGCCCCGTTTACAGGCAGGATCTCGCCACCAGCAAAGGAGAACCTTCCCGATGCCCCTGTGGACTGCCCCTTCGACCCCGGCCGTCGACCGCGTTCGCGCCGCGCACAGCGACAACATCGGCGCCGAGCCGGCGCATGTCGCCAGCGCCCCAGCCACCTGGGCACTCATCGGCGAGCACATCGACCACTACGGCGGCATCACGATCATGGGCCTTGCTGATCTCCGCGCTGCAGTAGCCGTGAGCCCTCGCACCGATGGCATCGTCAACGTTCGCCTCGAGCACACCAACGGCGAGACCGTTGAGGACCAGATTTCGCTAGAGAAAGTCTCCTCCCTCGCCGCGGAACAGCAGCCCGGCGTCGATTCCGAAGGCCAGCCCATCGAGCCCCCAGCGCCCGAGGGCGCCATCGCAGCGCGCCTCGGCGGCATCATCTACACCATGATCAACCGCCAGCTCCTCACCCGCGAGACCGCCGGCGCCGACATCACCGTGGTCAACGACATCCCAGATTCGGCCGGGCTTGGCGCCGCCGCAGCCATTGATATCGCAACCGCTTTGGCCTTGCTCGGCGGCGCGGACGATCTGCACGATGCTCCTCTTCGCGCCCGGATCGCAGAGGTATGCTCCCAAGCTGTCGGCACCTTCGCCCGCTTCCCTGCGCTGCGCGCCCGCCACTCCGCCGCACTGCGTGGCGCGGGTGACTCCATTACCATCATCGACTACGCCGACGGTTCCGTCACCCAGGCACCGCACGTGGTCAACAAGGACATTGCTGCTTTTGCCCTCGCCGTCCCCGGTGACTTCGATTCCGCTGAGGCTGTTGCCGAAATCCGCGCCCGCGAGCGTTTCATTGACGCCGCCTGCCGCGCCTTCGGCACTGCATCGCTGCGCCTCCTGCCGGATGCGCCCCAGCGTGTCCTCGAGTGGCTCGCCGCCGTCCACAAGGTGCACGGCCCCGAAAACCAGCCCACCATCGACCAAGCCACAGCATGGCTGACTTTCTACTCGGAAGAAACCGAGCGAGCCGAGGGAATTGCCCGCGCCTTGCGCTCACGCCGCGGCACCGAGCTCTTCCCGCTGCTGACCCAATCGCAGTCGGCCTTGGCCACGGTCTATGGCTTCAACTCTGCGGAAAAACTCGCACAACTGGCCACCGCCCGCGGCGCCGTCGCCGCGCGCTCCGCCCACGCCGGGACTTCAACCGCGGTCATCGCCTACGTGCCAAGCACCAAGGCCCCGAATTTCGCGGCCGACCTCGCCGAGGACGGCCTGCTTGTCGTCCCCCTATCGGCCGGTGCCCCCGCCATTACCGAGGATTAATCCGCCGGCCACGCAAAGAGCACGTCGCGCTCGGCAACATCGGCCTTAACCAGCGAGACGGTGGTCTCGCTGCCGGTGGGCGGTTGCCCCACGGCCACTCCAATCACCGGCGGATCCAACACGACGAGGCGCGCTTTCTCGCGCTTTTCTCCGCCGTCGACAACTACGGCTTCAAAATTGGTGCCGACCCACGGCGCCAAGACCGTAGCCTCTGTCAGGTTGAGACACGCCTTATCCACTTGGGAGGCCAGCTGCGAGGTCGAGCGCATCGTGGAAATGACATCCCCGGCGCGCTCGCGTACCCACTCCGGCACCTCATAGCCACCGCTCAGCGCCAAGCACACCTCCGTGGCAAATCGGTCGATGAGGCGGCGCAGCGGGGCGGTCACGTGCGCATAGTATCCGCCGATTCCCGCGTGCACGTCCGCCTCACCGTCCTCCAGCCACACGTAGTCCGCCCCGCGCAAAAGGCGCTGGGCCTCGCGCATCACCGCCATGCCACGCGGTGAATCCGCGTCCACGGAATGGAGGAATTCCGAAATGCTGCTCTCCCCCAACTCAAAGCCCAGAGCCTCAGCCTCGGTGCGAAACGTTGCCTCAGCTTCCGGCGTGGCCGCGGACAGCGTGCGCAGGAACCCCATTCCGTGTTCTTCCATGAGGCGCCCGGCACACATGCCGGTAAGCAACGAGATTTCGGAGTTATAGTCCATCACCTCATGGCGCGGCTCCATCACCAGCTCGTAGTGCCCCTTCTCCGCATCATTCGTCTCGGATACGCGCTGCGAGGGAAGGCGCAGGTTGATCGCCTCGCGGCGCAGCGAGGAAGCCTGGCGCAGCTTGCCCACCTCCGGCAGCAGGGCGATAGAGGAATGCAGCGTACCATTCTCCAGGTCCGCATGGGCCTGGTCGTAATCCAGCCGGGCGCGGCTGCGCACGAGTGCGCGCTCCACCGAGAAGTCCTCCACCTCACCCGCGGTGTCGAGGTCGAAGGTCCAGAGGACGGCGGGGCGGTCGACGTCGGCAAGCAGCGAGGCCCTATCCTCAGACAGCTCCGCCGGATGCAGCCGCGCCGGCTCATCGGGCAGGTAGATGGTTTGCCCGCGCGTGAGGGATTCGGTCTCCAGCTCGGAGCCCGGTTCGATGAAAGCGGCGACATCCGCGATGGCGTACAGCACGCGGTAGCCACCATCGCGGGCTTCGATGAAGACGGCCTGGTCCAAGTCCATGGAGCCGGCCGGATCAATAGTCACCAGCGGGATGTCGCGGGCATCGCGGCGCTGCTCGGCGTAACGATCCTGCGCGGACGCGGCCTGCGCGGTGACTTCTCCTGGGAAGTCGGTGGGAACGGAGAATTCCTCGGCGATGGGCCGAAAGTCCAAGGGCGCGGCATACAGCTTCATGCCGCCCCATTGTTCCAAAAAATAAAGATATGGGCGCGAATGAGCCAACCTATAAGCCGGATTCTGTGCCGCGCACCAAGGCGCGGTGGTAAACATCCATCCAGGCCAACCGTTGCCAGTTGGCTCAAGCAGCTACCTTCAGGCTTCGACGAGCAGCCTACTAACGCCTGATCGGGCCCGCTTTCCAGCGGGCCGTGATGCCTTGCTCCCAGTGGGGTTTACCCAGCCACCGCCATCGCTGACGGTGCTGGTGCGCTCTTACCGCACCCTTTCACCCTTACCGCTTGCCTATCGCCACACCGAAGCGAAGCGAAAGGCGCGGCGGTCTACTTTCTGTTGCACTTTCCCGCGGGTCACCCCGGGTTGCTGTTAGCAACCACCGTGCTCTGTGGAGTCCGGACTTTCCTCGGCCCGCGCCTAGCCCCAGAAAGGGGCCGGTTCGACGGAACGCGTTTACCCGGTCGGCTCATTCGCGCCTGTTAGTTTATCGCAGCGCCCCCAGATGCCCCACATCGTTAAATCGATGCAGGGTGCTACCGCCATCGAAGAACTCAACTTCGCTCAGCGAAGCCAGCTCCAGGAACAGGTGGTTGGGTGTCTGCGGTCCAGAGTCGAGCGCTTGGCGCACGAAGGACTTGATGGGGTTGACGTGGGAGACTACGAGCACGGTTTGCCCCGCATAGCGCTGCTGCAGCTCGCGGCGGGCGGCGCTGACACGACGGTGCACGGCGCGCAGGGACTCCCCACCCGGGCAGGCCACGGACGTATCATTCAGCCAACGCGCGTGGAGCTCGGGGTCGGCGGCGTCGGCCTCGGCAAAGGTCTTGCCTTCCCAGCGCCCGAAGTCCACTTCGATGAGGTCCTCAACGGTCTCCACCCGCAGGTCCCGGCCCTCCACCACGGCCGCGGCCGTTTGCTGGCAGCGGCGCAGTGGCGAGCACACCACGGCATCGATGTGGGTATCCATCAGGGCTTGCGCGGCGGCGAGCGCCTGCTTCTTGCCCAGCTCGGTGAGCTCGGGGTTCGCCCGCCCGGAATACTGCTTGGCGGCGGACATCGCTGTCTGCCCGTGGCGCAGCAGGATGAAGCGGGTGGCCGGGCCACACTCAGGGCGCCAGTCGGCCGCGGTCGATGACGCCGCGCTTGGCGACGCCTCCCCCGCCTCCCCGCCAGGTTCTACACCGCCCGCCGCATCGACCGCAGCGCCGGCTTCAGCGGCGTCGCCGGCCCCCATATCGAGGATGCCCACGGGCTCGCCCTTCGCGGCGGCGTCCATAGCGACGTTGGAGAGCTCATCGGCCACCGAGTTCTTGGCGCGCGGTACCCACTCGAGGCTAAAACGCGGAATCTGGTTGAGCAGGCGGCGCGCCTCGATGGCGAGCTTCTGCATGTCCGGATGCTTGATCTTCCAGCGCCCGTTCATCTGCTCCACCACGAGCTTGGAGTCCATGTAAAACTCCACCTCGTCCGCGCCCAGTTCCACCGCGGCCTCGAGGCCGCGCAGCAGGCCGTGGTATTCGGCCACGTTATTAGTGGACTTCTGCCCCACGACGTAGGCGATTTCCCTAAGCAGCTGCGAGCGGTCCTCGTTGTAGACTGCAGTGCCAGAACCGGCGATCCCGGGGTTGCCGCGGGAGCCGCCGTCAGCGAAGATGACGAGCTTCATGAGGCCGGGCGTACCAGGTAGGAGCCGCAGTCACTGCACTGCGGGACCTCGTCGGCCGCCGCGTTGCGCACCGCGTTCTGCTCGGCCGGCGGCAGAATGATGAAGCAACCGCCGCAGCCGCGCCCGGTGAAGGCAGCGGCACCCACACCGTTTTCTTCACGCACGGTCTCGTACTCCGCCACGATGTCCGCGGGCAGCTGCTCGCGCAGCTCGCCGATGCGCACCTGCGGATCCGGTCGGTTCGCCGCGGCCTCCTGGGCGGCTTCGGCCGCGCGCTTGAGCACTTCGAGCTTGCGCTCGGAATCGGAGACCTTCGCGCCGTGGACATCCAGGTTGGCACGCAGGGCGTGAATTTCGTTGTGGGCTTCTTGCAGCTCGCTCATGAGATCCGCGATGCGGGACTTAGCCGCATAGAGATCGTGTTCCAAGTCCTTGCGGGTCTCCGGGTCGGTCGCGGCACCGAGCTGGGCCTTATCGTCGCGCTCGCGCTGGCGCAGCTTGCGCTCGTCGGCCTGGATGCGCAGGATCTCCATCTCCATATCGTCGACGGCGAGCTGGGCGGAGCCGGAGGCGTCGAGAAGCCGGGCGTGTGCGGCCTGTGCCTTCTCGTATTCCTCTTGCTCCGGGATGGTGGGGGTTCCACCGTGCGCCTGGGAGCGCTCCAGGGTCGCCAGCTCCAGCAAGATGCTCTGCAGATCCTGTGACAGTTTCATTTAGTTCTCCTTATGCGCAGAAATCGTCCATGGGTCGGTGCGGACATCGATGATCTCGGTGTTCACGCGCAATGCGTTCTCCACAATATCGCGCGCCTGGGTGGTCCAGGGAAACTCGCTGGCCCAGTGAGCGGTGTCCACCACGGCTGGGCCTTCAGGTTGGGCCAGGTGCGCAGCGCGCAGATGTTCATCTACCGGGTGGTGGCGCAGATCGGAGGTGACGTAGACGTCCACGCCGAGCGCTGCTGCTTGGTCCAGGAAGGAGTCACCCGAGCCACTGGAGACGGCCACGCGCTTCACCACGCGCTCCGGATCACCGGCCGCACGCACTCCCCACTCGGTTTCTGGGAGGGCATCGGCCACGCGCTGGGTGAATTCGCGCAGCGTCATTGGTTGCTCAAGCTCACCCACGCGCCCCAGGCCCAGCGCCTCGTCGAGGTTCTCATAGGGCTCGACAGGGACGATGGGGCGGCCGGGCGTGATGCCGACGAGTTCGGCCAGCTTGTCGTTGACACCCGGGCGCGCTTTATCCGCGTTGGTGTGCGCGGCCAGGAGGGCCACACCGTTGCGGATAAGAGTGTGAATGACCTTGCCCTTCGGGGTATCCGCCGCCACCGAGGTCACCCCGCGAAGCAGCAGCGGGTGATGCACCACAAGCATCTGCGCGCCGAGCTCCACGGCCTTGTCTGCCACCTCCTGGGTGCAGTCCAACGCGAAGGCCACGGTGCGCACCTCGTCCGCGGGGTCACCGCACACCAGGCCGACTGCATCCCAGGACTCAGCGAGCTGCGGCGGGTAGGCCTCGTGGATAACGCGGCGAATCTCGCCAACGGTCGTGTGTTCTGCCATCTCGTTTGCTCCTTATACGGCTTCAGGTTTCACGTCAGTCGCGTCGCTGCTATATCCTAGCTTTCGTTCGTCAGCGCCCCCTCTAGCTTAAGGAGCCTTTGCATGACGCCTCCGGAGAACGACAACCAGCTCCACATCGTCTTCGTGTGCACGGGCAATATTTGCCGCTCACCAATGGCGGAAATCATTACCCGTGATGCCATGGAGACCGACATGCTCGATCTCCTCGCCCGCGTGGACTCCTGCGGCCTCGGCGGCTGGCACGTGGGCCAGGGCGCAGACGAGCGCGCTGTGGCTGAGCTGCGCCGCGGCGGGCACGATGGCGCTGGCCACCAGGCCGCCCAGCTGGGTCCGGAGCACATGGACGCGGACCTGTTCGTGGCCATGGATACCGGCCACCGCGATGCCCTTATCGAGCGCGGCATCCCGAAGGACAAGGTGCGCCTCATGCGCAGTTTCGACCCGAATTCTCCGGAGGACGCCATCGTGGAGGATCCGTTCTACGGCACGGAGGAGGACTTCGCCCGCACCCGCGAAGAGATCGACGCCGCCGTTCCAGGTCTGCTCGAGTGGATTAAGACGAACCACGGCTAGATAATCTTTTGCGGCTACTAGACTGATCATCATGCTCAAGACATTCCTCAAGCCTGGGTGGGTGCTCTTTCTCATCTTTATCGTCGCCTTTTCCTATTTGTCTTTCACGGTGCTCGCACCGTGGCAGCTGAATAAAGACGACCAGATTGTGGAGCGCAACCACCTCATTGAGGAGGCCTACGAGGCCGACCCCCAGCCGGTTACCGAGGTCTTTTCCGCCGATGGCTCCCTGCGCAAGGAGTGGGAACGCGCGGAGCTGACCGGCCACTATCTTCCCGAGGATGAGGTGCTGCTGCGCCTGCGCCCGGTGGAGTCCGCTCCGGGCTTCCAGTCGCTGGTTCCCTTTGAGACCGACTCCGGCGAGACTTTCCTGGTCAACCGCGGTTGGGTACCCACGGATGAGGGCAATTCCGTTCCCCACATCGATCCGGCCCCCTCGGAGAAGGTGACCATCGTGGGCATGGCGCGCTACAACGAGCGCGAGCACACCTCCGCCCCCATTGAGGAGCAGGGCTACACACAGGTCTACTCCATCAATACGGGGCAGATCGCAGAGCTTGTCGACGTCCCCCTCGCCCACGACTACCTCCAACTCTCCCCCGATCAGCCAGGTGAGCTGCATGCGCTGCCGGTGCCGAAGCTGGACCGCGGCAACCACCTCTCCTACGGCTACCAGTGGATTGCCTTCGGCGTGATGGCGCCGCTGGGCTTTGCGTATTTCGTGTGGTCCGAGATTCGGGAGCGCCGCCGCGCCCGTGAGGAAGAGGCTCTGATGGCTAAGGCCACTGCGGCCGCCACTAGTGCCGGCTCCCCCGATACGACCGCGGCCACTGAGGCCTTAGAGCTTGACCACGAGGAGACCTCCAACAAACACCCTGATGCTACGGAGTCTGCTGCCCCGACTTCGACGCCGACGGCTGCCACGCAGGCTTCCCGCCGCTCCCGCTCGCGCTATGGCTCCGCCAAGCCGGACTTCTACGAGAAGATCCGTGAGCGCGGCCAGGAACGCTTCTAGCCTCGGCCCCCAAAGGGGACCGATCATGAACGCGATTGCGTGGACGCGAGAAGCGACCGAAACCGAGATTTCCGAGATTTCCGACAGTATTCTTGAAGCCGCTGGCTGCACCGCTGAGAACTGCGTTCCCAACTGGGACGAAGACATAGGCCTGACCCCGGAAAGTAGACGCGTCGGGGGTTAGGCCCGATCGACACTCCCTACTAGAGCAAAAAGCATCTTTCGCCCAAGCGCAAAGGCTTCCTTCTCATTCACGCCCGACGCTACTAAATATGGGTCAATGCGGATACCGATGCACCTTCCTGTGCTCGAACCAGGCCCAAATCAAAGAAGCCAAGAACAACAGTGGCGTAACCCATGCCAGACGATGCCACCAATGTGCTCCAAAGTATGATTCATCAGCACTTAATCCTGCTAGATAATTGATTACAAGCGTTGCGATGAACAGCACTACAACGACAGTAACGCTCCACCAGTAGGCTGTGCTTTTCTGTTTACGCATCAATGTCACCTTCAGCTTGCACTGAAAATGTCGAACTCAGCGCGAACAATGCCGTAGCGCTCACGCACGCCAGCCCTTTTTTGAACATGATGACCCCTTTTCCAGATTTCCAAGATGCCCGGCTCGTCACCGGCTTACCTCAAACCTATGACTAATGAAAAATGCAGTCAATAACCATTTGCCAACAATGATTATTCATCTGCATAAACACTGGTCATGCTTTTGTGGCCTAAGTCATTTTCGTAAGTATTAGTTCCACTTGTACATGGAGCACCGTTAGGCATCCGTTCATTCGTAGAGGGGAGCGAATATCGGATTGGGGCGAGTGGTGCCCTTTTGAGGTATACCCCAACCGAACACTCCACGGGCATTGCCGGCCAAATCATCGGCTACGCCCGCATCAGCACTACCGACCAAACCCCGAACGCCAACACACCCAACTCAAAGCAGACGGAGCAGTCCACATCTACACCGACCACCAAAGCGGCCTTCACCCTAGGGCACCCGCGGGCGCCCTCCGAGCACGACAAACCCCTCTCCGACTTAACGGAAAGGGGTTTCATTTGGTGCGGCCTGAGGGGATCGAACCCCCGACCTACTGGGTGTAAACCAGTTGCTCTTCCAGCTGAGCTAAAGCCGCAGTGCACTTGGTGTGCTCGACCAAGATTAGCCCATAGGCACCCGCAGCAACAAATCGGGGTGTGATTCGCCGCTGCGAATCCCGCGTGAGCAGGTACATCCTGCGATTATTCCTTAGGGCTTCTTGGTGTAGCCGCGGGCCACGAGGCAGGACCCCTGCCACTCGCCGAGGCGCTCGGCCTTGGTCTGTACGAGGCCGGCCAATTGTGCAGATTCGGAGATCTCGCCTGGCTCCAAGTTGCCTGGCTTTCCAGCTCCTGGGGTCAGCAGCCAGATGCGGCCGGAATCGCCCAAGGGACGGGTGGCATCCACCAGCCCATCGACCAAGTCGCCGTCCTCCGCGCGCCACCACAGCAGCACGAGGTCGCACAACTCGTCGGTCTCTTCCTCGAGGAAGTCCTCCCCCAACACGTCCTCGATGGACTCAGAAATCGTGGAGTCACAGTCTTCGTCCCAACCAAGTTCTAGGGCAATCTGGCCCTCCTCGATGCCGAGCTTGGCTGCAAATCCCGTCACTCGTTGAGTTCCTTCCGATGAAGTAGTTGATGTCATGCAGAGTATTTTAACGGCTACGGTGCACTTTTTCGCGTCAAACCTCCCCCGTTCCTCCCCAGAAGTGGACATTTTCCCCCTTAAAACCACCCGTGGGGGCCTCCGAGTGACCCACCGCGAAAGGGGCGCGTATCCTAGAGCAAGATCTGTGTACTACGACCCAGGAGGATTTAATGGCCGACTTGGACGCCCACAACGGCGACTCCAACTTTCCCATCGTTCGCGATGGCGTGGCAGCATACCTGCATGACTCCGACCCCGAGGAGACCCGCGAGTGGATGGACTCCCTCGACGGTCTTCTAGATTCTTCCGATCCGGAGCGCGCCCGCTACCTCATGCTGCGCCTTCTTGAGCGCGCTACCGCCAAGCGCGTGCCGTTGCCGTCGCTGACGTCCTCGGATTTTGTTAACACCATCCCCACCTCCCTGGAGCCAGAGTTCCCGGGCGATGAGGAGTTGGAGAAGCGCTACCGCCGCTGGATCCGCTGGAACGCGGCCATCATGGTGCACCGCGCACAGCGCCCGGGCATCGGCGTCGGTGGCCACATCTCCACCTACGCAGGCGCTGCCCCGCTGTATGAGGTGGGCCTGAACCACTTCTTCAAGGGCAAGGATGATCCCTCCGGCGGCGACCAGGTCTTCTTCCAGGGCCACGCCTCCCCGGGTGTCTACGCCCGCGCCTTCATGGAGGGCCGCCTGAGCGAGGAAGACCTCGATGGCTTCCGCCAGGAGCACTCCCGCGGCGAGGGCAATGGTCTTCCGTCCTACCCGCACCCACGCCTGATGCCGGACTTCTGGGAGTTCCCCACCGTGTCCATGGGCCTGGGCCCCATCAACGCCATCTACCAGGCACGCTTCAATAAGTACCTGGAGACCCGCGGCATCAAGGACACCTCCAAGCAGCATGTCTGGGCCTTCCTCGGCGACGGCGAAATGGATGAGCCGGAGTCCCGTGGTCTGCTGCAGATGGCTTCCCTCTATGAGCTGGATAACCTGACCTTCGTGGTGAACTGTAACCTGCAGCGTCTCGATGGTCCGGTGCGCGGTAACACCCAGATCATTCAGGAGCTGGAGTCCTTCTTCCGCGGTGCCGGCTGGTCCGTCATCAAGATTGTCTGGGGCCGCGGCTGGGACAAGCTGCTGGAAGCCGACAAGGACGGCGCCCTGGTCAACATCATGAACACCACGTCTGATGGTGACTACCAGACCTTCAAGGCTAACGACGGCGCCTACGTGCGCGAGCACTTCTTCGGCCGCGATGAGCGCACGCTCAAGCTGGTGGAGGACATGTCCGATGATGAGATTTGGGCACTGCGCCGCGGTGGCCACGACTACCGCAAGATCTACGCCGCATACGACAAGGCGTTGAGCTACGCGGGCACCGGCCGCCCGACGGTCATCCTGGCCCACACCATTAAGGGCTACGGCTTGGGCCACAACTTCGAGGGCCGCAACGCTACCCACCAGATGAAGAAGCTGACGCTGGAGGATCTGAAGCTCTTCCGCGACAAGCAGGGCATCCCGATCAGCGACGAGCAGCTCGAAGCAGATCCGTACCTGCCGCCGTACTACCACCCGGGTAAGGACGCCCCGGAGATCAAGTACATGCTGGAGCGTCGTAAAGAGCTGGGCGGCTTCCTGCCGGAGCGCCGCGAGAACTTCGAGACGCTGACCACCCCGGATCTGTCCAAGCTGCGCTCGGTGCGCAAGGGTTCCGGCAAGCAGGACGTCGCCACCACCATGGCGCTGGTGCGTACCTTCAAGGAGCTCATGCGCGACAAGGAGCTAGGCAAGCGCGTCGTGCCGATCATTCCGGATGAGGCCCGCACCTTCGGTATGGACTCTTGGTTCCCGACTCTCAAGATCTGGAACCCGCGTGGCCAGAATTACGTCCCGGTGGACCACGACCTCATGCTCTCCTACCGCGAGGCCACGGATGGTCAGATTCTGCACGAGGGCATTTCCGAGGCCGGTGCCGCAGCCTCCTTCACCGCGGCTGCTACCTCCTACGCCACCCAGGGCGAGGCGATGATTCCGCTGTACATCTTCTACTCGATGTTCGGTTTCCAGCGCACCGGCGATGCCTTCTGGGCTGCTGCCGACCAGCTGGGCCGCGGCTTCATCATCGGTGCGACCGCCGGCCGCACCACCCTGACCGGTGAGGGCCTGCAGCACATGGACGGCCACTCCCCGATCTTGGCGTCGACCAACCCGGCCGTGGAGGTCTACGACCCGGCCTTCGGCTACGAGATCGCTCACCTGGTTCCGCGCGGTATTGAGCGCATGTACGGCGAGGACAACGAGCCGATCATGTACTACATCACCGTGTACAACGAGCCGGTCAAGCAGCCTGCTGAGCCGGAGAACCTCGACGTCGAGGGCCTGCACAAGGGCATCTACCACTACAACACCGCCGAGTCCGGCTCCATCCCGGCCAACATCCTGGCCTCCGGTGTGGGTATGTACGAGGCCCTGCGCGCCCAGGAGATCCTGGCTGAGGACTTCGATGTCAAGGCTTCGCTGTTCTCCGTCACGTCCTGGGTCAACCTGGCCCGCGATGGCGCTGCCCGCAACCAGGAGGCCCTGCGCAAGGGTGAAGCCCCGACTGAGGCCTTCGCCACCACCCAGCTCAAGGGCTTCGAGGGACCGTTCGTCGGTGTCTCCGACTTCGCTACGGACCTGCAGGAGCAGATTCGCCCCTACGTCCCGGGCGACTACATCGTCCTGGGCGCAGATGGCTTCGGATTCTCCGATACCCGCGAAGGCGCTCGCCGCTACTTCAACATCGACGCCGAGTCCATCGTCGTCGCCGTCCTCGAGGGCCTGGCCCGCGAGGGTAAGGTGGAGCGCAGCACCGTCGAGAAGGCAGCTCGCGAGCTGAAGCTCGACGACCCGACCGCCACCATCTCTACGTCCTCCGACGAGGACTAAGGCTGATGAGGATTAAGGCTTAGGGCTTAACAGCCCCAAGCCCTCCGGCCCCTTCTGCCCCATTGTGGGTAGGAGGGGCATTCTTCTTGCCTAAACCCAGGGGCCAGGCGTCGTTGTTGCCAAAGTTCGAGCCAGATCTTGAATCCGAGGCTCTAACTTTGGCAGAACGGGCAGTTCGACCACCACAGGAGGCTCAGCCACCACCAACAAAAGGCCCTGCCGCCGTCGACAAAGGACTTAGCCAGCATTAGCGCGGCTTAGTCGCCATCGAGCACGCGATCGAGCACCCGCCCCAAAGCCTTGGACACCTCGCTCGGTTCTTCCAAGATGACCATGTGGCCAGCACCGTCGACGACGGTCAGGGTGGAGCCCGGCCAGTGGCGGGCAATCACCTCCGATTGGCGGTGCGGGGTCACGATGTCATGCTGGCCCACCACGATTTCCCCCGGCACGCTACGCAGCCGGGCCGTTGCGCCGAACTCGGAGTGCTCCACCAAGTCATCGAAGAAGCCCGCATAGCTCGACATCGGCGTATCCAGCAGCATCGCCACGTGGAATTGCAGCTTGTCCATTTGTGGAAAGCCCTGCAGCAGCGCCGCGAAAGCCGGGGCGATGACAGCCGCTACCTCAAAGCGCACCCGGTTGAGCCGACGGGGCAGCTTCAAGCACGCGTGGTAGACCGCGCCGAGGGTCTTCGATTCCAAGATGCGAGCCACGCCTTCGGCCGCAAAGCGCTGCATCGAGGTGGCTACCAGCGCCATCCCCTCAACGCGGTCAAAGATCTGGCGCGGTGCGCGGCGCAGCAGGTTAAGCGCAATCATTCCGCCCATCGAGTGCCCAAGCAGCACCAAGGGCCCCTCGGCGGCACGCTCAGCGATGACGGCCAGCACATCGTCGGCAGCGCCCCGAACCGTGCACTGCGCGGGGGCGACGTGGGTGGATTGGCCGTGGCCGCGAACGTCGACAAGCAGGCAGCGCACCGTGGGATAGTTGCGGCGCACGTCGTTGACCTGGGAATAGAAGCTCTCAGCAGACAGGCAATAGCCGTGGATGAAGACCGCGGTGACCTCCGCGTCCTCCGGGCCCACCTCGTACCACGCCACGCGCACGCCGTCGTTGTCGACGAAGCCCGAGCCGCTCACCGCAGTCAGGCCCGGTTCAGTCGTGAGATCATGCAGCTCGTTGTGGACGGCGTGCTCGATGGCGCGCATGCGGGGGCGAACCCGGCGCGACCAGCTGCGCGCGACGGCGGAGGAACGTGCTCGAAAAACCATGACATTTCAATACTAGACTGGGCCCCATGGCTAATGACCTTTCAGCGCAACTCCAAGCCCGTTTCGGCTCCGCGCCGGCACAAGAGCAAGACTCTGCACCCGCCGGCGACGCCTATAGCGAGCTCACCCGCCTCATCACGAAGGTGACCGGCGTGGAGGAAGGACTAGAGCGCGAAGCAAAGCTGGAGGACCTGGGGGTTGAATCACTCGAGCGCATCGAATTAGCCGTGCGCCTCGAGGAAGCCTGCGGGGTCCGCCTTAATGAAGAAACCATGCTCTCCGTAACCACGGTGGGCGAACTTGCTGACTACGTGGAGGAACACTCGTGATTTCTTACCTCTCTGACATGGACGGCGTCCTCATCAAGGAAGGGGAGATGATTCCCGGCGCAGATAAATTCATCCAGGCGCTGAAGGACAACAACATCGAGTACATGGTGCTGACCAATAACTCGATGTCCACTCCGCGGGACCTGTCAGCACGCCTTCAGAACACAGGACTGGATATCCCGGCCGAGCGCATCTGGACCTCAGCGACGGCCACCGCGGCCTTCCTCTCCAACCAGGCGGGGCTGTCCACGGCCTACGTCGTGGGCGAGTCTGGGCTGACCACCGCCCTGCACGAGGCCGGCTGGATTCTCAACGACCGGGAAGCCGATTTCGTGGTCTTGGGTGAGACCCGCACCTATTCTTTTGAAGCCATCACCACGGCCATCAATCTCATCCGCAACGGCGCGCGCTTCATTGCCACTAACCCGGACGTCACGGGCCCGGCCCCGCAGGGCGTGCTTCCAGCCACGGGTGCTGTTGCCGCACTCATCACCGCGGCGACCAACCGCGAGCCCTACTACGTGGGCAAGCCGAACCCGGTCATGATGCGCAGCGCCTTAAACAACATCGGCGCACACTCGGAGAACACCGTCATGATCGGTGACCGCATGGATACCGACGTCAAGTCAGGCCTCGAGGCGGGCATGCGCAGCATCCTGGTGCGCTCCGGCATCAGCGATGACCGCATCATCGAGCGCTATCCTTTCCGCCCGACGCGAATCATTGACTCCGTGGCGGACCTGCCGGAGCGCATCTTCGATCCCTTCGCGGACTAGGTCTTCACCGACTTAGACGGCGCGCTTGACGACGCCCCGAAAACCGTACTCCCCCGCCAGCATCTCCACCGCGCGGCCCAGCGCTTCCAATTCGCTGGGCGTTCCGGTGAGCACTTGCTGGCAACCGATTCCGGTGCAGCCTGCGTTGTCGGCTTTTATGCCGACAACGTCCCACAGCGGGTCCCGGCGCCAGCGGGTGCACCATTGGGCGGTCAGCGGGTCATCGCCGGGGACGATGAATTCGCTTTCGCTGCGAATACAGCGAGCCATGGCGCGCTCAATGGCCGGGCGCAGGCTGCGCGGCATGCCCGAGATCTGCAGCACGGCGGTGCAGACCTCACCGCAGGCGCGGTTGGGCCACGTATCCGCTGGGCTGCCAAGTGGGCTGGCTGAAGGGGCCGGCGCGGTTGCACCGGCTACCTGCGGGTGAACGCGTTGATTCACTCCTTAAACTCCTTTGACGTGCGAGTGATGGCACGCCGGCATGCGCCGACGCAAGACGAGCTTCGTCTTCCCCTACGAACTTGTCTTCATCACGCCACTCGCGCCGAGGCGCGAACACCGATTGGTGTGGCCACGGTATGTGGCCACTCGGTGCGTCGTTGTGTGCCCACGATTTTCCCCTGCCACTTAGGCCACAACAACCCTCAACCTGCACTTAAGCCCCCGCTGCCTCAATATCAGGTTGAGACTTTCGCCCGAAAATTCACCCCATTAATCACATGTGTCACACAAACACTCACGAGCATCATCTGCGTGCGGTCGCCACAGGTGCCCCACTACCCCCGTTGTGGCGCCTGTCGGTGCGCCGCTACGACGCTCGATTTCTTCACCGCGGCTACGACTAGCGCGCCTGGCATTCCTCCCAGATCGCCGTATTGGTCTCCGCCCACAGCGGCTTGCACCAGTCTCCGAAGTCGCGGTCCGTGAGCGCAACCATCGCCCACTCACCGGCCACCCACAGGTAGGTTCCGCTCATGCCGAAATGCCCCACGGCATCGGCCGGCAAGCCGCCCATCCATTGCTTCTTTTCGCCGTGGATTTCAAAGCCCAGCCCCCACGTGCAGTCCTTGAAGCTGCCGTAGCCCGGCACAATCCCGCGCAGCCCCGGGAACTGGACGCTGCGCATGTCTTCCACGGTGGAGGAATCCAGCAAACGCGGCGCGTACACCTCGGCGGCAAAGGCGGCGAGGTCCTCCACGCTAGAGACCAGCCCGTGCCCGGCCGAGCCTTCCAGGGTGGTGGCCTGCATGCCCAGCGGAGCGCACACGCCTTCCGCAAGGTAGTCAACAAAAGGAATCTCGGTAGCAGACTCGACTACCTCGGCGGCCCACTCATAGCCCGCCGAGGAGTAGATACGGCGCTCGCCCACCGGTTTTTGAGGCTCGCGTGTATCAAAGCCCACCCCCGAGGCATGGGCCAACAGGTGTCGCAGCGTGGAGCCTTCAGGACCGGCTGCCTGATCCAGCTCCACAGCGCCCTCCTCTACTGCCACCATCACCCCATAGGCGGCCACCATCTTGGTCACAGACGCCACCGGGAAGCGGCGGGAGACATCACCGACCTGTTCTACTACCTCACCGCGGCGCAGCAAGGCACCGGCAACGGTATCGACGGGCCAGGATTCAAGAGAAGAAAAAGCGCTCATGCGCTCCAGCTTAACGAGGATCGCGCTCGCAGCCTACGCCATCACCATCGCGGTCAAACTTGGAACGGAAGCCCGGGTCACTCGGGTAGATGGGGCGGCCCAGCGCGTTCCACACATCGGCGCAGCGAGAGTAGTAGGCCGGAGCCGGTGCCGGCTTCGGTGCGGGGGCAGGTGCCGGGGCAGGGGCAGGTGCAGGTGCGGGAGCCGGCGCAGGAGCTGGCTGCGGTGCGGGCGCAGGGGCAGGGGCCGGAGCAGGTGCAGGTGCCGGGGCAGGAGCCGGTGCGGGCTCCTGTGCCTTCGGCGAAGGAATTACGCCCGGCAGCGGGTTCGGGATGATGCCCTGCTGCACGGCCCAGAACACGCCGCCGGCGATGGCCGCGAGAAGCGCTGCGCTAACACCCAGGCCCAAGGCAAGCCTCTCGCCCTGGGAAGACTGCTCGAATTCGGCGTCATCTTCCTCCTTGCTGGAGGAGCCAGTGCCTTCGGTGGAGGAGCCCAGCTCCTTGCTGGAGGATTCAACATCCAGCTCCGAAGACAGGCCGGACTCGAGGTCGCCGGTATCAGACGGAGAGGAAACCGCGGTGGGGGCCTCCTCGTAGGATGCGCCGGTCTCCGCCTGAGCGGGGACGACAACGGACAGGGAGAGAGAAACAGAGACAGAGGCGGCGAGAACCGCACGAGAGAACTTCTTCATAAGCATAAGTTATAGCCCGTAACTCACCCCGCAAGAAATTGCTCCACCCCAAGGGGTAAAGCACACGTGAAGCCACGGAAAACCACACCTGACCGACGGGCGAATTCTCTGTCCCCGAGTTGCGACACCGCCAAAGCGGAGAAACCGTAGAGCCATGCGCCGCTCTCTAACTCGTCGCCGCCTCCTCCATGCCTCTGGATTAGCCACAGCCACCGCCGCCTCCCTCGTCGCCTCTTCAGCCTCGGCAGCCGATCCCACGTCCACCTCCTCCCTCGGGCTAGTAGAGCCGCCCGCGGGCACGCTGCCCTTCGTGCACGGAGTGGCATCCGGCGATCCGATTCCGGATTCGGTCATCCTCTGGACGCGCATCACGCCCACAGAGGAGGCACTGCCGGGCAGCGGCGTAGGCCCTTCGGTCACCGTGGAGTGGGAGGTGGCAGCGGATGGGGAGATGAGGGACGTCGTCAAGCGCGGCTCTGTGGTTGCCTCCGCAAGCCGTGACCATACCGTCCACGTGGACCCGCACGGCCTGCAGCCGGACACCGAGTATTATTATCGCTTCCTCGTCGATGGAGTCTCCTCCCCCATCGGGCGGACCAAGACCGCACCCGCGGCCACTGCCTCGCCGGAGCAGCTCACGTTTGGGGTCGCCTCCTGCGCGAACTGGGAGTCGGGCTTCTTCAGCGCTTACGCGGACATTGCCCAGCGCGCGCACTCCGGGCAGCTGGATTACATGGTGTTCTTAGGCGATTACATCTACGAGTACGCCACCGGCGAGTACTCCGGGTTTGGGCCGGTGCGCCTGCACCACCCAGCGCACGAGATCACCACGCTGGCGGATTACCGCACGCGTTACGGGCGCTACCGCACCGACCCCGACCTGCAGGCAGCGCATGCCGCTCTGCCGTGGATCGTCGTGTGGGATGACCATGAAACAGCCAACGATAACTGGGCCGGCGGCGCGGAGAACCACGACCCCGCCACGGAAGGAAGCTGGCAGGAACGCCAAACGGCGGCCATGCGCGCCTACTTCGAGTGGATGCCCGTGCGCGCCACCGCGCCTTCCGACGCCGGGCATCTGTACCGCTCACTGACCTTCGGCGATTTGGCGGAGCTGACCATGATGGACCTGCGCACCTACCGCGACCAGCAGACGCCGTGGAACCCAGTGGCGTTTATGAAAGAGGGCCGGAGCATGCTGGGCTCGGAGCAGTATGACTGGCTGCTGGGAAAGATTGAAACCTCGCAGGCCACGTGGAATCTGCTGGGGAATTCGGTGATGTTTGCCCCGCTGAATCTGGTGTCACTGCAGGAGAATTCGCTGACCGCGCAGGTGGCCGCCGCCCTGACGAAGAACATCACAGGGATTCCCGTCAACGGGGACCAGTGGGATGGTTACTCCGCAGAACGCCGCGCGCTTATCGACGCCCTCCGCGCCTCCCCTGCCCACGCCCTGTTTCTCACCGGCGATATCCACACCGAATGGGCGCATACGATTAGCAAGGGCGAGGAAGTTGTCGCCGCGGAGATGGTGTGTGGGTCCGTATCGGCGCCCAATATCAACGAGGCGCTCAACCTGCGCGCGGGCAATACTGTCTCCCGCCTCGCCGAACAGGTGCTACGCCAGGCCAACCCGCAGTGCCATCACGTCGAGCTGGATAGCCACGGCTATTGCTTCGTCACGCTGAGCCGCGAGGAGGCGCAGATGCACTGGCTGCGCGTGGATGATGTACTCAGGCCGGGCTCGCCCGTAAGGCAGGCACATGCGCTGACCTATAGGCCGGGCGCGGGAGTTGTGAGCTAGCTTGCTTGCGTTAACGATCGGTGGCGATGGGCCGATACATAAGGTGTAGCGCATTACGCCGCTGCACTTCCCTATCACTCATATCTCTCGTGCGCCCTCTCCAAGCGTCTCTCTCACCTCTCTCTGTGCAGCGCCTCTCGGCCCCCTTCGGGTCTACATCTCGGCGGAAGGCTCCGAGGCCCCTTCAGTAGCGGTAGCCTGTGCGCCCTCAGTGGGCGCGGGAGTTTCGGAGACCCCTTCCTCCGCTGGTGTTTGGGTTGTCGGTTCCCCTGGATTCGCAGGTGCGTAGGTGGCCTCACTGTCCGGGGCGCTATCAGTGACTGTGCCCTGTACGCTTTCCGCCGGCTCCTCGGGCGTGGAGACATAGGAAGGCTCGTCCTGCGGCGCGGTTTGTGGCGTTGGCGAAGGTTCGGAGGGCTGAGTGGACTCGGACGTTGTCTCTGATTGTCCCATCCAGCGCGAGGGTGATAGCCACCCGGCATTCTCCACGCCGTCTGGGTTGGCGGACGCTAACAGCAGTACACTGATCGCGCCGAGCCCGGCGATAAGCCCTGTGGTGGAGCGGCGCACGCGCCCGCCAAGCGTCCAGAAGGAGTCCCACTTGTTCTCCGGTTTATCCGCGCGCCAGATACCGCGGCCGTAATCATCCTCTTCCTCGTCGTCGGGTTCGGCCGAATAGGCCGGGCGCCCTGGACCGTCATCCTTGCTGTCTTGCGCTTCGGCGGCCGCGTCAGCGACAGCGTCAGCGGCGATAGCTTCCGTCTCGGACGCCGAGCTCTCTTGTCTCGACTCGGTGTTAGCGCCTGCCGCCGGCATGACGGTAGTGGGGGCATCGGCATCCACCGCGCCGCCCAGCACCTCCAGGACTTCACCCGCGACGTTTTCGGCGTTAGGCAGCTTGTACAGATCCCAGAAGGAAGAAAGCAGCGCCGAGCGGATCGCGCGCTCCACCGCCCACTGGCGTGCGGGGTTGACCTGCACCAAGACGCGGTACTTCACCTGCCATGGCTGGCCGGCCACCGTGGGAGCAACCAACCCAGTAGCGGGCAGAACGTCGAGCTCACCAGCCACGTCCGCGCGGATGTCCGGGGTATCGATGGCGCGTTGTGAAATCTTCTCTACCTGTTCGGTCAGATCCTGCACGGAATCGCCCTCATGGACCGGGATGGCAATATCCACCACCGCGCGCGACCACTCTTGCGAGTAATTTGTGACCACGCCCGCCGAACCGTTCGGCACCATGACAACTTCACCGGTCGGCGTACGCACCGTCGTTGTGCGCAAGGTCAGCGATACGACGGTGCCCTCCACGCCGGTCACGCCGTCGAAGCTGACATAGTCACCCACACCGAACTGCTTTTCCGAGAGGATAAAGAAACCGGCGAGGAAATCACCGATGATCGACTGTGCGCCGAAACCGACGGCAGCCGAGACCACGGTTGCCGGGATGGCCGCGCCCAGGGGAGGCACTCCAACGTTGGCCAGCGCCGCCAACACGAGCAGGAAGTACGCCACCGCCTGTGCCACATAGACCAGCGCGCCGGCCAGCGCCAAGCGCGCCTTGGTGGACTCTTGGTTTTCATCGAGGCGGGACTCAATGACCCGCACCGCCAAGCGGCCGATGCGCGGGATGAGAATCGCCAACAACAGCATTCCTAGCAGTGGCAAACCATGGTCAACGAAGGCCTGCCAAATGGCGAAAAAGTAATACTTCAGCATTGCGCCAAGCCTAGTCCTACAGCCTGACAGAACCCTTGGAATCTCAAGCGCGGTGGATGAGATAGTAGTTCGGAGTGGGCTTCCACGTGTAGCCAGCAGGGATGATGTCCTTGCCGTAGGCGCTGAATGCCTTAGTCGTCCACAGCGGAATCGCCGGCATCTTTTCCAGCAACAGCTCCTGGGCCTGCAAGTAGTACTCCTGGGCCTCCTCCCGGTCCTTCGCCTGGCCTACCTTCCTCAGCAACTTGTCGTATTCGGTGCTGCGAAAACCTGACTCGTTTTCTGAGGAATAGGAGGCAAACAGCGGCACCAGGAAGGTCGACTCATCCGGAAATTCCGCCTGCCAAATCGTCCTGAAAGCACCGGTAATGTGCCGCGCTGTGACCTCTCGACGCAATTCCTTCAAGGTCCCAAATTCCTTGCTTTCGGCGAGCACACCGAGGGTATCCGTCACCTGCTGAGCCACCGCATCGACCCACGTCTTGTGGCCGCCATCGGCGTTAAACGCGATGCTGAACGTCCCCTCAAATGGATCGAGCTTCTCCGCCTGCGCCCACAGCTCGCGGGCTCTATCCGGCTGGTAGGTCAGCACGCCAGCGCCCTCCGGGGTGGGTGGCAGGGTGCCGAAGAGCGGCGCTACGAAACCGTTGGCAGGAGTCACCCTGTCGTCGAAGATGTCCCGCGCAATCTTTTCTCGGTCTACCGCCATGGACAGGGCCCGGCGGCGCAGGCGGCCAGCCTCGCCGCGGAAATTGGCATCGTTGGCGGGGATGGTGATCTCCACTATCGAACCGCCGGGCTTAGTAAGAGCTCGCGCGCCTAGTTCCTTTTCGAAACTTCCGAGTTTCTCTGACGGGATGCGCGTCAGCACGTCCAGCCGGCCCGCCACAAGATCCTCGTAGGCCTGCTCCTCCGAGGAATACACGACGAACTTAATGCCCTCATTCTGCGGGTGTCGCGGCCCTTTATAACGCGGGTTCGGCACGAGGGTCAACGCCTTCTCACGTTCCCACGAGGCCAACAGGTATGGCCCGCTGCCAATCGGGTCCGTGCCGCGCTCACTCAGCTTGTCCTGATCCGCAGAGCGCATGGGGAAAAAGACGGAATAACCCAAGCGCTCAATAAAGCCCGCCGTGGGGCGAGAGAGCTCAATGCGGAAGGACTTCTCCCCCGTCACCGTCAGCCCGCGCATCTCCTTCCTGCCTTCATTGAAACCGAGAATCGGCGCAAAGTGATGTGCGGAAAGCAGGGACTGGCGCACCGCGGTATTCCACGTATCGACGAAGTCCTGCGCGCTGACCTTCGAGCCATCGGAGAACACCGCGTCTTCACGAATCTGCACGTCAAAGGTGGTGTCATCGACCTGCGTGACGGATTCCGCCATGTCGTAATGGGCGCCGCCGTCCTTATCCAGGTACATCAGCCCCGAGTACACCAGGTTGATGATGGTTTGGCCTGGCACGTCGTTGGAATCGGCCGGGATGAGGGAGCGCTGTGGCTCCGAGATATCGGTAGTAATGAGATTCATTCCCGAGGTATCCATGCGCTCCGGTTCCGTTCCGCAGCCCGCCAGCGTGGGGGCCGCAACGCCCGACACCGCCAGCGCCGCGAGCATGCCCAGAAAAGAACGCCTCGACGTCACGCGTCCATCACCTCACTTTCATCACTAGATTAAAGCATTTCTCAGGTTCTAATCATCTCTTTTTTCATATCGGCGCATGAGTCTTTCCACCAATTCATCGGTGAGCTGATCATCGGCCAAGATGCGATCCAAAAGCTCGCGCGGCGTTGGCCCCTCAGCGCTCTGTTCCTCGTAGGAGTCACCGCTTAGGTCCACGCCAAAGTCGGAGGACTCCGCTTCCGCAACGGCCGGCTCCATCATCTCCGACATCTCTGCGACTTCCTCGTTGAAGGAGTCGAGGAACTCGGAGGCATCGATGGCGGCTTCCGCACGGCGCTTACCGGCTCGGACTTCGCGCTCGATGCGGCGTTGCAGGGCCTTTTCCATCTGGTTGTGACGCCAGGAGCGAAGCTTCGTGGGCTCTAGGCGACGCCCCACGGCACGCCCCTTGCTTTCCGCCTTGCGCGCCATGACCATGACGTAGGCCGCGGTGTCATTGACCGGCGCCCACTCCTGGCGTGCAGGCACGCGCCAGCCCGCCCAGATTCCCAGCATGGTGAGGACAAAGGACACCACCGGCCCGAGAATAACCCCCCACGCCAAGTAGCCGGCCGAGTCTGCACCCAAGACCACCAGCGCGCAGGCCACCGCGGGGATCACGGTGGGGGTGTTATCTCCAAAGACGGCGGGCTCGCGCCCCATGGCGATGTCACGGATCATGGATCCGCCCGTAGCCGTGAACACACCCATCATGATGCAGGGAATCAGGGGCAGGCCATAGGCGATGGCTTTGAGCGCGCCTGTCGACGCCCATAGGGCCGAGACCACCGCATCACCATGCGACTGCACGTAGTCCCACGTCTTGCCCTTGAAGTAGACGAAGCGGGCGATAATGGCGCCGGTGAATGCGAGGTAGAGATACTCCGGCTGGCTCATCGCGGCGACGGTGCCGCGGTTAATGAGCACGTCACGGATCATGCCGCCGCCGAGGGAGGAGAACATCGCGATGAAGAAGAAGCCCACGATGTCATAGCCGCGCTGCCGGGCCATGGTGCCACCGATGATGCCCATGAGGAGGACACCTATGATGTCGGACCAGTAGTACAGTGACTCGATCAAGGGGTCCATCTCGACAACGCTCATGGTGGTCATCGTATCGGGTGCTAAGCAATCTCTCGCATTGAGGAGCTATTCCTTGCAATGCGCCGCCTAGCTGGCGGACCGCTAAGGCTCAGAAAATGAGCTAATGCACGTAGAGCTCGTTGTAGGCTTTCTCAATCCAAATGACATAAAACACTTCCCCGTCTTTCCAGCCCGCGAAAGGAAGATTCCCTTTGTGACGGTAAACCCGGAATTTCTCCACATCCTGAAATTGCCGCGGAATCTGAGGCTTGATAGCGCTTGCCGGAATAAACTCTGAGCCGAGTCCGTGCCTGGGGTGCTGTGCCAGCTCTTTCCATGAAAGCACTGACCGCTTGCGCCACTTTTCCAGAAACTCTGCGCGCATTGAATCATCTAGTTCTTCGAAGCCCCACCCCTGCTGCAGGAATCGCGTTGACAGGAGCGGATAGTCAGCCCGCGAGCTACGAAGAGCATCCACGACGCTTGAGTCTGGAGCGCTCCTCACCCCTCTGGTTGGCCTACTCCCCCGTCGTTTACTTTTCGTGCCCACAGCTAGCAGAAGTAGTTCTTCAGATCGGCATCAGTTATTTCTAACCCGCGTTTGCCCTCCACGAAGTTCTTTTTCCACGGCGACTCGGTGTGGGTTTTATTCCGCAGAGCCCATGCAGAGTAGGGGCCATACTTATCCCATACCTCAATCAAGTCCTGCTCAACGTCGCGGTAATCATCCCAGTCGAAATCATCCGAGACGAACTCATCGGGGTCTATAGGAAGCTTTCCGTAGTGCTTAACGTCATGGTATACGTCCACGACTACTGGACCATGAGCCCAGGCTTCCATTCGTTCAGGAAAAAGCGGCAAGCCATCGGAAGAGCGCATATGCATCCCTTTGGCGTAGTAGAGAAGCTTTTGAAGTTTGAGCTGCGTAATGTCAGCATCATCAGTTTCATCAGCCCACGCTACAAACCATTCGGCTATTTGCCGCGCCGTAAATTGCTCCATGCTTGCCCTCCTTCCACTTCCCGCTAAGAGTACAACAGGCCCAAGACATGTGAACATCTCAATGTTGGATCGAGCGCGAAACACCTGCTTAAAGGAGAGCATAGAAGCTCTAAATTGTGGGGCCACCGGGGCTCGAACCCGGGACCAACGGATTATGAGTCCGTAGCTCTAACCGACTGAGCTATAGCCCCGCGTATTCCCTACCCACGCGACCCACACCAGCGCGCAGCCGGCGCGCCACGTACGGCAGCGAATCCGCTCCCAGCAACATTAATCGGCAGGCCCAGAAAACGGCAATTTAGGGCTCGTCCTGGCCGATATCCTCGCCTAGGTTTGCCTCGTCCAGGTCTTCCGGGCCGGAACTCTGCGCATGGTCTTCGTCAGCGGCCTTCTGCCCCTTCACCGAAACAACGACCCCGATAACGTAGGAGGCGATCACCCCGAAAACACTGAGCCAAAAGAGTATCGAGGACAGGTCTAAGGCCCACCGACCGACAATCTGGGTGAAGGCGGATTTCACGCTCTCGTCGGTATCGCCGTAATCGACCAAAAAGAAGCCGGCCAGGAAGAGGAACACGGTCACAGCAATGAATGCCCACGACTCGCGCCACCCGAAGGCCTTGTACGTTCCGCCCTCTTCATCTTCCATCGGGGTACGTACGGGGATGAGCCACAAAACTAACAGCGCAAGGACCACGATGCCGCCGGCCGGAAGGGTAAAGAATGCGAGCCAGCCGCCGACATCAAATATGACCCGCCCCAAAGCAAAGAACGCCGCGCCTAACAGGCTCATGACAAGCGCCGCGACGGAGCTGATCTGAACGTTCCGATACTTCATGCCAAAAGCCTAGCGTGCATCGCCGCTACTTTCACCTACAAAACTGACGCCACTCAGTCCTAGACCCACTACATACTGGCTTCGGCCTCTGCGTCAGTTACCAGGCCTATTCTTTCTTTTTCATTTTCCTAGCTTGCCTGCGCTCGCGTCTCCGAGCACGTTTTGCTTTGCGAATGTCGACGACCCAACGCGGAACAAATGGCCACGGAAGCGGAATCCCGAACGCGCCTGTAAAACCAATGACTCCGATGACGAAAGCTGCCATGATCGGGGCAAGCAGCACCGTTTCGGCGGACTCTGGGAGGTTCATATTTGCGACCAGCCCTGTGGCACCGGCAGCGCCCATGATGAGCGTGCCGTAGGGATAAATGAAGAGCACACCATCACTTTCGGCGCCTTCCGCATCGGCTGAGTCGTACCATCTTTCCGACCTGGGAGTTTTTCGCACGCCCCGGATGTAATAGGTCCAATAAAGAGCCATGACAATCACTAACCCGAAACATACGAGCAGCTCAGTAGTATCCCCACCCATAGGACGTGACCTCCTGTGGTTGCTTGCTGCGGTATGCAATAAAACGCTACCAGCGCCGGCTGAGGTAAGGCATGGGGCGAGAACGAAATCTCAGCGCCCGAACCTAGGACAGAATTGTCTGATGAAGAATCTGTGAGCTTGTAGTCTCGTGATCATGAGGCTCCTTTCCTTTAGCGTGTCCAACTTCCGCAGCATCCGCGCCACCCAAACGCTCACGCTCTACCACGACTGGCAGCACTCCACCGCCCCGAAAACGGGTTGGGCGCAGGTTAGCGATCCCATCTCCGTACTCATCGGCCCCACCGCTTCCGGCAAGAGCAGCATCCTCAACGCCCTCGCTTTCGCGCTGCTCGCCATCGAGTCCTCCGCCACCGCCTGGCTTGCCGACGCCCCACCTAACCAACTCCCCCACGCCCCGTACCGCCTCAACCCCCGCACACAGCGACTGCCCAGCACTTTTGAGCTGGAGTTCGAACTCGACGGCGTGCGCTACCTCTACGGCTTCCAGTGGAGCTTTACCGGCGTGCATGCCGAGTGGCTCAGCCGCGTGCCCTCGACCCGCTGGAGCCCCTGCTTCGTGCGGACCCGCGGCGAGGAGGTGCAGTGGACTAAGTCCTTTATGGATGAAGGGGACGTCGCCAAGCTCGGCCCCATCGATGACACCGAGCTGCTCCTGTCCGCTGGACTGCGTGATGAGCACCCCGTCCTCGCCCCGCTGGCTAGCGCCCTGGTGCACGACGTGGCTTACCTGCCGCACGGCCATACCTCCATGAGCACTGCCTCCCGCATCACCACCCTTATCCGTGAGGGCAAGCTGCACCTGCATGAGGCTGCCGCGCTGCTGCGCGCGGCCGATTCGGGAATCCACTCCGTGCGGCTGAACCAGGACCACATCCCCGAGCACGTCTTCCGCCAGATGCGCCCGGTCATTGATGCGCTCAGCCGCAGCGCCGGCAGCATCCCCCGACCAGACGAGTTCCAGGCTTACTCCGATGCAGAGATCGAGTCCCTGCTGCACTCCATCATCGTGGAGCACAAAGCCGGTGACTCCTACTACGCGCTGAAGCTGACCGATGAATCTGGCGGCACGCAGAATTGGATGGCCACCGCTCCCCTGGTGCTGGATACGCTGCGCCGCGGTGGGATCCTAGTGGCTGATGAGCTGGATTCCGCCCTGCGCCCAGCGCTGCTCGACTTCATCATCCACGCCTTCCGCGAGCCCAGCATCAACGTCAACGGCGCGCAGCTCATCTTTGCCTCCCACGCCTTCAGCGTGCTTGAGCGCTCCAGCGAACTGGGCCTGCGCCCGGAAAGCTTCTGGTCGGTGGAAAAGACCGATGCCGGCGAATCGGAGCTGCACAACCTCAGCGAGACATCCGTGTCACTCGACAACCCCGACGCCACCCACCGCTTCCTTCGCGAGCGCTACGGCACTGCCTCCCGTGCGGCTCTCGACGCCCTCAAGGAGCTGGTCACGACTGGCACATAAGCTAGCTTGCGCTTGTTCTAGTACCTCTAGTACTTCAAAACTGCCTAGATATACCTAGACCAGTCATGCACATCTAAGTGCGCCTGAATTGCTCGAGCTTTAAACTTTATTCTCTTTTTCTCTAGAGGGCTATCGGCAAATTGGAGCAATTCTTCAGCTGCTTCGCGGGCTTGATCGGGAGTAAGCACCATTTCAATAGGGGTACTCTGGCTCAGCGCGAGATACAGGTAAATAAAGCGAGTTCCGTCAGGAGTCTTTCCAACCCCTACGAAATAGTCTTCCCCTGCATCCGTTATTTTAATTACGCTAAACCCTGAAGGTAGATTACCGGCGTTCCCTAGAAAAGGCGCCACCAGGGACCGCAAAGCATCTGCGATTTCAGGAACGCCAACTTTTTCACTAACTATTCTTTCCACAAGTTGCTCAGAGGCATCTGCATCAACTTTTCCAAGCAGGGGACCTACTGCCAAGTTCAGCCTGAGAAACAACCAGCAAGCCGCCCAGCCAGTCCGCTTGTTACCATCAAAAAGACTTTGCGTGGTGCAAAAAGAATGCAAAAGTGCTGCAGCTTTCTCCCAGGCGGTTGGAAACGCGTCTCTCCCAAGAACAGTGGTCGCCGGCCGGTTTACATTTGCTTTAAACTGATTGGAATCACGAATTTGGGGAGGGAATCCACAAGCCAATTCCCCGACGATAAGGACTTCCTCTTCGTCGGGATAAACGGTCAAGCTAGACGGCGGTTAAGATCCGCGGACCAATTGGCAATCTCCCGCCCTAAGTACTCGACGTAGCGGCGGCGGTCTTCCTCATCCATGTTCTGTACCTGAGCTACAGAAGTATTAATGTTGTCAGGCTTTGAAACGGTTGACTTTGTCAATTTGATCCCTCCTTTGTCCTTCAGTAATCAGTGCCTGCTTATCTCAGAGATTAGCACTCATGGAGAATCTGCGTAGAGGAAGCCATCAGCGCCTTTCCCAGCATGACACTTACATCTGAAGCGCCTTTCACCTGTCAGTGAGACTCTTCTTAAGGACAACAGAGTTGCGCACGAATGGCTAGAGGCCACCCCAATTACTCCACTTCCTGCGTATATCTAGCGGACCTGTCAGAGTCAAGACAAGACTGTTGAAGTACGCGCCCTATAACTGCGGCCCCAGAGGCCCTCTAGAAAAAGCTCTGGAGCCTGCGCGGCTCCAGGCGACAACGTTCCGGTGACCGGCTCGTCGTGCGATTAAGTCTAAGCAATACAATGACACGCCGACAAGGCTTTTAGCCGCATGCCGTCATATAAACTAGTTCCGACGTACAAGGAACACCCGCCATGACTGAACAGGAACGCCTCCAAGCGCTTGAAACTCGCGTTAGCGAATTGGAGTCCCAGGTAGCCCAGCTGCTGCAGGCCCTCGGTCATGCTCCCTCACGCCCTAATTCCGCAGACACACCGCCGCCGACAAACGTTCGTTCTGAAAGGCGCTCGCCGGAGGAGAAGATTGCGCTCTTCATGGATTACTTCGCGGGAAGGACAGACGTCTACGCAGTAGCCAAGAATACTGCCGGGAAGAAGGCCTGGTACCCGGCCAGCAATGGCTACTATGACCGAAGAAACCCAGACCTGAAACCCTTAACACCAAAGGTGATCGAAGGGCATTTGCGCCGGGACAACCGCTTCCACGTTGGACTTTATCCACTGTGCACAGATGATAGCTGCCGGCTGTTGGTCTGCGATTTCGACGATGACGACTTCAAGCAAGCTGCGTGCGCCTACGCCGAAGAATGTAAGAACCATGGACTCGATCCGCTCATAGAAGTTTCACGCTCAGGGAACGGCGCTCACGTCTGGGTATTCTTCGACGAACCTATTCCCGCCAGCCTCGCCCGTTCCGTGGGCATCGGACTTCTTGCCAAAGCTAGCCCGGATTCCTACTTCTCCAGTTTCGACCGTTTCTTCCCGTCCCAAGACACGCTGCCGGCGAAAGGCCGCGGTTTCGGCAATCTGATTGCCCTCCCATTGGCTGGCCACCATCGATCCGAAGGCACAACGGTCTTCGTCGACAGTGAGTTCCAAGCATTTCCTGACCAATTCGATGCCCTGGCTAGGACGAAGAAATCCAGGCTCGCCGAACTCAAGAGAATCTACGCTGAGCTTCAGCCCGATCCCGAGACATCCCTTCCCCAGGCCCCAACCCGCGCAGAACTAAAGAGGCTCAAGGCTTCTGGGAAAGTCCACGTCACGCACGATTCGCACGTCCACGTCGTTTTATCGGGCGTCGACGCCACCACCCGTTCGGCTCTGCGGCACCTCGGTGCTATTGCTAACCCGCAGTTCTATATCAAGCAGGCCCAGCGTTTCTCCACCTTCGGAACTCCACGGATCATCGTGCGCTTTGATGAGAAGGACCAGATCCTCACGCTCGACCGCGGCACGCTCGATGACGTCCTCGATATCCTGAAGACTGCAGGATATACCGCCACACGTCGTGGCCATACGCCCAAGCCCCTGCGCATCGATGCGTCATTTGCCGGCGAACTACGCCCCTACCAGCATTCCGCCGTCACACAGATGCTCAAACACAAGTCTGGAATGCTCATTGCTCCTCCCGGCACTGGTAAGACCGTCATGGCGTGTGCAATCATCGCCCAGCGTTCAGTGCCCACGGCAGTTATCGTCCCATCGAGGGAGCTTGCTACCCAATGGCACAAAGCCCTCAAACAGTTTCTTCCAGACGTCCACGTTGGGCAATACTCGGGCGCTAAGAAGAAGCTCAGCGGCGTGGTAGACATTGTCACAGCTCAGTCCATCAGCCGCAGCGATTCCAAGACTGACTTTCTCTCCGGCTACGGCCACATCATCGTTGACGAATGCCACCGGGTCGGGGCTGCGGGTTTAACCAACGTCCTCGCACACCTCAACGTCCGTTTTATGCTCGGCATGACCGCGACACCGTACCGATCCGACGGTCTTGATAAGTTACTTCCCCTCATTTGCGGCCCTATCCGCCATACCGTCGAACTCGAACGCCCTGGGCAACGCAAGTATGTAGTCCACAACACGGAGTTCACCTACGATGCTCCTTACCTGTTCTGGCCCGACCTCGACACCGCCCTGGCGGCAGATGAGCACCGCAACCAACTCATCGCCGATGTCATCTCACAAGCAGCGCAGGACGAACACACTGTCCTCGTCCTGGTGAAAAGACGCGAACACCTCGCAGCCCTCAACGCCTTGCTTGCCGACGCCCCCTTCCCCGTCCTCCAACTCCACGGCGGACAGAAGGCCACAGAACGGCAAACTGTGCGTGAACAGCTTGCCACCACACCACATTTCGTCCTTTTAGCCATGTCCCAGGTGGCCGGCGAAGGCATTGATCTGCCAGCACTGGACACTCTTGTGCTGGCCGCCCCAGCTAGCTTCCGCGGCGTTGTCATTCAGCAGGTGGGCCGAGTCACTCGCGATACCGATGACAAGGAGAGCATCTCTGCCACCGTCCACGACTTTCTTGATCCCAACGTCCCTGCCCTCGCCGCAGCTTTCAGAAAGAGAAGCTCCACCATTGCCAAGCAGGGGTTCACTCGCAACAACAGTTAGAGCCACCCCGTGCATGACCGAATGCCACTAGATTTGGGGCTGAGCACATTTCAGCGGGCTTCGAATATTTGAGCCAGTCTTCGCTGCGCATGTCCGGCGCACCTGTCAGAATCAAGACATGTCTGTTGAAGCACGCGCCCTATCGCTGCGGCGTTTGATGCGCGATTCCGCCGCGATCCGGCTCCTGGCCGCGGATAACGCGCCCGTGATTCTGGCGTTGATTGCGGAGTACTTCCCGCGCGGCACTAGGGCACGCCCGGCGGCGGAGGTATACGAGCTCATGGTCACCGATTTCGAGGTGTTGGCCAGTGAGTTTTCCATGCCGCGCACACCACAGAATTACTGCAATGACTGGGTCAAGGCCGGGTGGCTCATCAGAAAGTCCGGAAAGAGCTCCCACGGCGAAACACTCGAGCCCAGCGAGGAGGCCCTGTCCGCGCTCGAAGCCATTGAGCGCTGGGAGGCACCGGTGACCACGGTGACGGCGTCACGCGTGGAATCAATCAGCTCCGCGCTGCAAAGGCTAGCGCGGGATACGAACGAAGACATCGCCAGCCGCGTGGCCAGCTTGGAGGAAGAGCGCGACCGCATCGACCGTGAGATCGAGAAAGCCCGCCGCGGGCAGTTCGAAAGGCTCACCGCTGCGGAGGCAGAAGAACGCGTCCAAGACGTGCTGAACATGGCCATGGCCGTGCCGAGCGATTTCGCCCGGGTACGCCACGAGCTTGAAGCCCTCAACCACCAACTGCGCCGCCAGCTTTTGGATCCAGAGGGCTACCGCGGCGAGGTGCTGGAGGAGATCTTCAACGGCGTGGACCACATCGCGGAGTCCGACGCTGGGCGCAGTTTCCGCGGCTTCTATTCCCTCTTGATGGATAGGGAGCGCAGCGCCTGGTTGGACCAGTGGATCACGGAGGTCCTCGACAGCGAAGCCGGACAGGCACTGCCCCCGGACAGGCGGCAGCAGCTACGCAGGCTCTTCCGCGATATGGAAGACACCAGCTTCGAGGTCAACCAGACCATGACGGGGCTGGCACGCAGCCTGCGCAACTATGTCTCCTCCGAGCAGTTCGCGGAGGACCGGCGCATGATTGAGCTGCTGCGGGAAGCCCGCGGCATGGCTATCGATGCCGCACAGAACTCCGAGCTCAAGGCCTTTCACCGGATGGAGACACCGCTGCAGCGCATCGGTATGTCGATTCACTCCGTCTCCCGCATTCGCCTGGCCAACCCGGGACGGGAAGTCGTGGAGGAAACCCCGGTGGCATACCAACCGGACGCAGAAGACCCGCAAACCTTGTATGAGCTGGTGCGCGAATCGGAGATTGACTTCGAAGAATTGCACGAGGCGGTACGCTCGGCCGTCGCCCAGTCCGGCCCCTGCACGGTAGGCCAGGTGCTGCAAGCCCATCCACCGACCCAGGGCCTTGCCAGCGTGGTGGGCTTAGTGCACATCGCCGACCAGCACCCGGTGCCCGTGCTGCGCCCGTCGCGTGAGAAAGTCACGTGGACCGAGGAGGACGGCACCGTTCGCTCCGCCAACATCCCTACCCTGTATTTCGATCACACCACCGTTAAGGAGCTACAGTGACCGCCGCACACACTCCCCGCGTCGATTCCGCCCACGAGCCACCGCTGTGGGAGCACGATAAAGGCTCGCTGACCTACCATTCGCGGCGCGCGTTAGTGCAGCTTCTACAGGGCCCGCTCATTCGCGCGCAGAAGGAACCGGTGCTGTGGGCCGCCATCATCTCGGATGAGGAGAACCTCCGCGCCCGGCTGCATGAGGTGTTTCTGGAACTCGTCGTGGACGAGACCGAGGGCTTCGCGTTTACCCGGATGGTGGAGGAGGAAACCTTGAGCATCCCGCAGGTGCTGCGCACGGACAAGCTCAAGCACATCGACACCGCCATCCTGCTGAACCTGCGCCAGGAGCTGGGGCTTGCGCTGCCCGGCGAGCGGGTCATCGTGGACGTGGAGGATCTCCGGGAGGGAATCGGCTACGTCCGTGCGGTGGACAACCGCGATGAGGCCGGTTTCAACCGCCGCTTCAACGCCGCCATCAACCGCATTCACAACGACTACTCCCTGCTGAGTGCTACCGAGACCGAAGGGCGCTTCGAGGTCTCACCGGTGCTCCGCCAGCTTTTCGACGCCTCCACCGTCACCGCCATCCGCGATGAATACGCCCGCCTGGCACAGGCCGATGAAGAGCAGGTAGACGAGGAAAAGGAGGAGGCTTCCGATGACTAGCCACACCAGCCTGTACCCCGGCCAATTCCGCATCAGCCGCATTCAGCTGATCAACTGGGGCACCTTCCACGGCTACTTCTCCATCCCGGTGGCGCGCAAAGGTTTCCTCATCACCGGCGGTTCGGGCTCCGGCAAGTCCACGCTGCTGGACGCGATGTCGGCGGTCTTGGTTCCACAGAGCCACCTGAAGTTCAACGCGGCGTCGCAGCAGGACCTAGGCCGGCACAACGGGCGCAGCCTGGTCTCCTACGTGCGCGGTGCCTGGCGGCAGCAAGAAAACGCGCAGACCGGTGAGATCGCCCCTGAGTACCTGCGGGAGGGCGCTACCAACTCGGTGGTTGCCCTGACCTACGACAATGGCGCGGGCAAGCAGCACACGCTCATAGCTATCTTCCGCCTCAACGGCGGTGAGAACTCAGTCGGCCAGATCAAGAAGTTGTATGGGCTGGTGCCGGGTGATGAGGACGTCGATAAGCTCAGCCCTTTGCTCACCCGCAGCCTGGACACCCGCAAGATCAAAGCCCTATACAAGGGCCCCGGCGCGTCCTTTACACCTACCTATGCCACGTTTGCGGATCGCTTCCGTAAACGCCTCGGCATCAAGAACGTGGAGGGGCAGCTGCTGCTTCACCGCACGCAGTCCGCGAAGTCGCTCTCCAGCCTGGATCAGCTCTTCCGGGACTACATGCTGGACAAGCCCTCGACCTTCTCCAGAGCGGAGGAGGCCGTGGAGCAATTTGAGGATCTGCGCCAGGCGTACCTGCGGGTCGAAGACGTCAAGGCCCAAATTGATACGCTCGCTCCCCTACCCCAGCTGCATGCCCAGCGCGCAACCGCGGAGGCAGATAAGCACAAAGCCGAGGCCATGAGCGAAGCGCTGCCGGCCGTGCGCGCCCGCCTGGTGGCTGAAGAACTGGACTCCCGCATCCGTGCGCTGAGCGCCCAGCAGGTAGAAGCCCAGTCGGAAGTGGAATCCCTCGAGGCTGACGTCGCCCACCTCGATGAAGCGGAGCGCCGCGCCGCGATGGCCGTCTCCCAACTCAGCGCCGGAGAGCTCGATGCCCTGCGCGCCAAAATGGAGACCGCCGACATAGAGATCGAACACCGCTCCAAAGAATTCCAGCGCCTTGCGGCTGCCGTGGGCGAGTGGACTGAACACTATGAGCTCAGCCCGCAAGGTTTCGCCGAGCTTCAGGCCAACGCTAAGCTGCGCCTCTCCGACTTCGAGACCGACTCCGCCGATCTGACGAACCAGCAGCAGGAAGCCGGCGTGGCCGCCCGCGATGCGGCCACCGCCTGCGCCCGGCTCGATAGCGAGCTGCGCTCTTTTAGCTCGCGGCGCACCAACATCGACAAGGCCCTGGTGGAGCTGCGCTCCCAACTTGCCCGCGATACCGGCTATGCCGAATCCGAGCTTCCCTTCGCCGGCGAGCTCATCGATATCAGCCCGCAGCAGGCGGACTGGGAGCCGGTCATCCAAAAGCTACTGCACGCCTTCGCCGCCACGCTACTCGTGCCTGAGGAAGCGCGGAAAGCCATTAACCAGTGGGTCAACTCCCGCAACGTGGGCACGCGACTGGAGTACCGCACCATCCCGGAGTTCACGTCGGCGCCAGCCTCCGCGCGCAGCCCGCGGCAGCTCATCCACAAGCTGGAATTCCCGGATCACCCCATGACGGCGTGGGTACGCCAACACATTTCCCGCCGCTTCAACTATGAATGCGTGGAGTCGGTAACCGAACTGGACAAGGTCACCCAAACTCCGGCCGTTACCCGCGATGGCCTGGAAAGCCGCCCCAAGGACAAGGACGGCTCCACGCGTTTCATCAAGGATGACCGCACGCGCTTTGCCGGCACAGCGTGGTACCGAGTGGGTTCCACCAACACCGCCAAGATTGAGCTACTACGTTCCCAGTTGACGCAGGCCAAAGCAACCGCCAGCGCCACAGCCAGGCAGGTCCATAACCTCAACCGGAAGATGGACATCTTGCGCACCCAGCGCGATAAGGCTCAGCAGGTGCTGGAGACGAAGTTCCAGGACATTGACACCGCCTCCGCGAAGGCTCGCAAGCAGGACCTGCAAGCGCAATACGATTCCCTGGCATCCTCCCCGGAGGCACAGGCCTTGGCCGCCGCCCATCAGCACGCGAAGGAAAAGCTGAACGCCGCCCGCGCCCGGCTCAACCAGGCACAGAAGCACCTCGGCGACGTCGAAGGCGAGCTGAAGCGCTCCACCGAGCGCCGCCACGCCATCGGTACCGTTCCGGAAATCGCCGACAAGGACATAGCGAAAGCCGTCGAGGAGGCCTTACACAAGGGCAAGCGCACGCTGACCATCGATAACATCGATGCCCGGCGCGATGAAGTCCAGGCCGACCTGCAGGACGCCGCCCGCACCGCCGCGCGCCGCATCGAGGACGCCAACGGCAAGATCGTCTCCGTCCTCCACGCTTACCTGTCCCAGTGGCCAGCAGAAGCCGCCGACCTGGAACCGCAGGCCAGCTTCGCCGGCGAAGGCATAGAGAAGCTGAAGTACCTACGAGCTGACCGCCTGGCGGATTTCCGCGCCCGCTTCCTGGAGCTGCTCAACGGCCAGACCGTCCAGAACCTCTCCCACCTTGCCTCCTCCCTGCGCCATGCCCGCAGCGATATTGAAACGCGCATGGAGTTCATCAACAAGTCCCTGGAGCGCTCGCCCTTCAACGGTGAGCGCACCCTGCGCATTGACGTCAAGGATGCCCGCGGCCAAGTGGTCCAAGACTTCCAGCGGGACCTCGATGCCGCCACCTCCCACAGCCTGGCCGAAATCAGCGAGGATGAGCACGATGCCGCCCTGCAGCGCTACCACGCCCTGGACAAGATTTTGAGCCGCCTGGGCTCTAGCCACCCGGAGGATATCCGCTGGCGCAACGTGGTCTTGGATACCCGCCGCCACGTCAGCTTCATCGGCCGCGAGTGCTACCCCGACGGCACCACGGCCAATACCTATCAGGACTCCGCGTCGCTCTCTGGCGGCCAAGCACAAAAGCTCGTCTTCTTCTGCCTGGCAGCGGCCCTGCGCTTCCGCCTGGCGGAGCCGGACCAGGACGTGCCCACCTATGGCTCCATCATCTTGGACGAGGCCTTTGACCGTGCCGATCCCACCTTTACCCGCACGGCCATGTCCGTCTTCACCTCTTTTGGTTTCCACATGATTCTGGCCACGCCCTTCAAGCTCATCCAGACGCTCTCGCCCTACGTGGATGGCACCATCGTGGTCAACTACGACGAGCCCCTCATCAACGGCCGCCCGCAGGCGCGCACGGGCTATTCGCTTATCGACGCCTCCACCCTCTCCTCCCCCAACCCCGACCAGCCCCACCCCGAGGAGCCCGCCGATGCGGATGCCTAAAGACCTGCAGGCGCATGCGGCAAAGTACCTGCACAACCACTTCGCCGAAGCGCTCGCCGAACCGGATTCACTGCACCTGGCGTGGCCCCTGCACCCGCCAACAGCCACTGCCGCCGCCCGCGATATCGGCACCACCCAAAATTTCATCCGCGCCTGGCAGCGCTGGCCGCACCAGGACGAAGTCATCTATGAAACACGCAATTGGTCCCGCGCGGGCCTGGGCGCCAACGATGTGCCCACCCGCGTTGCACTCACCGGCGCTGCGCGCATCGCCACCGCCGCGGGCCTGGAACGCGAGTATTCCACAGCCCAGCAGCGCGCCCAGGACATCGCTGCCATCTTCCCGAACTCCCCGGACTTCACCCGCACCGTCCACCGCTCCTACAACCAGTGGAAGGACTTAAGCTCCTATGACCTGCGCTGTCTCGGGCCGTGCCTAACCTGGCTACGCGCAAACCCCCATTCCGGTGAGTGGGAGCGCGCCGTGCCGGTCGAAGGCGTGGACGGCAAGTGGATTGGCAACCATCGCCGCCTGCTGCTGACGCTCCTCGCCCCCTTCGGTATCACGGACTTGGGCCTGCGCCGCAGCGATACCCGCCTACGCCTGCGCTACCTCAACCACGCACCAGCACTCTCCGATATCGAAATCCCCCTCGCCAACGCTGCCGAGCTCTTCCCCGACACCCCACCCCGGGTACTCATCGTTGAAAACAAGCAGACTTTCTTAGCCCTGCCCACGCTTGCCGACGCCTCCCCTCCCACCATCGCCCTCCTCGGTTCCGGCACCGCCGCCCACCAACTCCACGCACTGAGCTGGCTGCACCACGCCGACATCACCTACTGGGGCGACCTTGACGCCGCCGGCTTTGCCATCCTCAACGCCGTGCGCGCCCACTTCCCCCACACGAAATCACTGCTCATGGACACCGCCACCGTCACCGCATTTCAACACCTCGCCGTCCCCGACCCCGGCGACGGCTCTGCCACCCTCACCCACCTCACCACCGAAGAGCAGCGCGCCTACCGCCTTCTGTTCACCGAGGGCCGGCTGCGCATTGAGCAGGAGCGGATTCCGTTTGCGTATGTGAGTGATGCTATTAAAAAGCGACTCGGGCCAACATAGCGGCACCAGTTCCCAAACTCGCTAGAAAAATGGCCCTCACCTGCCCGTAGCCTTGGTGAGGGCCGAGCGACGATATATATCGTAGAGCTGCTCCTACGCCAAATCATGTCCCATTTTGCCCGATTCCATCAAGAGATCCATCGCTATCACTTCCAACGTTGCCTGCGATACTCAACATTAAGTGGGATTTCGTCAGACTCTGGTGATCTCAAACCTACGGCTGCAGTCGAACGGCAAAAGAAAACCTACATTGCTGGACAGTGAGCTACATGCAAGCATGATTGCCGAGTCAACGGGTATCAAAACCTAGTAACTGGCGAGCGAAACGATCTTGTTTCAACTCTATCAATCAATCTCTTTTGCCTTCGGCCAAATTACGCATGCATAGTCCTCAATAGCTTCTTGCCGCTTTCCAGCTAACTCATTTCCCCACGCGCCATCCGATACTGCTTGAAGAAGAACATTGTCATGAGCACCAGTATATTTCGCCAGAATTGGCGCTTTATCTGCAAAACCATTAGGAAGCGTACTGTTCACCTCACCAGGCAATAGCATCAGGTTGCCAAGTTTGAATACCCAACTATTTCGAGGAGTATTCTCGGATTTGTTAGCTTGAGGTTCAATGTGCTCAATCGTCTGCAGCTTTGAAAAATCAAGAGTTCTTACCGACTTATTTGTTTCAATTTCTCGAAGAATGTACCGGATCTTATGAACATCTTTTCTACGAGAATTAGAGTAAACTAACTTCCCTAGACCTGCTTTGAACTGGTGGTCTGTCGCCCCTTTCTTCGAGGCGCCAATTTGAAACTCCTGCATCGCGGCGCGTAGATCTCCAGCATTTTCAGCAAGGTAAACCATGGTAGCAGCTTTGCGATACAAGCGCCTGTGCGTCGAAGTTGATCCTTTACCCGCAATCGACCATCGGAATTGGTAATTCTTAATCTCTTGGAGAAAAGCAATCAAATCAGCGCTTTTCATCCAACCATCTTTCTCGAGGTACTTTCGCATTAGTGCCAGAAGTAACATAAATGGTTGAGCGGCTCCAGAAACCAGAACCCCATAAAGCGCCCACGCTATTTTATCGAATTTTTGTTGGTGCCAACCCACCCCTTCCGATAGCTCTTTCCACGGTTCCGCTGCCCCACCGGTGGTCAAAGTCTTACCTAAGGCTTCAAAAATGTAGGCGGATCGCAAAAACTCTTCAAGGAAGAATTTCGCAGACTCTTCCGAGCATGTTCCCCCTTCCAAGAATTCCTCAACCGAACGTCGGATTTTCTTTTCTTCCACAGGCTCGCCCGCTACAGCGCCATTCTGCGCAATTGAATTCCAGTGATAATACAAGAATTGATTTAAGTCAATATTGTCAAGCTCCGACTGCTCAACAAGGTCAATCGCTTTCGCCCACATTTTGTCATCCCCCCGATCGGCTCGCTCAGCTAGCCGTGATAAAATTGTGTTCTTAACCAAGTCAACAACCGTTAGACTTTGCCCGCGATCGTTTAGAGTCTCAAATACCCCAAAGGCATCACGCCTACTATCAGCCCACACATAAACAGCCTCTGCCTTCACCAAAGAGTCTCGCATTTCGTTTAGTACTGAAACCGAGTCGCCCGTCCTCTCCTGTTGAGCATGAATGAGCGCCTCAAACTTATTCCTAGCCGCAACTTCAAGCGAGTCAAGGTACTGTCCATTTGGGTACTGACGTTTCTTTTCGGGAGTGAGAACCGACTCTACCAACCTATCGTTCGCAGAACTGTCCCGATTTTCGAGGCGGAATCGTTCTTTACCATTAAGGTCAACGTACTTTATTAGTGGTTCGATACCACCAACAAGCGCTGTTTCCTCGAGTCGGATATATTCGTCGCGCAATACAGAGAGCAAGATTAGTGCTGTCGTAATTCGCTGTTGCCCGTCGATAATCTCCATCTCGCCTGACCGCGGCCCACATACGACCATACTTCCGAGGAAGTGGCCCTGCTGGTTGCTCCTAAGGTCATTCCAGAATTCTTCAATATTAAGCTCGTCCCAAGCATATCGGCGTTGATAACGAGGTATCACATGCTGACCCACTATAAGTATCTCTTGCAAAGGTCTGGAAACTGCTTCAAATTGCATAACTATCCTTTAGGATTAGTGTGCCCCTTTGTGGTTCTATAGCCCCCAAAGAAGCGCGATGACATTTCCGCACAAAAGTGCTCCACGTCATATTAGCAAACCCGCACGCTAGCGCTTACAAGTTTGCTCCCCTATTTTCAACTGCCGTGCCGCGGAAATCGGACTTGCCATCACCGGTGCCGCTGATGCCGGACCACTGACCATCATTGAGGCCACGCCCGTAGCCGTTAGCGGCGCGTGCCCGGACTGCGGCCAGCCAGGCAAGCTGCGCGACCA